>DASPIO010000395.1:0-3780 GCA_035629155.1 Azospirillum sp. | reverse complement strand
GCGGCGCTGGTCGCGGCCCTGGACCTGGTGATCTCGCCGGCGATGTCGGCGGGCGAGCTGGCGGGGGCGCTGGGCGTGCCGGTGTGGCGCTTCGGGGCGGTCGACTGGACGCAGCTGGGGGCGGCGGTGCGGCCGTGGTTCGCGACGATGCGGCTGTTCCAGCCGCGTTCCGGCGAGACGCTCGGCGACGTCCTCGTCCGCATCGGCCACGAACTGCGCCGGCTGGCGCCGCCAGCCTCCGCAACGGCTGCGGATCCGGCCGATCCCGCGCGGTTGGAGGCGCTGCTCAATGAGGCCGTCGCGCTGCACCGGGCAGGACGCCTGCAAGAGGCGGAGGTCCGCTATCGCCAGGCGTTGAGCGAACAGTCGGACCACGCCGACGCGCTGCACCTGCTGGGTCTGCTTTACCATCAGGCAGGGCTGCACGCCGATGCGCTGGAATGGATCGGCAAGGCGCTGGCCGTTGACCGGCGCTTCCCGCAGGCCTTCAATCACCTCGGACTGGTGCATCAGGCGCTCGGCCGGGACGAGTCGGCTCTGGCGAGCTTCGAGCGCGCGGTGACACTCAAGCCGGATTTCGCCGACGCGCTGACGCACCTGGGCCTGCTCGTGCAGCGTGGTCCCCGCATCGACGAGGCGGAGCGCTGGCATCGCCGGGCCATCCGCCTTGATCCGGAGAACGCGGCGGCGCACGCCAACCTCGGCTACGTGCAGGAGCTGCGCGGTGGATTCCAGCGGGCGCTGGAGCACTACCGCCGCGCCGCAGCGTTGCGCCCGGCTCTGCCCGACGCGCACAACAACATCGGCACCATGGAGCGCACGCTGGGCCGGACGAACCTGGGCGAGCGTCCGTTCGAGCGCGCGGTGCGGATCGATCCGGGCTTCGCGCTGGCGGCCTGGAACATCGGGCTGCTGAGGCTGGCACAGGGCGACCTTGAGGCCGGTTGGGCCGGCTACGACCGGCGCTTCCAGGCCCGCCAGCTCCAGAAGCCGCGCCGGATTCCCCTGCCCTTGTGGCAAGGCGAGGATCTGGCCGGCCGCCGGCTGCTGGTGTGGTGCGAACAGGGCCTGGGCGACGAGATCCTGTTCGCCTCGTGTTACGAGGATCTGGCCGGGTGCGGCGGTCGCGTCGTCTTCGAATGCGACCGCCGGCTGGTCCCGCTGTTCGCCCGCGCCTTCCCCTGGGCGGAGGTGCGCCCGGAATCCGTAGACGCCGAGCGCAACGAGACGATGGCACGGCCGGACGCCGATCTGCAGGTGCCGGCCGGCACGCTTCCTCGCCTCATCCGCCGGACGCTCGGCGCTTTTCCCGCCCGTTCCGCCTTCCTGCATGCGGAATCCGGGAGGCTCGGCCTGTGGCGCGAGCGGCTGGACGCCCTCGGCCCCGGCCTTACGGTCGGCATCGGCTGGCGCAGCCAGATCGTCAACGCGCAACGGGAAGGAGCCTACACGCGTCTGAACGACTGGGGTCCGGTGTTCGCGGTGCCGGGGGTGCACTTCGTGAACCTGCAGTACGACGACTGCGCGGCGGAACTGGCCGAGGCCGAACGCCGCTTCGGCGTCACGATCCACCGCTGGCCCGATCTGGACCTCAAGAACGACCTGGAAGGCGTGGCCGCGCTGATCGCCAGCCTCGACCTGGTGGTCGTCCCGGCCACCGCGTCGGGCGAACTGGCGGGGGCCCTCGGCACGCCCGTGTGGCGCCTGGGGGCTTTGGACTGGACGCAGTTGGGCACGGCGGTGCGGCCGTGGTTCCCGAGCATGCGCCCCGTGCAGCCCCGGCCCGGCGAGACCTCCACCGACATGCTGGTCCGCATCGCGCATGCTCTTCGCCGTGCCGCCCGCCCCCAGTAGGCGCTATGGCGCGCGCAGGGCGCCGGCAATGCGGGCCAGCACGTCGGCCAGCGTTTCACCCGGCCGCGGCGGGAAGATGCGCATGGCCGGGAACCACGGCCGCACCGCCGTGCCCAACTGCGTCCAGTCCGTGACGCCGAAGCGCCAGGTCGGTGTGCCGAGGGCCGCCGCCAGTTCGCCCACCGACGTCGCCGGCGAGATGACGAGGTCGAGGTTCGCCATCAGCGCGGCCACGCCTTCCAGGTCGTTCTTCAGGTCCAGATCGGGCCAGCGGTGGATCGTGACGCCGAAGCGGCGTTCGGCCTCGGCCAGTTCCGCCGCGCAGTCGTCGTACTGCAGGTTCACGAAGCGCACCCCCGGCACCGCGAACACCGGACCCCAGTCGTTCAGACGCGTGTAGGCGGCCCGGCGTTCGGCGGTCATCAGCCCGCTGCGCCAGCAGATTCCCACGGCGGGACCGGGCCCCAGCGCCGCCAGCCGCTCCCGCCAGACCCGGTGCCGGGCCGGATCGGCCGACAGGTACGCGGGCCGTGCCGGAAAGGTGCCGGACTCCGGGCGCAACCAACGCGGCAGCGACCCGATCGGCGCGTGCACGTCCACGGCCGGCGCCTCGCCGTCGGTCGCCGGCCGGACCTCGGCCGTCGGGAAGGAGCGGGCGAACAGTGGAACCAGACGCGGGTCGCACTCGACGATCACCCGCCCGGCCCCCGCCACGACGTCGGGCAGGCAGGAGGCGAACAGGATCTGGTCGCCGATGCCCTGCTCGCGCCACACCAGGATGCGCTTGCCGGTCAGGTCCTCGCCCTGCCAGGACGGCGCCGACACGCGCCGGACGGCCCCGGCGAAGGCAAGGTCGCGGAACCGGTGGTCGTAGCCGGCCCAGCCTGCGGCGAGCGTGCCGCGCGCGAGGTTCAGCAGGCCGAGGTTGAAGTGCGCGGACGGATGCTGGGGGTCGAGCGCGAGGGCGCGCCGGCCCCAGACCTCGGCGTCCCCCGCCCGGTTTCCTTCACGCAGCAGGCGCACGAGGTTGCCCAGCGCGTCGGCCACGTCCGGCGCCAGCGCCAAGGCCTCGCGGTAGCGGGCCAGCGCCTCGGCCGGGCGGGCGAGCTGGCGCAGCGCCACACCCAGGTTGAGCCGCGCCGTCGCCAGCCCCGGTGCCAGCGTCAGCGCGGCCCGATGGGCCTGCTCCGCCTCCGCCGGCCGGTCGAGGCGCAGCAGCACGGCGCCGAGGTTGTCGTGCGCCTCGGCCAGCGCCGGATCCGCGGCGACGGCGCGGCGTTGCCAGCGCTCGGCCCCCTCCAGTTGGTGCAGCGCCTCCAGGGCGTTGCCGAGGTTGGTCAGCGCCGCGGCTTTGCCGGGCTCCAGCGCCACCGCACACCCGAAGTGGACCGCCGCGTCGCCCGGCCGCCCCAGCGCCAGCAAGGCGCCGCCGAGGCTGAGGCGGGCGGCGGTGTAGGCCGGCAGCCTCTCCAGCGCGGCGCCGATGCGCGCCACGGCGGCTTCATGGTCGCCCGTCTGGTGTGCCAGCAGGCCCGAAAGGTGGAGAGCCACCGGGTCGCCGGGGCGCAGGTTCAGCACACGGGCGTACAGCGGTGCCGCGACGGCGAGGTCGCCCCGCCGATGATGCCCGGCGGCGGCTTCCAGGAGGGCGTCGGGGTCGGGCGCGGGCTCGACGGGCGGCTTCGAGGGCGGCGGCGGCGCCAGCCGGCGCAGTTCGTGGCCGATGCGGACGAGGACGTCGCCGAGCGTCTCGCCGGAACGCGGCTGGAACAGCCGCATCGTCGGGAACCACGGCCGCACCGCCGCCCCCAGCTGCGTCCAGTCGACCGCCCCGAAGCGCCACACCGGCACGCCCAGCGCCCCCGCCAGCTCGCCCGCCGACATCGCCGGCGAGATCACCAGGTCCAGGGCCGCGACCAGCGCCGC
>DASPIO010000394.1:0-10227 GCA_035629155.1 Azospirillum sp. | reverse complement strand
CGACGGGCCGCCCGGCATGTTGAAGCGCCTCTACGACTGGACCATGGCCAAGGCCGCCTCGAAGCACAGCACGACGTGGCTGGCCGGCGTGTCCTTCGCCGAAAGCTCCTTCTTCCCGATCCCGCCGGACCTGCTGCTGGTGCCGATGGTGCTGGCGAACCGGGCGAACGCCTGGCGCATCGCCACCATCTGCACGCTGGCCTCGGTGGTCGGCGGCATTGCCGGCTACATGATCGGCTTCTTCCTGTACGAGACGATCGGCCGCTGGGTCATCGACCTCTACCACCTGGAAGCCCAGTTCGACACCCTGCGCCAGACCTTCGTCGACTACGGCGCGGAGATCCTGATCATCAAGGGGATGACGCCGATTCCCTACAAGCTGCTGACGATCACGGCCGGTGTCGCGAAGCTGGACATCTGGGTGTTCATCGGCGCCTCGATCATCTCGCGCTCGATCCGCTTCTATCTGGTGGCGGCGCTGCTCTACTGGTTCGGCACCCCGATCCGCGACTTCATCGAAAAGCGCCTGACCCTGGTCACCAGCGTCTTCGCCGTCACCCTGGTCGGCGGCTTCCTGGTGGTGAAGCTGCTGTAGCCGTCAGGCAGCCCAACGCCGCCGCAACGGCCGCGCTCCCGCCCTGTTGAGTTCCCGTTATCACGGGAGGGGGAAGTCATGGACAATCTGGACGGAGCGGTGGTCGTCATCGCCGGGGCGTCGAGCGGCATCGGCCGGGCCACGGCGCAGGGCTTCGCGCGCCAGGGGGCGCGGCTGGTGCTGGCGGCGCGGCGCGAAGGGCTGCTGGAGGAGGTGGCGGAGGAATGCCGCGCGCTGGGCGCGGAGGCCGCCGTCGTGCCAACCGACGTCACCGACGCCGACGCTGTGCGCCGCCTCGCCTCCCGCGCGGTCGAGGCGTTCGGCGGCATCGACGTGTGGGTCAACAACGCCGGCGTCGGCGCCGTCGGCCGGTTCGAGGAGACGCCGGTCGAGGCGCACCGCCGCGTCATCGAAACCAACCTGCTGGGCCCGCTGCACGGCGCGCACGCGGTGCTGCCCATCTTCCGCCGGCAGGGGCACGGGGTGCTCATCAACACCATCTCGGTCGGCGCCTACGCGCCCGCGCCCTACGCCGCCGCCTACGCCGCCAGCAAGTTCGGCCTGGAAGGGCTGGTGGAGAGCCTGCGGGCCGAACTGGGCGACGAGCCGGGCATCCACGTGTGCGGCGTCTACCCGTCCTTCACCGACACGCCGGGGCTGAAGCACGGCGCCAACTACACCGGCCACGCGCTGGAGCCGGAAGGGCCGTTCTACGACGACCCGGAGGACGTCGCCGAGACCATCGTCGCGCTGGCCCGGCGCCCCCGGTCGCGCGCCACCGTCGGAGCGCTGGCCAAGCTCGCCCTGCTCGGCCACGCGGTGGCGCCGCGGGTGATGGAGGCGGTGGCCGGCTATGGCGCCCGGCGCCACTTCTCCCGCACGCCGCCGGCCCCCGTCCGCGACGGCAACCTGTTCGAACCGATGGAGGAAGGGCGCGGCGTCCACGGCGGCTTCAACCGCCCGCCGCCAGCCTGGGCCGCCCCCGCGGTGCTGGCCGGGGTCGCGGCCGCCGCGGCCGCCGCCTACGTCGGACTGACGCGCCGCAATACCCGACACTGACGCTGGAACCCCGGCACCGCTTGCGCCACACTGCCGCCCTTCACGAACCCAAGGGACGGACATGGCACGACCGGCGGACCGGCACCCCACGCGCAGACCGGGACCACCCCGCCCCCGAAAGGAGGCCGAACCGGCGGCGCCGGCACGGGAGCGCGAGCCCGGCAGGCTGTTCCGCGTCGCCGGGCTGGCCGCCGTCTCGGCCCTGTTCGAGCGCGACGCCGGCCGGGTCGAGCGGCTGTTCTTCGACGAACGGCTGAAACCGCAGGTCGGCGCCTTCTGCCAACACCTCTCCCGCGCCCGCCGCCCCTACCGGCTGGTCGAGGGCGACGAGTTGGCGCGCGTCGCCGGTACCGCCATGCACGGCGGCGTGGTCGCCCTGATCGAGCCGCGCCCGGTGCCCGCCTTCGACCCCGAACAGGCCAGGCGCTGGGCGACGGAGGGCAAGCCGTTGCTGCTGCTGGACGGCGTCGGCAACCCGCACAACCTGGGCGCCATCGTGCGCACCGCCGCCTTCTTCGGGCTGCCGCGCGTCGTCGTCTCCGATCACCCCGGACAGGCCCTGCCGTCGGAGGCCAGCTACCGCGTCGCCGAGGGCGGCTTCGAATGGGTCGAGGTCTACCGGGCCGAGCGCTTCGCCGCCGCGCTGAAGCGCCTGAAGGACAGCCACCGCGTGGTCGGCACCGCCCTGTCGCCGCGCGCCCGGCCGCTGGCGTCGCTGAAGGCGGCCGGCAAGCCGGTCGCCCTGGTGCTCGGCAACGAGGAGGACGGACTGCCCGGATCCACCCTCGACGCCTGCGACGAGGTGGTGGTCATCCCCGGTTCCGGCCACGTGCAGTCGCTGAACGTCGCCGCCACCGCGGCCATCGTCATCCACACGCTGACCGGCGGTTGAGCACGCTGGAAAGGCTTTGGCAACGCTTGGGGCATACCATGATACGTGCGCTTCATCCTGCCCCGAGGCCGGACCTTCCCTTGCCCCTTGTCGTGCCATGCCTTCCATCGCAACGGTTGCCCTGGGCCTGATGGCCGCCGCCGCCGGCGCGGCGCTGCTGATGCGGCGGGCGCGGCTGGTGGCGCATCCCCCGCCGGACACCGAGGCGGCGTTGCGCCGCCGGATGCGCGCCCTCACCGCGATCGGGCGCTGCGGCGACATTCTCGCCCGTGACCTCCCGGAAACGCAGGTGCTGGCGGAGGTCTGCTCGGTCATCGTCGACGAGGCCGGCTACCGCATGGCCTGGGTCGGCTACGCCGTGGACGCGCCGGGCAAGCCCGTGCGGCCGATGGCGCACAGCGGCTTCGCCACCGGCTACGTCGACGGGCTCGAACTTTCCTGGGACGACACGGAGCGCGGGCACACCCCGGTCGGCGCGGCGATCCGCACCGGCCAGCCGATGGTCGTGCGCGACATCCACACCGACCCCGCCTTCGGCCCCTGGCGCGACGAAGCGACGCAGCGCGGCTTCGCGTCCTGCATCGGCCTGCCGCTGCGCCTGGGCGGACGGGTGATCGGCGCGCTGGGCGTCTACGCGGCGCAGCCCGACGCCTTCGACGGGGAGGAGGTGGCCCTGCTCGGCGAACTGGCCGCCAAGCTGACGCTCGGCATCGCCCGCGACCGCGAACGGGCCGAGCGCCTGCGGGTGGAGGCGGCGCTCCGCGCCAGCGAGCAGCGCTACCGCCGGCTGTTCACCCAGTGCAAGGCGGTCGAGCTGCTGATCGACCCGGCGGACGGAACCATCGTCGACGCCAACCAGGCGGCGGCCGACTTCTACGGCTGGCCGGTGGAAGCGCTGAAGGCCCGCCGCATCGGCGATATCAACTGCCTGACGCCCGAGCAGGTCGCCGCCGAGATGGCGCGCGCCCGCGCGGAGTCGCGCTCGCACTTCCTGTTCCGCCACCGTCTGGCGTCCGGCGAGGTGCGCGACGTGGAGGTGCACTCCGGTCCCATCGAGGTGGGCGACCGCATGCTCCTCTACTCCATCGTCCACGACATCACCGACCGCCGCCGGGTCGAGCGCGAACTGCGCACCTTCTCCTCCGCCATCGCCCAGAGCGCGGCGGCGGTGATCATTGCCGACGCCGACGCCCGCATCGAATACGTGAACCCGGCGTTCGAGCGCCTGTCCGGCCACACGTTGGCCGAGGTGAAGGGCCGCACGCCCGCCGTCTTCCGCTCCCCCAACGCGGCGCACGATGCCTACCGGCCGCACATCGCCGCCGCCCGGCGTGGCGAGGGCTGGCACGGCGAGATGCTGCAAAGGACCAAGCACGGCTTCGACGTCTGGGTGTCCGTCGCCATCTCGCCGGTGCGCGACGCCGAAGGGGCGATCACCCACTTCGTGGCGCTGGAGGAGGACATCTCGCGCCGCAAGCAGACGGAGCGCGACCTCGCCGGCATGGCGGCGGCCCTGGAGCGCAGCAACCGCGAACTGGAGCGGCTCGCCATGCTCGACGCGCTGACCGGCATCGCCAACCGCCGCCACTTCTTCGCCATGGCCGAGCGCGAGGTGGCGCTGGCCCGCCGGCACCAGCGCCCGATGGGCGTGCTGATGCTGGACATCGACCATTTCAAGGAAATCAACGACCGCCACGGCCACGCCGTGGGGGACGAGGTGCTGAAGCAGGTCGCCCGGGTCGCCCTGTCGGTGCTGCGCGCCACCGACCACATCGGCCGCATCGGCGGCGAGGAGTTCGCCGTCCTGCTGCCGGACTCCGACCTGGACGGCGCGGTCGCCACGGCCGAACGCCTGCGCGAGGCGATCGAGGGGGCGGCGCTGTCCGGCGTCGGCGCCGATGTCCACTGCACCGTCAGCGTCGGCGTCGCCGAATGGGCGCCCGAGGACGCCTCCATCGAGGCGTCGCTCAACCGCGCGGACGCCGCCCTCTACCGCGCCAAACGCGAAGGTCGCAATCGCATGCGCTGCGAGGCGTAGGCCGCCCTTTGTCGGTTGACTCCGCGCGAACACCGTCGGAACAATCAACCCGGACTATCATGCCCGGCCCGCACCCGAACGGTTCGGCGCGCCGGCGCCCGTGGGGAGACCCTGCATGCCGGACCCGTTGCTCTCTCCACTCCCCGGACAAGTGACACCGGAGGCCGCGCGATCGGTCGGCGGCGGCAGCTTCGCCTGCGGGTGCGGCACCTGCGCCACCTCGAACGTCACCGTGAACGCCGACGGCAGCGTCAGCGTCCAGAAGGACTACGTGCTCGAAGGCCCGAAGTGGGGCGACGGCGGCATGGGCACGTCCGGCGGCACCGTCACCTGGAGCTTCGCGGAATACAACTACGACAGCCGCGAAACCTTCGGCTCGACGCTGACGTTCCTGCCCAGCGGCTATCAGGCGCTGGCGCAGCAGGCCTTCAACGCCTGGGAGCAGGTGGCCAACATCCACTTCGTGAAGGTGGCGGACGGCGCCGACGTCGACATCCGCCTGGGCGGCGGCAGCATCGACGGGTCCGGCGGCACCTTGGCGACCGCCCACTACATGTACCGCGGCTCGACGATGACGCAGTCCGACATCGTCTTCGATTCCAGCGAGTCGTGGTCCAGTTCGGCGGGCAGCGGCACCTACTTCTACTCCGTGGCCGTGCACGAGATCGGCCACGCCATCGGCCTGGACCACACCAGCGTGTCCCAGGCCATCATGTACGCCTACAACTCCAACCAGACCGTCCTGCATTCCGACGACATCTCCGGCGTCGTGGCGCTCTATGGCGCCGCCGGCGGCACGGCCACCTCCACGCCCACCACCACGCCCACCGGCGGGACGGGGACGGAGGGGAACGACACCTACATCGGCACCAGCGGAAACGACACCACGTCGATGCTCGGCGGCAACGACTACGCCGACGGCCAGGGCGGCGACGACGTGCTGTACGGCAACCTGGGCAACGACACGCTGCTGGGCGGCACCGGCGCCGACACCCTGTTCGGCGGCCAGGGCAACGACACGGTGTCGGGCGGCGACGGCAGCGACGTCCTCTACGGCAATCTGGCAAGCGACCGGTTGGTGGGCGATTCCGGCAGCGACACCATCTTCGGCGGTCAGGGCGACGACGTGATTCTGGGCGGCGACGGCAACGACGCGCTCTTCGGCAACTTGGGCAACGACACGCTCTACGGCGACAACGCCACGACGGCGGGCAACGCCGGGTGGGACACCATCGACGGCGGCGACGGCACCGACACCGCCGTCTTCCTCTACACCCGCGCCCAGTACACGCTGGTCCGCGCCGCCGATGGCGCCGTCGTCGTCAACGACGGCGAACGGCTCTACCGGGTCGAACTGATCCGCTTCAGCGACCAGACCATCGAAACGGCCTGGATCTGAGCGCCCGCTACCCCAGCGCCACGATCATCACGATGGCGACGACACCGACGCAGACGATCGGCAGCAGGTCCATGCCGTTGTGGTTCCAGGTCGGCGCCTTCCGGCCGTGCCCGGAATGGCCGTGGAGCGGTTCGCCCATGCCGGCGATGTCGGCCGGCCGCGACGGGCGCACGCCCGGTACCGACACCGCCGGGGCCGCCGGGTGGGCGATGTCGACCACGCCGGCGGCGTCGCCCGATCGCCCGCGGTCGGGGTGCGGCTTCAGCAGGGCGGCGTCGACGTCCACGTCGATGCCCGCGCGCTCCAGCCGGTCGACGACCTCGGCGATCTCGACCGGGTCCATCTCCTCGATGGGCAGTTCGCGCCCCATCTCCTCGACGGTGATGCGGCCGTCGCGGCGGCCGTGCGCCTCCAGGCGCTGATAGGCGGCTTCGTTGATGGCCATGGCGGCCTCCCGTTCCGTGATGGCGTCTCCTATCCTAAACAATCGGGCGCGGGAGCGGCGGCGCCAACTCCGCCGGAAGCGGTACGGAATGCCGCTTCCGCCTCGCGCGCCAGATCCTCCTCCCGCCCGGTGTAGCGCGGCGAGTAGTGGAAGGGCACGATCCGCCCCACTCCGGCCGCCGCCGCCAGCCGCCCGGCCTGTCCCGCCGTCAGGTGGTTGCGCGCCCCGGCGATGCCGGCGTCGGCGTCGAGGAACGGCGTCTCGATGAACTGCACGTCGGCCCCGCGCGCCAGCCCGACGATGCGTTCGGCGTTGCGCGGGGTGAAGGCGGCGTCAACCACATAGGCGATGCGCTGGCCCGGCACGACGGACAGCACCTGCCCCCGCAACGTGCCCAGCGGCAGCACCCGCATGCCGGCGCCCGGCACGGCGGCGGATACCGGCGTGTCGTCCGGGTCACCGCGCAGCACGGCGCGCTTGAGGTCGCGCAGCCAGGGGCCGGTGGTCAGGCCCAGCGCCTCCAGCCGGGCCTTCCAGACGTTGACGTGCGCCGGCTCTTCCACCGCGAAGGCGAGACAGGGAATGTCGCCGTGGTCCAGCACGGCGGCGCGCACTCGCACCCCCTCCTCGGCCAGCAGCACGCCGTCGGGGACGGCGACCGTCTCCTCCCCCTCGCGGGCGAAGCCTCGCCGGCTGTGGAAGGTGGTTCTGCGCGCCGTGCCGTCGTCCGACAGCGCGGTGGCGGTGATGACGAAGTCGTTGGCGTAGCCCGGCGCCAGATTCCAGGTGTAGCCGCCCAGCTTGGCCGCCACCCGGTCGATGAACCCCTCCGGCCCGAACAGGTGCAGCGGCGCCGGCCGGCCGAAGCAGGTGCGCAGGAGCCGCTCGAAGCCGGCGAAGTGGTCCATGTGGGCGTGGCTGACAAAGGCATGGCTGACGCGCAGCATCTTGCGCTGCGCCAACGTCGTCAGGTCGCCGATGTCGAGCAGCAGGGCACGCCGTTCGAACAGGAACTCGACGAGCACGCCGGGATCCCCGGTGGGCGGGTTGATGAGACGGGGGTGCAGCAGCGGTCTCAGCGTCCGGCCTCCTTCCGGCGGGTGGCGCCAGAACCATGTGGCGTGTGTGGCGGTTCCCGCCAAGGTGGGGCCGTGTGCACTTGCCGCTCGGCCGTTCGGCCCCCACTTGCCTTTCCTCACAGGCCATTCGGCCTGACCGACCATCCGGAGGACGCCGCGCCATGCTCGGCCATTTCCTGCGTAAGCCCCTCGCCCTGCCGACCGAAGCCGAGGCTCTGCCCGGCCGCGCCGAGCCCATGCCGGTGCCGGAGCGCCACCACGTCAACGGCCACCCCCTCAAGCCGCCCTATCCGGCGGGGCTGGAGGTCGCCGACTTCGGCCTTGGCTGCTTCTGGGGGGCGGAGCGCAAGTTCTGGCAGGTGCCGGGGGTGTGGGTGACGGCGGTCGGCTACCAGGGCGGCGTCACGCCCAACCCGACCTACGAGGAGGTCTGTTCCGG
Organism: Azospirillum sp.; assembly: GCA_035629155.1. Lineage (GTDB taxonomy): Bacteria > Pseudomonadota > Alphaproteobacteria > Azospirillales > Azospirillaceae > Azospirillum. The sequence goes on along the minus strand of DASPIO010000394.1, from coordinate 2,281 downwards.
CCGGACCGGCCACACCGAGGTGGTGCGCGTCGTCTATGACCCCGTCAAGGTGCGGTTCGAGGATCTGCTGAAGGTCTTCTGGGAAAGCCACGATCCCACCCAGGGCATGCGCCAGGGCAATGACGTCGGCACGCAGTACCGCTCCGCCGTCTACGTCCACACCGACGCGCAGCGCGCCGCCGCCGAGGCCTCGCGCGACGCCTACGCCCAGGCGCTGGCCCGCCAGGGCTACGGCCCCGTGACCAGCGAGATCCGCGAGGCGCCGCCCTTCTACTACGCCGAGGACTATCACCAGCAGTACCTCGCCAAGAACCCCGGCGGCTACTGCGGCCTGGGCGGCACGGGGGTGAGCTGTCCGGGGTGATGGACCGACACGGGCGGGACGCGTAGGCTGGGTCGAGACCCGACATTCCTCGCATGGCCGGGAATGTTGGGCCTTCGCCTGCGGCTCAATCCAACCTACGGGGCTTTCCGCGCGGCCTGAGCCCCCTTCCCGCCGCGGCATTTCCGACACGGGTGGGCGGCCACGCGCGATGTCCCACCCCTTTGGGGTAAGGTCCGGTTGCACCGTGCGGGCCGTTGCGGGTATGGTTCGGTCCGTCCTTGAAAGCCCCTGTGGCCCCTGTCGCGAAACCGCACATCCCATGATGAAGGAAAGAACCGAGCTGACGACGCTTGCCCTGAGCGGCCTGCTCGACTTCTGGCTCGGCAAATGTTCCGGCGGGATCCCGCCTGTGTCCAGCACCATCGCGCCCGCCGACCTGCGGCCGTGGAAGGACAATATTGTCATCTTCGAAGTGATCGGCGATGACGACTTCGTCTATTCCTACTACGGCAAGGCGTTGGCGGAGGCGTGGGGGCATTCGCGCCTCGGCCACACGCTGGACGCCCTGCCGGACGAACAGCGCGCCATCCTCGCCGCCGAGTACGAGGCCGTGCTGCGCGAACGCCTGCCGGTCGCCCGCGTCTATACCGGCAATTTCGACGGCACCCGGCGCACGTTCGAACGCCTCGTCCTGCCGCTGTCCAGCGACGGCGCCGCGGTGGACAAGCTGCTGGTCGCCGCCTACGAGCTGACCGGCGCCGCCGCCGCCACGCCAAACGCGGAGCCGCGCGTCGTCGAGGCCGCCGCACCGCCTTCCGCCGGCACCGAAACCGCCCCGGCACCCGCCGCCACCCAGACCTCGGGAGCCCCGGCATGAAGCCGCGTATTCCCCACCTCGCCGCCCCGCTGACCCAGTCCGGCATCGTCACCGCCGACGAGTTCAACCTGTGGTGTGCGTTGAACGGGCGTCCCTTCAACCTGGTCCCGCACGCCGCCGACGGCCGCTCGCTGTGGGCGGTGGAGGTGCTGCCGGGCACGCCGGGCGCCGGCGCCGTCTACTCGACCGGCCTCGGCGACGAGGCGCTGGCGGTGGTCGCCGGATTCGCCTTCCTGGCCGGCGTCGACTGGGCCTACGAGGCGCGCGCGTCGGAGGAGACGGGCACCGCCGTCACGGCCAACGTGCCCAGCCTGTCCACACCGGTGGAGCCGGCGGTGCCCGCCCCCGCGCCGGCGCCCCAGGCCACCCACGGCGCGACGCACGGCGGCCAGTCCACCGTGGTCATCCACCTGCCGGTCGCCAACGTTTCCAGCACGGCGCCCCGCGTCCCGGCCGAGAAGCCGGAGCCGGGCGGCCCCTACCTGCTGCCGTCGGTGGATCTGCTGCAGACGCCGCCGCCGCGCCCGCCGCAGCAGCACGACGAGACGGTGCTGGCCCGCAACGCCCGCCAACTGGAAACCGTGCTGCGGAACTTCCGCGTGCGCGGCGAGATCATGGACGTGCGCCCCGGCCCGGTGGTGACGCTCTATGAGCTGGAGCCGGCGCCCGGCACCAAGTCCTCCACCGTCATCAACCTGACGGACGACATCGCGCGGTCCATGAGCGTGGTCACCGCCCGTATCGCCATCGTGCCCGGCCGTTCCGTCATCGGCGTCGAGCTGCCGAACCCCGTGCGCGAGATGGTCTACCTGCGCGAGATGTTCGACGCCGCTGTCTTCCGCGACACCTCCGCCCACCTCGCCATCGCGCTGGGCAAGGACATCAGCGGCGAGCCGGTGGTGGCCGACCTCGCCCGCATGCCGCACCTGCTGGTGGCGGGCACCACCGGCTCGGGCAAGTCGGTGGCGATCAACACGATGATCCTGTCGCTGCTCTACCGCCTGCCGCCGGAGCGCTGCCGCTTCATCATGGTGGACCCGAAGATGCTGGAGCTGTCGGTCTACGACGGCATCCCGCAC
>DASPIO010000393.1:0-14966 GCA_035629155.1 Azospirillum sp. | reverse complement strand
CGCGTGTACCCGCTCCCTTGCCGTCGCAGATTGCGGTCCCAGCTCCGCGGTCAGAGGCGCCCTCCGTGGCCATTTCGGCTCAGGATGCACCTCAGCTCGCCGATGTGTGAACTTTACGCAGCTTTGGTTACCGTCCCCCATGTAGCCGCGCAAGATGCGCTCGGAGCGGTGGCCAGTCTGGCGCATGATGACGCGCTCAGGCGCGCCGTGCTCGGCCGCCGCGGTTGCGAGACCGCGGCGCAAGCTGTGGCCGGCGAAGCGCTCCGGGGTGAGCCCGATCCTCTTGGCCGCCCGCTGCACCACCAGTGCCACGGTGCGGTCATTCAGCCGCCCGTCCTCCACCACGCCGTTGTTCCGCACGCCGCGGAACAACGGCCCGTCGACCAGCCCCGCTTCGGCGATCCACGCCTGCACCGCGGCCACCGGATCGGTCTCCGGGTGGCGGCCGCGGCGGATGGCGATGGTGCGCCCGCGCCCCTCCTGGTCCGTCTTGGCGCGGCGGACGGTGACGCGCAGGCCGTCGCCGGCGGCCTCGAGGTCGGCGACGTCGAGGCCAACGAGCTCCGAGCGCCGGAAGCCTCCGGCGAAGCCGAGCAGCAGAAGGGCGCGGTCGCGGACACCGCGGCGGCCGCTGGGCAGCGTGGCCAACATGTGCCGCAGGTCGAGGATGGAGACGGCTGCCTTCTTCGCCGGCACCGTGCCGTGCGTGGCGCGGATGCCCTTGCGGACCAGCCCCACTGGACCGGCGGTGCGTGGTGAGGGATAGCCGGCGGCGGCGTGCGCCTTGGCGATGGCGGCGAGGCGGCGTTCGAGGGTGGCGGGCTTGAGGCGGTCCGCCTGATCCGCGAGGTAGAGCGCCACGGTCTCCGGCGCCGCCGGTAGGCTCTCTAGGTTTCGCGCGGCGCACCAGGCAGTGAAAGCGCGCCAATCGCCGGCGTAGGCGCGTCGTGTATTCATCGCGAGGGCGGCGTCGGCGTACGCCTTCGCCTTTTCGGCCGTCGTCGCCAGCTCGGCCGGAAGGGGGGCGGCCGCCGGCGCGGGCAGAGCGGGCCGCTGCGGCTCGCCGCTCATGGCGCGAGATCCTCGAGGCCGTCGACGCGTCCGTCGCGCCCGACCAGCACGATGCGGATGGCGGTGGCGGCGAACAGCGGCCGGTCTCTCCAGCGCTCGCGCAAGGTGGCGAACCGGGGGGTGGCCGGCACCGCGACGACGATCAGGTCCTCCGGGGCAACGCCCTCGATCGTGACGACCTGGCCGATGCCCTTCTGCAGGATCGGGTACTCCGGGCTGCCTTTCCGCGGCACAAGAGGACCGCCCTTGCACTCGGCGCGAATCCGGCGCGTGCCGACCCGTGCCACCACGTCGCCGACGCCGGAGCGGGCGTGCACCGTCAAGGCATGGTTGCCGCGGCGGTACCGACCCTGCCAGGCGTTGCCCGCGTTGGGGCTCCGCTCCACCTGCTGCCAGCTGGTTGCCGCAAGGAAGGCGGCGAGCGGGAAGATGTCGCGGCCGGCGACACGGACCATGGCGCCGTCGACAGCGACCTCGGCGTGGCCACCGCTGCCGGGCTGGTCGAGGAGATGGAAGGCCAAGCGGAGCGCGACCTCGGCCTCCGGCATGCGGTCGGTCGGCAGGGCGACCGTCGGACCGGCGGCTTGGGATGTGGGAAGCATGGCGGGGGCGGGAAACGCGTGTCGGGGTGGGGACGGCGATCGTCGCCGACGCGGCGGCCGCGGTCAAGGTAGGTCTTACCGATAAGGGAGAATTATCGGTAAGACCCGCCTTGACCGGCGTGCGCCGTGCATCGAAAGGCTAAAATAGGCAATAGGGCCTTGACTTGCCTGTTATTGCCTTTCATATTGATGGTCAGAACCAAACCGCCCCTATAAGGCAGACCCGATCCATGACCGCATCCCACATCAACGTCCCTGTGCAGACCGACGTCTTCCTGAGCCTCGTGGACTTCCTGCGTAAGCAAGGCAGCGACCGGGATCCGGTGGCCACTGTCACCACCGCGATCGAGTACTGGATGGACAATGCCTCTTGGAAACAGGCCGACCTGATGCCCGAGATCTTCGAGACGGGCGGCTACCGGTGGAAGGAGGTCTTCCTGCCCCATGGAACGATGCTGCGCATTCGGTTCAAGGGGGCCTACCACTACGCTAAGGTCCTGGGCGATCAGATCCTCTACGAGGACAAGCCGGTCAGCCCCAGCGAGTTCGCCAACGCGGTGACGAAGACGACGCGCAACGCATGGCGCGACCTGGAGGTTCGCCGTCCAGGCGACGCGGAGTGGCTTCCCGCTGGCGCCCTGCGCGCCGACAAGTCGAACACCTCGGACGGCCCCACCGTCGAGGAGCTCGGGCTATGACACCGTACACGCACCACGCCACCGAGCGCGCCCAGCAGCGTGCCGTCCCGCCGCTCGTCGTGAACTGGCTGTTCGACTATGGACGCGTCCTGCGCCGAGGCGGGGCTGACGTCTACTTCTTCGATCGCCGATCCCGCCGACGGCTTGAACGCGAGGTCGGCGGCGTCGCCCTCCGCCGCCTCGCCGATCTCCTCGACGCCTATGCGGTGGTCGCCGACGACGGCCACGTCATCACGGTGGGGCGGCGTTACCGACCGCTCCGGGGTTGAGTGGTCGGTTCGCCCTCACGGCGGCATATTCTGGGCTGTAACCAAGAAGCTCCAGGCTTGGAACGAGCAACACCGCCCAGCTCTCGCCCATCGTGCGCTGAACACGGTTCCCGACCATCTAAGACCAAAAGCCGAGGCACTCCATGAGTATCGTCTAAGGGGTCCTACGCGGTACGGCGGCGACCCACGGTCTGAAATCCCCTTCACACAGCCAAGGAGGGGTTTTATGACCAAGCAGTACCGCACCGTCGGCGTCTTCGGCAGCACGCACCACTCCAGTCCGATCCGCTCCTCGCGGCCGGACGCCGAACGCGACGCCGACCGGTTCCTCGCCGGCGGCGCCCGGGTCGTCATCACCCTGGAGTTCGAGGGCGGCTTCTGGATGCTCCGGACGCCGGCGGACATCGTCGTGCGCGACGAGGCCACGCTGTGAGCGCGATCGACCCCACGGCCATGGACCGCGACGGAACTCCGTCGCGGTCCACGCCGGCCCTCGGCGGCGCCGACGCGGCGCTGCCGGCCGGACTGGCCGCCCGCGCCGAGGCCTACGCGGCGCTCGCCCTGGCGCCGGCCACGCGCCGGGCCTACCGGTTCGACTGGACGCACTTCCAGGCCTGGTGCGCAGACACCGGGGTCGCGGCGTTCCCCACCACCCCGCACATCCTCGGGCTGTACCTGGCCGCCCACGCCGGGCGGCTGGCGGTGGCCACGCTCGAGCGCCGCATGGCGACTATTGCAGCACTCCACCAGCGCGCCGGGATGCGTCTCGACCTCGGCGATGCGGGGCTGGCGGCGGTGTGGGCCGGCATCCGCCGCGCACACGGCGCGCCGCCGGCCGCCAAGGTTGCGTTGTCCACCGAACAGTTGCGCCAGGCCGTGGCCAGCCTCCCCGACACGATGAAGGGGGTCCGCGACCGCGCGCTGCTGCTGCTCGGCTACGCGGCGGCGCTGCGCCGCTCAGAGCTGGTTGGGCTCGATGTGGAACCCGGTGGCGACGCCCTGGGCTGGATCGAGATCACCGGCGAGGGGCTGCTGGTGGTGCTGCGCCGGTCGAAGGAGAACGTGAGCGGCCGCGACCTCGAGCGGGTGCCGGTGCCGCGGGGCCGTCACGCCGAGACCTGCCCGGTCGGCGCCGTCGAGGCCTGGCTCGCCCGCGCCGGCCACCGCGCCGGCCCGCTGTTCCGCTCCGTGCGGCGCGGCGGGCACCCGACGGCGCGGCGGCTGTCGGGAGAGGACGTCGCCCGTGCCGTGAAAGCGGTCGCCGTCACCCTCGGCCTAGACCCCCGCGCGGTCGCTGGCCACTCACTGAGGGCTGGGTTCATCACCGCCGTCGCTGGCGAGGGTGCCCCCGATTCCGAGATCATGGCGCAGACCCGGCACCGCGACGTCGGCGTCATGCGCCGCTACATCCGCCGCGCCCGCCTCTACCAGGACACCCCGGCGCGCCGCCTCGATCTGTAAATATTCCTAATTGCGTCGCAGTATGGGGAAATCCTAGGACTGAACAACTCCGGCGCCGGGGCGGGTCGAACCCAGATGCCTCTTTGGAAGTTCCAAAGGGGTAGCCAGCCTTGTCGACCGCAGCCGCACAGTTCAGCCAGGGGCAGGAGGGCGCTCACGCTGCCCTCCTGCCCGGCGTGCTGGCGGCTGGTCCCCTGATCCGCTTCCCGGACGGCCGCCAAGTCATCCTGGTCGACGCCCCTCCCAATGAAGAACGGCCATGCTGCCCGACATGCGGGCGTCGCATGCACCGCAACGGTAAGGACCGTTCCCGTGGGATCGTCCTCCCGCCTCTGGAATGCCCCACTTCTACGCGGATCCGCTTTCAACGCTACCGCTGCCCCAACCGGAAATGCGGGAGGACCGCTTGTGGGCAGAAGGTGGATCCGGTTCCCGGAACGCGGCTGTCGGAGGCGGTCTTCAAAACGATCGGGTGGACGGCCAACGGCAACGTGACGTACGCCCACTTGGCTGAGGAGATCGGCACCAGCGAGGCGACCGTGCGAAACGCCCATCGTCTCCACCTCGTGGAGAACAAGGCGGTTTGGCAGAAACCAACGCCCCGGGCGCTTGGGATCGACGGCTTTGCCTGTGGCGGCCGCCCGCACATCATGCTTGTCGATCTGACGAACCGCACGGTGTTCGACGTCTGGCCCATCGGGGAAAACGACAAGGGCGCGGAAGATCGCATCGTCGAGCGGTTGCGGATGATCCCGAATTTTGAACGGATCCGCCTCGTCGTCAGCGACATGTCGGAGGTGCTGCGCGGCGCCATCCGACGCGCGCTCCCGAACGCCAAGCACATGGCGGACAAGATTCACCTTATGCGCGATCTGCTGCGCGACGTGGCCGCGGCCTGCCGGGCGTACGCGCCTGGGGCCTTCGTCACGGTGCAGGGCCAGAAGCGCTCCCTCGCGCGCCTGCTGATGATACTGCGTCTGACCAGGGCGGAGCAGGCGGCGGTGGACGCAGTGGTGAAAGAGCCGACGGCGGAAGAGCGGGCTGCGCTGCCGCGGATTCTCGGCGCGCTGCCGGACGAAGCCAAGACGGTGCTCACCCAGGCCATTCAGAAACGGCGCCCGGCGACGCCCCACGGCCGCAAGCGGTTCCAGGCCAAGCTTTCCGGCGCCGAGACGCGCCGTCTGGAAGGGATTATCGACCGTCTGACCGAGAAAGATCGGACGATCATCACCAAGCTCATTGCTTACGATGAAGTCATCGCAGGCCTCTACAAGATTGGCTTGGCGTTCCGCAATTTCTACAAGCAGGGCACGAGGAACGAGGCTCTGAGTGCGTATGTTGCATTGCGCAGGAAGATCGAAGCCAATCCAATGGCCGCACACTTCTCTGGGACGCTCAACAGTATAAAGAAGTGGTGGCACGAAGTTTTTATGTATTTCAGGTTCGAAATAAAGTACACGAACAACCCCACTGAATACAAGATTCGGGAATTCAAGAAGGCCAACAGCCTCGGAAACGGGTATGCCTTTTCGACACTGCGATTGAAGATGTTGGCGCGCGGCGGGGCAGCCGGCCGTACGAACGGTTCCAGAGCTCGCGTCCCGGCGGACAACACCGGGACGTTGCCAAGGGTTGCCTGATTGGCCGCCTACTTCTTAGCCGCGGCGGACGCGGGCTTGCGCAGCCCAAGCGCATCACCATGATTCCGCGCCGCCTTGTCACTGATCTTCAAAGCCCTGGCGATTGCGGCCCACGTCAAGCCATCTGCGCGCAAACGGCCGACCTCCGCCCGCCGTTCCTGAATCTTGCGCGTTTCTTCCTCCCGCGAGCGCTTGACAGGTTGCGCTTCGCCCCCCGCCTCTGCGGGACCGGTCGCTTTGTCTTCGGCGCCCATCGTCGTTCGGGCGCGGATCAGCTGGCGCCATGTGGCCGCTTGATCCTTTGGGATGTCGAATTCTACGGCCAATTCCTCATCCGAAAACCCAATGCCCAAAAGGTCTACAAACTCCTCAGCTCTGTTGTGAGGAAGGTCAATCCCCATGGTATTAACCACGTTTTCTATCAGATGCTCAGATTTTACCGGCTCATTAAGCTTTAGTTCCAAAATTCGTTTTTTGATAGTTTTCAGGGATCCCTTCAGCTCTTTAACAATTGCCGAAGGCTCCATGCCTTGAGCATGCATTTCTCTGAGTTTGGCCACACCACGGCCTGTCAGACGGCGCTGCCGCCCAGCACCACCCCTCCAGTACGCGCCGTGCTTCTCAGGTGGCTTGTCGGGTGTCGGGGCTACATCGTGATCTGCACTCAATCCGGCAGCGTTTCCTTCGAGCGCCGCAAGCCTCCTTTCCAGGGCCGCCAACGTGGCCTGCGTCTCCTGCTGAGCGGAGAGAAGCCTCGCCACCGCTGACGGCAGATCCTGATACGTCGGCGGAACCGCCCCCTGTCGCAGGTCGCTGATCGTTTTCAGCATTCCGTCGAGCATCGCGCCCGCCTCGGGCACCGTTCTGAGGAGACGCGCCATTTCCCGCAGACGTTTCGCGTTCTCCTCCGTTCCCGGCCTCAGGCTGATCGGGTCCTTCTTCGGTCCCTCTTGATTCCCACTCCGATCCGCCATCGATCCCTCCTGGAGTCGTGTAGTGCGGACGTATACTGAGAGTATTCGATCCCACGGTCAACCGTTCTTTCTGGTGGTCAGTGGGACCTGCAAACAAGATATTAGTATTGCATAACTGGGGCTTATCCTACACCGTCCAGGCGGACCCCACCACAAAGAACGGTTCGCCGTGGGATCGGCGAAAATCGTAATGCGGATCAGATACGGCGCGTAGTGGGTGTGGCGCGCGTCTCAACGGCGCTACGTAGTGTAGTGGTATAGTAGTTGTAGTACAGCCGTTGAGCGCTCGACGTCTGCGGCATCGCGGGCACTGGGCTGATGCTGTAGAGGACCACCCACCGCATCGCGTCGGTCGGGCAGCAGCACCATCTAGCACCAGGGACCGGGGTCCGACGGCGCGGCCCGGCACGATGATGGACATGGAGTGAAGCCGGCTCGGCGGTCCGCGAGGAGGGCGGAGACGCCGTGGCGCGCAACGCCGGTGGAAGGTCCCGAGAACCGGGTGGCGCGGCGGCGGCCGCCTTGTCTCTGAGGTCGACGCACGCGGGGCCGAACGCGCCGTAGCCATGGCGCGCGCCGGCGCGGCGGCGACCCCACATAAACCCATGGATTGGGATCCGACCGCGCCGGGCAAACCCCGGCTGGTCGCGAGAACTCATGGCTCTGCGGGCGCGGCGGTCGTTTTGCCCTTCCTTCGCCAACGTTTCGATGCCGCCGAAAAAGGGCTTCTCCTCCCAGGTGCTCAGCCCGACCCTATTGGGGTGCCCAGGTTTGAGGAGAGACACCATGAGCATGAACGGGATGACTCAGCAGACGTTCTCTTTCATGGCGGGCCTGCAGCCCCCGCCGGCGTCGCCGCCGGTCGATTGGAACGTTGAGGTGGAGGTGGCCGCCGCCCGGTGCCACGGGCTGATCCCGCTGTCGCTCGTCGCCAAGTACCTCGGGGTGACGGGGCAGACGGTGCGGAACTGGATCGTGGACGGCACCCAGCCGACCGGGGAAAACAACGTCAAGCTGGAGGCGACCCAGATGGGCCGCAACTGGGTCGTGCACATCAACCACTTGCGGACCTTCGAGGCCGCCCGGTAGCAGGTGGCCTTCAGACCGCTCGCTGTCGGCTTCCCGACAGCGGGCGGGTTCCCTCTCGGACTGTTCTCTACTCGACGCGCTAGCCGACAAGATCCTCCACCATGTCGGCCTTCTGCCACCAGAGCAGGGTCAGGGCGCCATCCAGGTAGGATACCGAGTGCTCCTTGATCCGGTAGTCGCCGGCCCGGCGATGGTTGATCCAGTCGCAGGCGTCCACGGTCACCGAGCGACCATTCCCTTCGCGCCCCTTGATGATCTCCCAGGCGTCGGTGTCCTGCGACAGTTCGGCATGTGGCCAGAGGTTGCCATCAACGCGACGGCTGCCCTTGAACCAGCGGCGGCGCCCGTCGGGCCCGTAGTGCAGCAGCATGGCGTCGTATGAGCCCAGTTCGACCAAGCGCTTGGCCGCGGCAGAGCGGCTGACCCGGAACATCTCGGCAAGCTCGTCGACGGCGTCGAAGGTGACTGGTCGCTTGTCGGCTCGCGTCACGAACAGCGAGGCGGGCATCACCAGATCAGCGGCGAAGCCATTGGCGAGCGGTTCCGGCCCATGAGGGCTCCACGGCTTGCTCATGTCGGCGCGCTGACACGAAAGCGCCTTGCCGCGATCCCGCATCCAATGGCCAAGTTCATGGCCAATCGAGAACCGCTTTCGACCTTCACGGGCATGTGCGTCGACCGTGATGACCGCCTCGTCGCCGACGCCGATGATGTGAGCGGCGCATCCCTTCAACGGTGCGTACTGCACCTGCGCGCCGCAATGGTAGGCGATGACCTCAAGGTCGATCTCTTCAGGCTCAGTGATGTAGAGCTCGTCCAAGATCTCTTGAGCGTTCCGGTAGATCCTCATTCGCCGTCCTTCGGCAGGGCGCCGACCTTGGCCAGAGCCTCCAGAATGCTGCCGATCTCAGCATCGGTGATCTCCTTGCCGTCCCGAAACGCCATCGTCAGCCCTTGCGGCACCAGAGCCGGCTGATTGGCGACGATCCGTTCGAAGAGGGCGCGCCGCGCGGCCGGCGCGGCCGGCAAGCGGCCGAGCGTCGCTGCGCGCGCTGCGCGCGCCTGCTCCATGCCCCGCTTGGCTTCCTCGCGCTTGCGCAGCCCATGCGCCCTGAGATGGTCGGCCACGATGCTCCGCGCGATGTCCTCGTCGCGCTTCGCCTGCGGCCCCTCTTCGGCCAGAAGCTCCTCTTCCGGCGTGCGCAGGGCAACCTCTTCGATGGCATCGAGGAGCCGCTGCAGTCGTTCCACCTCGTCCCGAGGATGCGTCATTTTCCACCTCCAGGAGACAGCGTTCGCTTCAGGCGCCAGATGCGTTTCAGCGCCGAGTCGTACTGCGTCTCCGTTAAATCGTATGCGTAGCGAATCGTTTCCGGACTGTCGCCGTTGGCCAGCGCGAGCGCGATTTCCCAGGTCATCTTGTCATCCTGGAAGGCCGCCTTGACGGCCTCGAGTTCCTGGCGCGCGATCAGCTGCTGTTCAGCATCGGGGTAGGCGTCGGCGGCGCGGTCGATGACGCCCAGTTGCACGTCATCCTCATCCTCGTCGGCCTGGAACGCGAGGTCGGCTTCGGGAAGAACCTTGGCGGTCTCCACCCCGCGCCACCAGTCCATGGCCAGGCTGCGCAGCGTGCCCCTGATCACGGCCAGGAACGGCACCCCCCGCTTCCACTTCCGTTGCCCCGCCATCAGACGGCCAATCGCCGTGTGCAGGAGGTCTTCGGCCGTCTGTCCCGTCATGCCGTACGCGCGGATCCGCGCGGAGCGCATGAGGTTCCGGTAGTCGACGTCGGTCAGGGCGCGGAGCGCATCGGCCACCTCGTCGATCGTCGCATGGTTTCCTCCCAGGTCATCCGGCTCGTCCGGCTTGTTCATGATCCTTCCTACCAGCGTAATCGATCGGCGCAGTTCCGGGCGGACAGGAGGCCCATTAAAAAATTTTCGACGCGCTGTCCGCACCGCTCTTCCTCGCCCGATTAGGTGGGTAGAGGCCCTAGGCCTTAGCCTCAAATTGGGAGAGTTGAGCATGAACAGCAGCGATCATACCACGACCGGCGCCGGCGGGAACTCCGGCGAGCACAATCCCCACACCCCCACCACCTACAAGTTCCGCGTCGACAAGCTCGACTTGGTGAGCAACATGGCCAACCTCACGGGGCGCGCGCTGCTGCTCCTGGCCGGCCGGACCCCGCCCGAGCGCTTCCAGCTCTTCGCCAAGAAGGGCGCCGAGCTGACCGAGATCGGGCTCGACGCCACGGTCGACCTCGCCGAGCCGGGCGTCGAGCGCTTCGTTACCCTCGCCCTCGATCAGACCGAGGGCGAGGTTCAGGGCTTTGCGTCGGAGCACGCCCAGCAGACGGAGGTCCCGGCGCCGCGCCGGGACTTCACCCCCCTCCCCGAGGACGCGGCCTTCCTGAACGCGCTCGGCCTGCGTTGGGAGACGGTCAGCGACGGCGGCATCGCCCGCGTGGTCGTCTACGGCTACCCGGTCCCGCCGGGCTATAACCACACCACCGTCGACCTGAACGTCCGCATCGATCCGACCTACCCGGACACCCAGATCGACATGGTCTACGTGCACCCGGCGCTGGTCCGCACCGACGGCCGGGCGATCCGCGCGCTCGCCGAGGATCCCTTCGATGACAAGGTGTGGCAGCGTTGGTCGCGCCACCGCACCGCTGAGAACCCCTGGCGCCCCGGTGTCGACGACCTCTCGACCCACTTGGCGCTCGTGAACCACTGGTTCATCCGCGAGCTGGCGGGGGCCTGACCGATGCGCACGTCCCTGACGATGGTTGCCGCCCAGCATGAGATGCTGCAGCGGCACCTTCTCCCCGGCGACGGCCGCGAGGCGGTCGCCCTGGCTCTGTGCGGCCGCTGCGCCGCCGGCGACACCCACCGCCTGCTGGTGCATGAGATCGTCCTCGTCCCCTACGAGGCCTGCGTCCGCACCGACCGCCGCGTCACCTGGCCGACGTCCTTCCTGCGTCCCCTGCTGGAGCGCGCGATGCGCGAGCACATGGCGATCGTCAAGATCCACAGCCATCCGGGTGGCTACGCGCGGTTCAGCGACATCGATGACGCCGCCGACGCGGTGCTGTTCCCGTCGGTCCACGGCTGGACCGACGACGACCTCCCGCACGCCAGCGCGATCATGCTGCCCGATGGCCGCATCTTCGGCCGCGCGCACCACGCCGACGGCGCCATGGCGGAGCTCGACGGCGTCACGGTGATCGGCGACACGCTGCGCCGCTGGCGGACGGGCGACGCCCCGCTGGCGGAGGTGCCCGAGTTCGCCCTGCGGCACGCGCAGGCCTTCGGCAAGGGGACCTTCGCCGCCTTGCGGGATCTGCGCGTCGCCGTGGTCGGCTGCTCGGGCACGGGCAGCGTGGTCATCGACCAGCTCGCCCGGCTCGGCGTCGGTCACCTGGTGCTCGTCGACCCGGAACCGGTGGAGGAGAAAAACCTCAACCGCATTCTGAACGCCACAACGACCGACGTTGGCCGCCTCAAGGTGGACGTCCAGCGCGACTTCGTCATGCGCCTGCCGACCGGCGCCCGCGTGGACGCCTTCGCCGCCGACCTGACCGATCCCACCGTCCTGCAGGCCGTGGCGGCATCGGACGTCGTCTTCGGCTGCATGGACAGCGTCGACGGGCGCCACCTGCTGAACCGCCTCGCCACCTTCTACCTGCTGCCCTACATCGATGTCGGCGTCCGCCTCGATGCCGACGGCCAGGGCGGGGTGACCCAGGTCTGCGGAAGCGTGCACTACCTCCAGCCCGGGCTGTCGAGTCTGCTGACGCGCAAGGTCTACACGGAGGAGCAGCTCCGCGCCGCCGGCATGAAGCGCCACAGCCCGGGGGCGTACGATGCCCAGGTCGCGGAGGGCTACCTGCGCGGCGTTGTCGAAGATCGGCCGGCGGTGAACAGCGTCAACATGGTCTTCTCGGCCATGGCGGTGCTGGATCTGCTGGCGCGTCTGCACCCCTACCGGGACGATCCGAACGCGGAGTACGCGGCCCAGACCCTCACTCTGACCGGCGGGTTCTGGCTGCGCAAGGCGGAGGCGCTCCCCGACAGCGGCTTGGCACGCCACGTCGGGCGCGGCGACATGGCGCCTATGCTCGGCATGCCGTACCTCGACACGCTGGCCAAGGAGGCGGCATGAGCAGGGCCAATGCCCTTCGGCACGCCGCGCGGGCGCTGGGGTGGGTGCTCGCGTGGCTGCTCGGCCGCTACCGCGTGGTCGAGGTCAGCGATGTGCCGGACGCATTCGACAGCCGCACGCTCTACGTCGTCGGCGAGGGCGGCCAACGGTGGTTCGCCGCCTTCGAGTGCCCGTGCGGCTGCAACGCGACGATCCAGACGGCTCTGATGCCCAAAGTCAAACCGCGCTGGACGCTGACCGAACATTGGAACGGCACGCCCACCCTGCATCCGTCGGTGTGGCGGACGACCGGGTGCCGCAGCCACTTCTGGCTCCGGCGCGGAAGAATTCATTGGTGCTGAGGCGTGCTTGCCGGCCGGCGGGGCCCGCGTCACGCGCCTTCATCCTCTATCACCTGAACAGACGGCATCCGCTCGCTCTGTCTCAACCATGGATTTCTCCATGCGCGACATCGTGATCATGATTACCCACCCGCTGGGCATCCATGTCAGCTATTGGGTGCTCACCATCGTTCTGCTCGCTGGCGCCTACCTCCTCATGCAGCGCGCGGACGAGAAGATGCATCGCGGCCAGCGGCTGGTTGCCGTCGGCCTGCTCTGGATCGCCATCAGCTCGCTCATTGTCGGTCACGGCGAGAGTGTCGCCATCGCCGCCGCGCAGGCCAAGACTACGGTGGCGCCTTCGCTGATCGGCACGCCGCACCGCGTGCAGGCTCCGGATCCGCAGTTCTCTGCCCCTGGGTCTGAGTTGCCCTGGTATGCCCACTATTGGATCCATCTCATGGGCGGCGTCCTGCTGATCGGCGCTGGGCTGGTGCTCGACCAGCGCGCGAAGCACGGCTACTGACCGGCGGTGGCCGAAGTTGTGAGGGCGCTTGGAACACAGCTGGGGTGAAGAAGGGGAGGCGCACGAGGCGCCTCCCCATGGTAGGCGACTACTCCTCGGAGTCGTCCTCATCGTCTTCGCGGTCGGTGAAGAAGGAGGAGAGGTCCGCGACGTCGACCTTGATGCCGTAGGTGTAGTTCGGGTCGATCCACTCAAGGCAGTGGCGATTGACCACCAGCTTGCCGAGCAGCTCACCTGTGGCCGACTTGAAGATGATGATGACCACGTTGCGCTTGCGGCCGAGGGTGGTGTTGCAGACGCGGAACATGGGGTCGTAGCGGGACATAGGGGTAACCTTCTCAACGAGAACGCCCGCGAGAACGCCCGCGGACGGGATGGCCCATGCCGATCCGGCAGCCCTTTACACACTCGCCTCTGCTGATTAGGGGCTCCGGGCTCCAGCTTCGGGTTCGAAAGCTCAAGCTGTGTAGTAAAAGACAAGCAAATACAGTTACTTACAGGATAGGTGCGACAACTTGTCGCATGTCTGATTTCTGGCCAATGTTTCATGAAACGTTACTTGAAACAGGTGTTCTCTGCTATCCAGGGCGCTGCCAGCAGAACGCTGCGGAGGGCGTCAGGCATGTCGGTCGAGAAGCAAACCGGGGACGAGATCCGGGCGAAGACGAACGCCCGGATCAAGAAGCACCGCAACAAGGCCGCGGCCGCGGGGCTGCGATACATTACCGTCTTGGTGCCGGAGGAGAACGTCGCCGAACTGCGCGAGATCGCCAAGAACATGGTCGCCTTCCGCGGGCGCAACAGCGCCAAGAAGAGCGACGAGGCCAGGAAGCCCGGGAAGCAGAAGGGGGCTCCACAGCCGCCTATCGTCGATGACGAAGACGATGATGACGAGGATTGGGATGACGACAAATGGTAAGGCAGCCGTGGATCAGAATGGCATCCGACGCACGGCTGCCGCTGAGGGGCCCAAGCCTGTTTCGCCGGGAGCTCTGCGGCTGGGATAAACCACCGGTGGCGCTCAAGGCCGCGGTGACTTCACCGCGGCGAACGGGTAGTATCCCGGCCACCCAGAGCCCCATTGTTGACAAGCAAAAATGACCGCCAGAAACTACGACGGCTACAGCCGTGAGGATTTGCTCCGGCTGCTTCGGGAGCGCGATATCGACGAAGCCGGAGGTCTCCGGCTCACCTACACCGGGCAGACACCCCCATGGCGCATCATCCGGCGCGTGCAGCCCCGGCGCCCGAAGATTGAAACCAAGCTGTCCTGTGGCAATGAGGCGGACCAAGCCTGCAACGCACTGGTCGAGGGCGAGAACCTTCAGGCCATGGTCTCGCTCTACAAGTACCGCGGCCAGGTGGACCTGATCGTCACCGACCCGCCGTACAATACGGGCGAGGACTTCCGGTACAACGATCGCTGGGACGAGGATCCGAACGACCCGGACCTCGGCGCCCTGGTCCCCGCCGAGGACGGCTCGCGGCACAGCAAGTGGCTGCGCTTCATGGTGCCGCGCCTCTGGATGAGGCCTGTGCGTCTGAGCGGGACGGTGTACTGTCATAAGGCTTCTTCGGAGGGCCGACGCTTGTTGAGGCAGCGATGGATGGTTGCCGGATGGACATTGAAAGTCCTGGCGACCTCGCTGATCGACCGGCCTTCCTGGACCAGCGCGATGGCAAGGGCCATCTGATCGGGGCGTAGCTTTTGCGGCCGGCCGAACGAGACGCCGCGCCGCTTGGCCGCTTGGCGCCCTTCGTCCGTGCGATGCTGGATCAACGCCCGTTCGAACTCGGCGACGCCGGCGAACACGGTCAGGACCATCCGGCCGGCGGGGGTCGTGGTGTCGGCCCACGGCTCTTCAAGCGACTGTAAACCCCCGGATTTCTCGGTGATGACCTCGGCGATGCGCAGCAATTCGGCGGTCGAGCGCGCCAGCCGGTCGAGGCGGGTGACGACCAGGATGTCCTCCGCGCGCATCTCCTCTAACAACTGCTCCAGCTGGGCCCGCACCCAACACTTCTGCCACAAGCCGCCATTTGGGTCAGTCGAGGGGAAGGCGGGCAGTCATGTCAAGGTCGAAGCGTCCATAAGGGTTCACATGCTCCCAGATCAGGGGCGTGAGCGCGCCCAGATCGCGGACGC
>DASPIO010000392.1:0-16935 GCA_035629155.1 Azospirillum sp. | reverse complement strand
GAACTTGTAGGGCAGCGACGGGCGGTGCATGTCGTCGAGGAAGGCGTTGATCA
The DNA here is from genome assembly GCA_035629155.1 of Azospirillum sp. Taxonomy (GTDB): domain Bacteria; phylum Pseudomonadota; class Alphaproteobacteria; order Azospirillales; family Azospirillaceae; genus Azospirillum. The sequence goes on along the minus strand of DASPIO010000392.1, from coordinate 16,882 downwards.
TCGTGCGCAGCGCCTTGGCCTCGTCGTAGCACGACTGCTCGCAGCGCGCGGCACCGACGCAGGAGACCGAGGTGCGCACGCCGGCACCGGCGCCGCCCAGGTCGAAGCCCAGCTTGTTCAGCTCATCGAAGGCCGGCTGGACGTTTTCCGTCTTGCAGCCCTGGAACATGATGTCGCCGGACTGGCCGTGCAGCGCGATCAGGCCCGAACCGTACGTCTCCCAGATGTCGCACATCTTGCGGAGCATGTCGGTCGTGTAGTGCATGCCGGCCGGCGGCATGACGCGCAGCGTGTGGAATTCCGCCGATTCCGGGTATTCGGAGGCGACCTCCGAAAAGCGCGGGATGACGCCGGCGCCGTAGCCCTTCACGCCGACCGTGCCGCCCTTCCAATAGCCCTTGCGCGTTTCGTAGGAGTGCTCCAGCTGGCCGAGCAGATCCTTCATCATGCCGGCGTACTGTTTGTCCTCCGACTGCGCCAGCCGCTTCAAACCACTCACGAAGCTCGGCCAGGTGCCGTCTTCGAGCTGGTCCAAGAGCGGTGTCTTGGGCATTTCCTTCGACATCACGCGTTCTCCTCGAGCGTTGACACAGTTCCCCTCGCGCGGCACGGAGGGGCCCGTGCCACGACGTCATTCTTTCCAAAGTGCAGGGGGCGACCGGCAGGCGGCCGAAGCATGGCAGGGCATCACGCAACCCGATCGGGGCGGCGCGCGCAAACCTGTGCCGTCAGCTTCGTTTCGGATTGCGGACGCAGTTCATGCGCCTGATCGTCTTGGCCACCGTCGTTTCCTTCCCACACGCTGCCGGGCGTTGCCGGCCTTGTTCTTTGGCTGCCGCATCGTTGGCCGCCCGGCCCGCTTGGGAGCCCTGCGGCATTTCGTGAGCAGCTTTACTTTATCAGCTCATCATATGATGGAACTCTAATGCATAATGGTGGGACACGCCAGCAGAAAATTTGTCCCACGCTGGAGTCTTTCGCCCGTCCCCATCCGGAGCCAGCATCCATGACGACGCCACGCCTTTCCGACCTTCTCGCCATCGATACGCAGGGCCGCGCGCGGCTCCGGCCGGAGGTCCATCCGCTGGACGACCTGCTGGACCGCGACATCGCCGGCGTGCTGACGGCTTTCAAGGAGAGTCAGCGGCGCGATTTCCTCGCCACGGTGGGTGTCCTCGACGACTCCGCCCACCCGCTGAGCCGTCGCCTGGCGGAAGTCGGCGGCACCGGCCTGGACGCCGCGCGCGTGCGCGACCTGTTCCTGACGCTGCACGAACATGTGATGGAGCACCCGGTGTGGCGGCACCCGTTCTTCCGCCGCGTGTTCGAAGGGCGGATGACACGTGCGCAGCTCGTCCGATTCGCGGCCCAGTACCATAACCAGATCAAGAACACCCGCCAGTGCGTGGCGACGGCAATCGGCCGCTTCCACACCCTGGCGGAGCTGCCGGAGGTGGCGAATCGCGAACGCCTGTCGGAGTTCGTGCAGATCGTGCTGGCGCAGCTCGTGGCCGACGAATACGGCGTCGGCAGCCACGCGGTGGAGACCTATCCGACGCTCGACCAGATGCTGGGCTCGACCACGCACATCGTCATGTACGGCCAGCTTTTCGACGGCCTGGGCGTGCCCCTGGCCGGGCGCAACCCGCCGCTGCTGCACGGCACCGCCGACAACGTGCTGACCCAGCGCCTGCTGGCCGGCGATCCCGCCTTCACGCCACTTGAGGCGCTGGCGTCGGTCGGCCTCGGCATGGAATGGGGGGTGCCGGAATTCTTCAGTCTGCTTTTGGGCGGGATCATCCGCTGGGCTCGCGAATCGGACGAGCCGCTGACGGCCGCGCACCTGCACGTCTTCATCGCGCACGTGCGTTACGATGTGATGCACGCCATCGCCGTGACGCTGATGACCGCGCTGTTCGTGCGCGACGAGTCGGATGTCGCCCGCGTCAAGGCCGCCACCAACACGCTGATGAGCGCGCGCTACGGCATGATGAGCGACATGTACAAGGACGTGTTCGGTGAGGATTGCGCGGGGCCGGCGGAGATCGGGCTGGAAGCGCGGTACGCGCTGCCCGACCGGCGGATCGAAGTGGCTTTGCGCGCGGCGCGGGCGCGGGTCGCAAAGGGGACGGTGGTGGATGAGGACGCGTATCGGCACAAGAATGAGGTGCCGTTCGTGTTTGCGTGACGTTGGGTTTTCGCTGACGCTCAACCCAACCTACAGCCAGTGCCGTAGGTTGGGTTGAGGCCAAAGCGGAAAGCCCGACGGAAGAACGTTCTGTTACGGAAGAACGTTCTGTTACGCGGCCATGCCGTAGTACAGCATGCTGGTGTGCCGGGCCTCGGCGAAGAAGAGCCAGCGCTCGACCACCACGCCCAGGCCGGCGCTGAGCACCGCGCCCGCCGCCGCCAGCGTGCCGACCACCGGGCCGCCCAGCGCCGCGGCGAGCGCCAGCACGAACGGCACGGCGAACAGCGCCAGCCCGGCGACGCGGCGCAGCTTCGTCGCGTGGTCGCGGGCGATGCGGAAGCCCATCTCCTTCATCAGGAAGTTCTCTTCCGTGTGCGGCATCTCCAGCAACCGCACCGTGCCCAGGCGGCCGAGCCCCGTCGCGGTGCCGAGCGTGCTGCGCGGGCGCGTGCCGTCGATGTGGCGCCAGTACGCCGTCTTCACCGCCCAGCCCGCGACGACCGCGAGCACGGCCAACCAGCCGAAGGCCCCCTGGTAGACGCCGAAGGCCCGCGTCACCAGCACCAGCAGCAGCGCCCCCGTCATCAACCCCAGAACGAGGTAGGACGGGGTGACGAACACGTTGTGCCACTGCTGGATCGGCTTGAGGCTGGCGTAGATCATCGACGTGCACCACACGGTGATCCCGGCCAGCACGGCGGCCAGCGCCCCCATCCAGCCGAAGAAGCCCTGCGTCGAGTTCAGGAACACCCAGCCGATGCCGAACAGCCCGGCCGGGATGAAGGTGAGGATGGCAAGCACGCCCTCGCGCGCCAGCCAGGAGGAACGCCACTGCCGCATCGCGCCCAGGAACCGCTCCGGCCGGCCGAGGTGGCCGACGGAGGACAGCAGGCCCCCGGCGATCAGCGTCATAGCGAGCCCGACGCCGACGACGCCCAGCCACCGGTCGGCCGGCAGCAGGCCGGAGGCCGCGAAGATGCCCAGCAGCGCCAGCAGGCCGTAGCCCGCGCCCGACGCGGTGGTGAAGAAGATGACCGAGTAAGCGGGATGCATGGTTCCGTCTCCCTCCTCAACGCGACAGCATCTGGTCGACCCAGCGCAGGAAGCGCCCAGCCGTACCGTTCGCGGCCTTCGGCAGCGCCGCGGCATCGCCCTGCGGGCGCTTGCCCGGCCGTGGCGGCAGATAGCGGCTGGTCGGCTGGTAACCCAGCTCCGGCAGCAACTCCATGCCGCCGCGCTCGGCGGTCAGCCTGGACACATTCGAGTTGGGATCGTTGAAATCGCCGAAGTGGCGCGCCTTCGACGGGCAGGTGGCGACGCACGCCGGCACCCGGTCCGCCTCGGCGAGGTTCTTGTTGTAGATCTTGTCGATGCAGAGCGTGCACTTCTTCATGACGCCCTCGACCTCGTCGAACTCGCGGGCGCCGTAAGGGCAGGCCCAGGAGCACAGCTTGCAGCCGATGCACTTGTCATGGTCGACGAGCACGATGCCGTCCTCGGCGCGCTTGTACGACGCGCCGGTCGGGCAGACGGTCACGCAGTCCGGGAACTCGCAGTGCATGCAGTTCTTCGGGAAGTGGACGGTGCGCCCGCCTTCCTGATCGCCCACCTCGAACGTGTGGACGCGGTTGAACCACACGCCGCGCTGTTCCGCCTGATAGGCGTTCACGTCGGTCAGCGGGGCGGAGTGGCCGCTGGTGTTCCACTCCTTGCAGTTGGTGGCACAGGCGTGGCAGCCCACGCAGGTGTCGAGGTCGATGACGAGGCCCAGGCGCTTGGGGCCGCGGTTTTCCGGCAAGCTGGTCATGCGCGTTTCCCCAATTCCTCAGCGGCCACGGTGGCTCAGGTCGGCGCCGTAGCGGTTCACCTCCGGCGCCGGCTCCAATCCGGGCGGGAGAGCGATGTCCGGGAATTGCGGTTCCGACACCTCCGCTTCGCCGGGCGCGCACTTCTCGATGCGGACCCGCAGGTCGAACCAGGACGCCTGTCCGGTGACCGGGTCGGAGTTGGAGAAGCGCCGCCCGTCCGCCTCCGGCGGCAACAGCTCACTGATCAGGTGATTGAGCAGGAAACCTTTCTTCGCCTCCGGCGCGTCCGGCGCGAGGTTCCAGGAACCCGCCCGCTTGCCGATGGCGTTCCAGGTCCAGACCGTGTTGGGGTTCAGCCCCTCCATGAACTTGGTCTGCACCTTGATGCGGCCGTGGTGGCTCTCCACCCACACCCAGTCACCTTCGACCAGCCCGAGCTTCGCTCCCGTGGCCGAGTTCACGTACAGCTTGTTGCGCCCCAGGATCTGGCGCAGCCACGCGTTCTGCGAGCCCCAGGAGTGGTACATGATCATCGGCCGCTGGGTAAGCGCGTGCAGCGGGTACTTTTGCGTATCCACCATCGCCTCCTCGTACGGCACGTACCAGATCGGCAGCGGATCGAAGACCGACTTGATGCGCTCGCGCAGGCGGTCCGGCGGCTGCACCGCCCCGTGCCCTTCGGCGGCGAGGCGGAACTTCTGCATCGGCTCGGAATAGAGCTGGAGCACGATCTGGTCGGCGTGGCCGATGAAGCCCATGTGGACGGCGAAGTCCAGATAGTCCTTGTTGGCGAACTTATAGAACCGCTGGCTCGGCTCCAGGTGGTGGGCCCAGAAGCACTCGTTCTCGATGTAGGTCTTGAGCTGGTCCGGGTTGACCGCGCCGCGACCGACACCCTTCCCGTCCTCGCCGCGCCAGCCGGCCAGCGGGCCGATGCCGGGCGTGCGCTCGTGGTTGACGATGTAGTCGGGGTAGCCGCCGGGGAACTTGGCCGAACCGTCCTCCTTCACCATGCCCGGCAGGCCCAGGCGGGCGCCGAGGTCCAGCAGCACGGTCTGGAAGGCGCGCACGTCGCGGTCGGGCTGCACCACCGGCTGGCGGATGGCGTCGGCCGGACCGTCCGCCTCGCAGATCGGTCGGTCGAGCAGCGAGATGCAGTCCCAGCGCTCCAGGTATGTCGTGTCCGGCAGGATCAGGTCGGCGTAGGCCACCATCTCTGAGAAATAGGCATCGGAATAGATGATGCGTGGGATCTTGTACTCACCGGTCTTGGGATCCTTGTCGGTGAGCATCTCGATGACGCCCTTCGTGTTCATGGTCGAGTTCCAACTCATGTTGGCCATGTACATGAAGAGCGTGTCGATGGGGTACGGGTCCCCCTTCCACGCGTTGGTGATGACCATGTGCATCAGCCCGTGCGCGGAGATCGGCGCCTCCCACGAGTACGCCTTGTCGATGCGGATGGGCGTGCCGTCCGCCTCGACCAGCAGATCCTCCGGTCCCATGGTGAAGCCCAGCGGCATGCCGCCCAGCGGCTTGCCCGGCGCGAAGGTCTTGCCGGCCGGCTTCTGGCCCGGCGGGATGGGCTTGGGGAACGGCGGCTTGAAGCGGAAACCGCCGGGGCATTCCACCGAGCCCAGCAGCACCTGCAGCACGTGGATGGCGCGGCAGGTGTGGAAACCGTTGGTGTGGGCGGAAATGCCGCGCATGGCGTGCATCGCCACCGGCCGGCCGATCACCTTGTCGTGCTTGCGCCCGGCCCAGTCGGTCCACTCGATGTCCAGCTCGATGGTCTGGTTGAACGCCACGTCGGCCAGTTCCGCCGCGATGCGCCGGATGTCCGCCGCCGGCACGCCGCAGCGCTCGGCCACCGCGTCGGGCGCGTACTGCGGGTCCATGTAGCGCTCGGCCAGCAACTGGAAGGACGGCACCGCCTTGCTGCCGTCGGCCAGGGTGAACTCGCCGACGATGGCCGGCGTCACGTCCGCCAGCTTGGCGGAGACCAGGGCCTTGGCCTTCGCGTCCCAGCACAGCGGATTGCCGTCGGCGTCGCGGGCGAAAAGGCCGTGTTCGGCCGTCCCCGGATCCTGGATCACCAGCCAGGGCGCGTTGGTGTAGCGCACGAGGTAGTCGACGTCGATCTTGTCGGCGTTCAGCAGCTCGTGGATCAGGGCCATGACGAACAGGCCGTCGGTGCCCGGCCGGATGCCCACCCATTCATCGGCGATGGCGGAATAGCCGGTGCGGATCGGGTTGACCGACACCACCTTGGCGCCGCGCGCCTTCAGCTTGCCGAGGCCCGTCTTGATGGGGTTCGAATCGTGGTCCTCGGCGACGCCGAAGATCATGAAGTACTTGGCGCGGTCCCAGTCCGGCTCGCCGAACTCCCAGAACGAGCCGCCGATGGTGTAGAGCCCGGCCGCCGCCATGTTGACCGAGCAGAATCCCCCGTGCGCCGCGAAGTTGGGCGTGCCGAACTGCGCCGCCCACCAGCCGGTCAGCGACTGGCTCTGGTCGCGCCCGGTGAAGAAGGCCAGCTTGCGCGGGTCGGTCTCGCGGATGTTGCCCAGCCAACCGGCGGCGATGGACAGCGCCTCGTCCCACTCGATCTCCACGAACTCGGCCTTGCCGCGTTCGCCGACCCGCTTCAAGGGCTTGCGCAGGCGCGCGGGCGAGTAGTGCTGCATGATGCCCGACGAGCCCTTGCCGCACAGCACGCCCTTGTTGGTGGGGTGGTTCTTGTTGCCCTCGATGTAGCGGACGAGGCCATCCTTGAGATGCACCTTGATGCCGCAGCGGCAGGCGCACATGTAGCAGGTCGTGTATTTGACCTCGTCGTTGATCGTCGGGGACAGCTCGATCTCGGGTTCGCTCAGCATCGTCTTGCGCTTCCTCTCCGAGGTGCCTGCCGCATGCGGAAGGCCTAATTTAGTTCTGCCTGTTGTTCTTGGGCGTGGTCCGGCTCCGCTTTGTCGGGCCAGCTACCTTACCATTTCACTCAGGTAATCGCTTCCAGCTCGTCGCGCGTCAGCGAGCCAGGCACGATGGTGACCGGGACGCGCAGCTTTCCGGCGTGTTTGCTGGTCAGATGCGTGATCAGCGGCCCCGGCCCTTCGGACTTGGCGCTCGCCGCCAGCACCAGCACGGAGATCGACCGCTCCTCGTCGACCAGCTTCAGCAGTTCCTCGGCCCGGCCGCCCTCGCGGATGAAGTAGGTGGGCAACTTGCCGGAGCAGGACTTCACGCGTTCCGAGACGATGCTCAGCGTGATCTCGGCTTCTTCGCGCGCCTCCTGGCGCATGACGTCGCCAACGCCCATCCAGTTGCCGATGTCGGCCGCCCCGTTGTCGTCCGGCTCGATCACGTAGAGCAGCGCCACGCGCCCGCCAGTGCTGGCGGCGCGCCGGCAGGCGTAGAGGACGGCAACCCCCAGTTCCGGGCTGTTGTCGACCACGACCAGGAAAACGCGCTCGTGGTTGGTTTCGGACTCGGTCTTGTCGGGTTCGGCCATGGGGTTCAGACCTTTCGGAAGATGACGCCGGCCAACCATCCCGCCATGACGGACAGGACGATCGCAAGGGCGCCGTAGGCCGCGGCGTACTCGTTGGCGAAATAATGCACCTGCGCGCCCATGCCGACCTTGCTGACGACGAGCGGCGTGTCCTTGGCGCTGACCACCTTGCCGTCCTTGACCAGATAGACCATGGCACGGAACTCGCCCACCGGCACGATGGCCGGGAAGTGCACGTTGGCGCGGAACAGGCGCGGCCCCTGGAAGCGGATGCCCGGCTCCTCGAAGTACAGCCCCTGGTCCTTCTTCAGGCGGAACAGCGCCTCCTGGTATCCGGCCACCGTTTCCGGCGGAACTTTGGAGTCGGCCGGCTGCGGGCACAGCGCGTCGAAGCCGATGCCGTGCTGCGCCGCCTCCTGCGGCTCGAGAATGTCCTTCAGCGGCTTGCTGGACAGCACGGCATAGAAGCTGGGCACGTCATGGAACGTCATGCCCGCGGCGTTCAGCCAGATGCCCATGTGCCGGTCCTTGCGGCGGATGGTCAGGTCCGACTTCGGACCCGACACCACCATGACCACGTCGCCTTCCCCCTGCGTCGCGCCGAACAGGAGCAGGTTCGATCCGGTGAAGCCGGTGGTGATGGCGATGACATGGTCCGACAGGTCGGCGTCGATCTCGGGGTGCGCGGCGCGCGCCGGCCCGACGGCGACGGCGCAGGCCAGGGCCAGCATGGCGAGGAACAAGCGGCGCATGGCTCAGTGCCCCCCCGCCTTGGTGGCGTAGGAGTACAGCTCGTCCGGTTCCAGCACGAGGCCGAGCGCCATTTTGAAGCACACCGCCAGCACCAGCGCCGCCAGCCCGATGCGCAGTTGCTCCGCCTTCAGCTTGGCGCCCAGCCAGGAGCCGACCTGCGCGCCGATGACGCCGCCGAGCAGCAGCATCAGCGCCAGCATCAGGTCCACCGTGTGGTTGGTGACGGACTGCAGGAAGGCGGTGTTGGCGGTGACGAAGATGATCTGGAACAGCGAGGTGCCGATCACGACCTTCGTCGGCATGCCGATCAGGTAGATCATCGCCGGCACCATGATGAAGCCGCCGCCCACCCCCATCAGCGCCGACAGGATGCCGACCAGCGCGCCGACGCCGAACGGCATGATCGGGCTGACCACGAGGCGGGACCGGCGGAACACCATCCTGCCCGGCAGGCGCTGGGCGAGGCTGACCCTGTCGCGCGGGCGCAGGTCGGCGGGTGTTCCCTCCGGTACGTTGCGGGCGCGCAGGACCGATCGGATGCTCTCCACGAACATCATGCTGCCGACGATGCCCAGCACCACCACGTAGAGCAGCGCGATCACCACGTCGATCTGCCCCAGGCTGCGCAGCCAGCTGAAGATCTGCACCCCGAAGAAGGAGCCGACCAGGCCGCCCAGCAGCAGCACCGCGCCCATCTTCACGTCGACGTTGCCACGGCGCCAGTGCGCCAGCACGCCCGACACGGAGGAGCCGACGATCTTCATCGCCTCGGTGGCGACGGCGACGGCAGGCGGGACGCCGATGAAGATCAGCGACGGCGTCATCAGGAAGCCGCCGCCCACGCCGAACATGCCGGTCAGGATACCCACACCCGCGCCCAGCGCGATGGGGATCAGCATGTTCAGCGACATTTCCGCGATGGGCAGATAGAGGTTCATGGTCCGGCACTCGATTCTCGCGAGGGGGCAGGGAATGTCGCAGGAGAGAGGTCGCGGGCCTTCCGGCCGCGGCCTCAGCAACTTCGCTGGCGTGCGTCCCGGCGATCGCGGGCGTGCGGGATTCCCGATGCGCGGCCGGTGCGGACCGGCGCCTTCCTGAGCATGATTTCCGTCCCTTCCATACGTGCCGATCCCCGCCGCACCTGTCCTGCTGCATGCCGGCCGGTGCGTGCGGTCGCGCCCTTATTAGGGTCTTCGATATTAGTAGCTTCGAATGGACGATTATTAATGCGGCTGACGGTCCGGGCGCAAGACCGGATTTCGCCTGCGGGTATGCCCATGGGTGGAATTTCGCGATTATCCGCCCCAGACACCATCCGCGACCCCCTGGACAGCGCATCACGACTCGTTCATATTAAGGCTTGCTTATATGAGACGCGCGGGCAGCGCGCCACAAGGGGATGGAAACATGGCTCAAGGGTGTGTCTACCTCGTGGGCGCCGGCCCCGGCGACCCCGACCTGCTGACCGTCAAGGCGTTGCGCCTGATCCAGGGTGCCGAGGTGGTGGTCTTCGACCGCCTCGTCAGCGACGAGATCCTCGACCTCATTCCGGCGGGCACCACACGCATCTACGCCGGCAAGGCCCTGAACCGCCATGCTATGCCGCAGGACGAGATCAACGCGCTGCTGCTGAACCTCGCCCGTTCGGGCCGCCGGGTGGTGCGCCTGAAGGGCGGCGATCCCTTCACCTTCGGCCGCGGCAGCGAGGAGGCGGAGCATCTGGCCCGCCACCACGTGCGCTTCGAGGTGGTGCCCGGCATCACCGCCGCGGCCGGCTGCAGCGCCTACGCCGGCATCCCGCTGACGCACCGCGGACTGGCGACGGGCGTGCGCTACGTCACCGGCCACCTGCGCGACAACAACGAACTGGACCACGACTGGGCGCGCCTCGTGGACGGCGACACCACGCTGGTCTGCTACATGGGCCTCGTGACGCTGCCGGAGATCGTGCGCGGTCTTCTGGATGCCGGCATGGACCCGGCGACGCCGGCCGCCGTGGTGCAGAACGGCACGACTCCGCGCCAGCGCCACGTGCTGGCGACCATCGCCACGCTGGCCGACCGCGTCGCCGAAGCCGGCCTGAAGTCGCCGGCCACCATCATCATCGGCAAGGTGGTCTCCCTGGCCGACACGCTGAGCTGGTTCGTCCCGGCCGGATCGGACGTGGAGGAGATCCGCAGGTTGGGTTGAGCCGCAGGCGCAAACCCAACGCGTCCGCCACGCCGCGCGCGTTGGGTTTGCGCTGACGCTGAACCCAACCTACACGTCCATGCCCGGTCATCCCCCATCCTGATCCAGCGCATCCGCCGTCTCGGCGGCGTCGCTCCAGCCCTCGGTCAGCGCGCGCAGGCGGGCGATGGCGCGACCGTCCAGATCGACGATGGTGAAGCGCTTGCCCTCCCGGATGCGCAGGCGCAGCAGCTTCAGGCCGCTGTCGAAGGCCACCTCCTGCACCACCATCTCCTTGCCCCAGGGCAGCGCGATGGCCTCGCGCTCGGTCACGGTTTCCTGGTCGGTCGGCGCGGTCATGGGATCCGCCTCCTCAGTCTGCTATGCGGTCGTGGTAGCGGGCGCGGTAGACCAGCCGGGGGGCCGCCGGGTCGTCGCGGAAGCCGGTGCGGTTGTGCAGCACGTTGTTGCACAGAAGCCCCTGCCCCGGCGTCATGTGGGCGCGCAGGATCCACGGCGAATCACCGTTCAGCAATGCGTTCAGCGCCGCCACGGCGACGGCGACGGCCGGGTCGTCCGCCCACACGATGCTGCGCGTGCGCGCGGTGAAGCGCATGTGCAGGTTGCCGGCGCCGTCGACCGAGAACACCGGCCCGGCCTGCGCCGGGCGCGGCGGCTGGCCCGGCTCGGCGTTCGGCGGGATGGTCATGGCGTCATCCCGCATCAGCGCGGCGATGTGGCCGGGGTCGGCGTCCCGCAGGGCGATATAGGCCATCGCGTGGTCCAGCAGCGCGTTGTCGCCCCCCTCGGCCGCGTCCCGCACGGTGTAGAGCATCAGGCCGCGCACCTGACGATCCAGCGTGTTGTAGTAGCCGTCGGTGTGCCAGGACAGCGGCTTGTCGGTGTAGGGGATGTAGTTGCGGCGCGGCCCGTCGGCGGCGACGGACAGCGGCGTGATGCCGTCCTCGTCGGCCAGCATGTTGGTGTCGAGCCGGTTGAGGCCGAAACGGGCGCCGAAGGCGCGCATGCGCTCCTGCGTGGGCTCGCCCACGGCCGCCCCGGCGAACACGGCCATGTTGCAGCGCCGGACGCGGTCGCGCAACGCCGCCTCCTCCGCCGGGCTGGGGGCGAGCGGGGTCTTCAGTTCGACCACGAGGTCGCCCACGGACACCGGATGCGCGGCCAGCCTGGCGTCGCGCCAGCGCCGGTAGGCGTCTTCGTCGTCCAGGGAAAAGGGCCCGGTGCGCGGCATCGCGTCGGGCAGGAGCGCCATCACCATGGGCAGCCTCCGGAGCTGCGGGGCACCGTCATGGGCGCCCCGCCCAGATCATCACACGGATCATCGCACCGGGGAGCAGCCCGGCTCAAGCGGTCAGCGCTGTTCAAAAAGTCGCGCCTTGGCATAGCTGAAGATCGTCGACGACCGCATGCCCGAGCGGCAGTAGGCGACGATCGGACGCGGCGAGTCCTTCAGCACGCCGGCCATCCTGTCCACCTGCTCCATGGTCAGCGGGTCGCGTCCGACCGGGATGTAGTGGTATTCCATGCCGTGTTCGGCCGCCAGCCGGGCCACCGCGTCGGAGGCCGGCTGCCCCGCCTCTTCGCCGTCCGGGCGGTTGTTGACGATGGTCTTCACGCCCTGGCGCGCCAGTTCGGCGACGTCGTCAGGCTGGAGCTGCCCGTTGGCGAAGACCTGGTTTTCGAGTTGACTGAGGCTCAGCATCGTTCTCTCGCGTTGTAAAATCAGAGGCGATCCACCGGGATCTTGAGATAGTGCACGCCGTCCGCCTCGGCCGGCGGCAGGTGGCCCGCCCGCATGTTGCACTGCACCGACGGCAACAACAACGCCGGCATGTCCAGGGTCTTGTCGCGGTCTGTCCGCAACGTCACGAAATCCGCCTCCGGCACGCCATCGCGCACGTGGATGTTGGCCCGGCGCTGCTCGGCCACCGTGGTCTGCCACGCGGGCTCGCGGCCGGCCGGCGGATAGTCGTGGCAGACGAACATCCGCGTTTCCCCCGGCAGGTCGTCGAGCAGACGACGGACCGAGCGGTAGAGCGTCGCGGGGTCGCCGCCGGGGAAGTCACAGCGCGCCGTGCCGACGTCCGGCAGGAACAGCGTGTCGCCGACGAACACGGTGTCCTCCACCACGAAGGCGACGCAGGCCGGCGTGTGGCCGGGCACGTGCATCACGCGCGCCTTCAACGCGCCCACGTCAAACGACTCCCCATCGGAGAACAGGTGGTCGAACTGGCTGCCGTCGGTGGCGAACCCGGGCCCGGCGTTGAAGATGCCTTTGAAGATGCGCTGCACGTCGCGCACGCGTTCGCCCACGCCGATTCGCCCGCCCAGCTTCTCCTTGACGTAGGGCGCCGCCGACAGATGGTCCGCGTGGATGTGCGTCTCCAGAATCCAGTCGACGCGCAGCCGGTTGGCGGTCACGTACTCGATGATCCGGTCGGCCGAGTCGGTGCGCCGGCGCCCCGACTTGATGTCGAAGTCGTGCACCGCGTCGATCACCGCGCACACGCTTCCGGGGCCGGCGTGCACGACGTGGCTGACCGTCGCGGTCTGGCGGTCTAAGAAGGATTGCACGACGGCGCTCATGGTGGTCCCCACTCGTCAAAGTCCGGGCGCAGGCCCGTGGCACGCTATATATTAGGTTCACCTAATCATTCAAGCCCGCCGCCGTATCGCCAAAGCCGCACCACGGCGCTAGGTTTCAAACACCCGGCTTCAAACACCCGGCTTCAAACATAGGCCACTCCAGGGAATGACAATGTCCGCCCAGCCCACGTGCGACGCGACCCGGCCGGAAGACGCCGCCCTTCTCCTTTTCGCGCACGGCACGTCCGATGGCGGCGGGGCCGCCATCGCCACCGCGCTGGCCAGCGCGGTGCGCCGCCGCGGGCCCTTTGCCGCCGTCGGAACCTCGTTCGCCCTGCAATCCCCCTCCCCGGCCGCGGCGCTGGCGGCCCTGCCGCAGCGCCGCGTTGTCGTGGTGCCGCTGCTGGCGACGGAGGGTGGTGTGGCCCGCATGGTGCTGCCGCGCCTGCTGGCCGAGAGCGGCGCCACGGACCGGCTGACGGTGTTGCCGCCGCTCGGTCTCGACCCGGAGGTGGTGGGCATCGCCGCCGACCTCGCCGACTCGGCCATGGCCGCCGCCGGGCTCGACCCGGCGCGGACGTGCGTGCTGATGGCCGGGCACGGCAGCGTGCGGCGGCCGGCCTCGGAACGCTCGACCACGGCGCTGGTTGACGCCCTGGCGGCGATGGGGCGCTACGGCGAGGTCGGGGCCATCTACCTGGAGCAGCCACCGCTCGCCAGCAACTGGTCCGGCGTGACTGGCTGCCCCGACGTGGTGGTGGTTCCCTTCTTCCTGTCCGGCGGCCATCATGAGGAGGAGGACCTGCCGGCCATGCTGCGCGACGGCGGCGGCAGCCTGGACGGGCGGACGATCGAAGGGCGGCGGCTGTGGCTGACCCCGGCGGTCGGGCGCCATCCGCGGCTGGCCGACCTGATCCGGCGCCGGGCGCTGGCCGCACTCGGCCGGAACATGGAAAACGAGGAAGGAAGAGACCCCGCATGATCGATCTGCACTACTGGCCGACGCCCAACGGCCACAAGATCACGCTGTTCCTGGAGGAAGCCGGGCTCGACTACCGCATCGTGCCGGTGGACATCCGCACGGGCGCGCAGTTCCAGCCGGACTTCCTGGCGATCGCCCCCAACAACCGCATGCCGGCCATCGTCGACCACGCCCCGGCCGATGGCGGCGAACCGGTGTCGCTGTTCGAATCCGGCGCCATCCTGCTGTACCTCGCCGAGAAGACCGGCCAATTCCTGCCCACCGACCTGCGCGGCCGCAAGACGGTGCTCGAATGGCTGTTCTGGCAAGTTGGCGGTCTCGGCCCCATGGCCGGGCAGAACCACCACTTCGGCCAGTACGCACCCGAAAAGATCCCCTACGCCATCGAGCGCTACGTCAAGGAGACGAACCGCCTGTACGGCGTGCTCGACCGCCGTCTGGCGGGCCGCGCCTTCATCGCCGGGGACGCCTACAGCATCGCCGATATGGCCTGCTACCCCTGGATCGTGCCGTACGAGCGCCAGGGCCAGACGCTCGACGACTTCCCCGACCTGAAGCGCTGGTTCACCGCCATCGCCGGGCGCCCGGCGACGGTGCGCGCCTATGAAAAGGGCAAGGGCCTCGCCGACACGCCGACGGTGACCGAGGAGAGCAAGCGCATCCTCTTCGGTCAGACCGCCGCCAATCTCCAGCCGAAGGGCTGATGCCTCACCCGGCGGGCGGGACCTCCGCCACCGGCGCCCACAGCACGTCGGCGATGTCCTCGGCACCGCTGCACAGCATGACCAGCCGGTCGACACCCAGCGCGATGCCCGCACTCTCCGGCATGCCGTGCTCCAGCGCCGCCAGGAAGTCCTCGTCCACCGGGAAGCGCTCGCCGTACAGCCGCTCCTTCAGGTCCATGTCCGCCTGGAAGCGCGCGCGCTGCGCGGCGGCGTCGGTCAGCTCGCCGAAGGCGTTGGCCAGTTCCAGTCCGCAGGCGTACAGCTCGAACCGTTCGGCCAGCCGCGGGTCCTCCGGCTTCGGCCGCGACAGAGCCGCCATGCACACGGGATAGTCGACCAGCACGCAGGGCACGCCGGCGCCCAGGTGCGGCTCGATCCGCTCGAACATGATGCGGAAGACGATATCCTCCCACCGGTCGCCGGCGTGCGGGTGGATGCCGATGCGCGCGGCCTCCGCCGCCAGCGGGGCCGGGTCGGGTTCGTGCGTGCCGTCGTAGGCCGCCAGCAGGTCGATGCCCGCGTACTCGGCGAACGCCTCCGCCACGCTCAGCACCCGCCAGGGCCGGAACGGATCGCACTCCATACCGCGAAACGCGAAGACCCGCCGGCCCGCCGCCTCGGCGCACGCGCGTACCAGCTCGACGCAGTCGTCCACCAGCACCCGGTACCCTTCCCCCGCCCGGTACCATTCGAGCATGGTGAACTCCGGGTGATGCGTGGCCGAGCGCTCGCCGTTGCGGAACACGTGGGCCAACTGGAAAATCCGGGGCTCGCCCGCCACCAGCAGCTTCTTCATGGCGAATTCGGGGCTGGTGTGCAGGTACAGCCGCCGCCGGTCGTCCGGGTTCGGCGCCACCAGATCGGTGGCGAAGGCCTGCAGGTGCGGCTCCATCCCCGGCGAAACCTGAAGGCTGGGGGTGTCCACCTCGACGAAGTCCCGCGCATCGAAGAAGCGCCGCACGGCCCCCATCACGCGCCCGCGCGCCGCCAGATGCGGCCGGCGGCGGGCGAAGGCATCGGGATGCCAGAAAGGGGAGGAGGTGAGCATGGTGTTTCGCCTGTTTTCGTTCAGTGGCGGGGCGCGGGTGCAATCGGGAGCCGGGGCCTGTTTCCCTGTCCTGCACAAGGGGCTCTTGCACAAGGGCCGGGCGCGGGGTAGGGTCCGCGCCGCCTGTCTCTTGGAAATCACGGGTAAGCCATGAAGGTCAACGCCAACCAGATGCGCCCCGGCCATGTGCTGGAGCAAAATGGAAAACTCTACATCGTCCAGAAGACGCAGATCGTCCAGCCCGGCAAGGGTGGCGCCTTCATTCAGATCGAAGGCAAGGACGTGCGCACCGGAACCCGCATCAGCGAGCGTTTCCGTACACAGGAGACGGTGGAGCGCGCCCGCCTCGACGAGCACGAGATGACCTACCTGTTCAGCGAGGGTGACCAGCACACCTTCATGGACAAGGAGAGCTTCGAGCAGGTCACCATCCCCGGCGAGATCGTCGGCGAGCAGGCCGTCTTCCTCCAGGACGGCATGGAAGTGACCGTCCAGACGCACGAGGGCAGCCCGCTGGGCGTCGAGATCCCGGCCAAGGTCACGCTGAAGATCGTCGAGGCCGATCCGGTCGTGAAGGGCCAGACGGCGTCGTCCTCCTACAAACCGGCGAAGCTGGAAAACGGCGTCTCCATCCTCGTCCCGCCGCACATCGAGGCCGGCACCCGCGTGGTCGTCGACACCGGCACGGGCGAGTACGTCGAGCGCGCCAAGGACTGAGGTTTCGCACAAGCATCATGGCAACCCGTTCAGCCCTCATAAACGTGATGGTCCGTGCCGCCGAAAAGGCGGGGCGGGCCCTCGTGCGCGACTTCGGCGAAGTCGAACAGCTGCAGGTCTCGCGCAAGGGGCCGGCCGACTTCGTGTCGACCGCCGACCGCAAGGCCGAGAAGACCCTGCGCGACGAGCTGCAGAAGGCTCGCCCCGATTTCGGTTTCCTCATGGAGGAGTCCGGGGAGAGCGAGGGCAAGGACAAGTCCGCGCGGTGGATCGTCGACCCGCTCGACGGCACCACCAACTTCCTGCACGGCCTGCCGCACTGGGCCATCTCGGTGGCGCTGGAGAAGAACGGCGAGATCGTCGCCGGCGTG
>DASPIO010000391.1:0-2517 GCA_035629155.1 Azospirillum sp. | reverse complement strand
GACGTCATCCAGTCGGTGAAGCTGATCTCCCGGCCGGGGTCGGAGCGCATCATCCGCTACGCCTTCGAACACGCCCGCGCCAACCACCGGCGCAAGGTGACGGCGTTCGTCAAAGACAACATCATGAAGCTGACGGACGGCTTGTTCCTGCGCATCTTCCAGGAAATCGCCGCCGAGTATCCGGAGATCAAGGCCGACCACCTGATCGTCGACATCGGCGCCGCCCGCCTCGCCGACCAGCCGGAGCGGTTCGACGTCATCGTCACGCTCAACCTCTACGGCGACATCATCTCCGACATCGCGGCGCAGATCACCGGCTCGGTCGGGCTGGCCGGGTCGGCCAACATCGGTTCGCAGTGCGCCATGTTCGAGGCGCTGCACGGCTCCGCGCCGATGATCGCCGGGCAGGGCATCGCCAACCCGTCCGGCCTGCTGATGGCGGCCATCATGATGCTGGTCCACATCGGCCAGGGCGAGCCTGCGGCCAAGCTGCACAACGCGTGGCTCAAGACCATCGAGGACGGCGTGCACACCGCCGACGTCTTCTCGCGCGGCGTCAGCCGCTACCGCGTCGGCACCCGCGCCTTCGCCGAGGCGGTGATGGAGCGTCTGGGGCAGGTGCCGCAGACGCTGCCCGTCGTCGGCTACGCCAGCGACCGGCCGGCGCTCGACGAGGGCATCCGCATCGCGCCGCGGCAGGTGGCGGTGAAGGATCTGGTGGGGGTGGACGTCTTCCTGCACTGGTCGGCCGGCGGGCCGGACGATCTGGCGGCGTTGGCGCTGCCGCTGGCGGGCGAGGCGTTCGAACTCGCCAGCATCTCCAACCGCAGCCAGAAGGTCTGGCCGGACGGCCACGCCGACATCTTCTGCACCGATCACTGGCGCTGCCGCTTCCTGGCGCGGTGCGGCACGGTGACGCACACCGACATCGTCGGCCTGCTGGCGCGCTTCGCCGCCGCCGGGCTGGACTTCATCCAGACCGAGAACCTCTGCGATTTCGACGGAAAATCCGGCTTCTCGGCAGCGTGACCTTGGCATCTTGATCGGCGCCACGCCGGAATAGATTGCATTGTCCGGGCGTCCTAGGGAGCGAACGTCAATGCAACCGGACGAGACGATGCCGGCCCAGGAGATCGACGACCGCGCGTTGGCCGCGCATGTGCCCCGCCTGCGCCGCTACGCCGCGGCGCTGGTCGGCAACATGACGGAGGCCGACGACCTCGTGCAGGACTGCATGGAGAAGGCGCTGGCCAACCGCCACAGCCTGCGCGACCCCAGCCGGCTGGGCGGCTGGCTTCTGTCCATCCTGCACAACCTGCACGTCAGCGGCCTGCGCTGGCGCCGCCGCCGCGGGCCGGAGGTGGACGTCGCCGACTTCGCCGACGACATGGCCCTGTCCGCCCCGCCGGCCGATCGCGGCGCCGTGCGCGATTTCGTGCGCGCCTTCGAGCAACTGTCGGAGGAGCACCGCAAGATCCTGCTGCTGACCGGGCTGGAGGGGCTGTCGTACCGCGAGGTGGCGGAGGTGCTGGAGGTGCCCATCGGCACGGTGATGTCGCGGCTCGCCCGCGCGCGGGAACGGCTGCGCGTGCTGATGGAAGGCGGCGAGGAGCAGGTGTTGAGGAGAATCAAATGACCGACCGGAAGGAGGAGCCGGTGACCGACGCCGACCTGCACGCCTGGCTCGACGGCGAACTGCCCGACGAGCGCCGCGTCGCCGTGGAGCGGCACCTGCAGGCCGATGCCGACGCCGCCCGCCGCCTGGCCGCCTACCGGGACCAGCGCGCGCTGATGGCCAAGGCCTTCGGCCCGCTGATCGACCGGCCGCTGCCGGACGCGCTGAAACCGCCGTTCGGCCGGCGCAGGCCGGGGTGGGGCGGGGGCCGGACGTGGGCCGCGCTGGCGGTCGCCGCCTCGCTGCTGCTGTTCGTGGCCGGTGGCGCGGCCGGCTGGCTGGCGCGCGGCTGGGCGGAGCCGACGCCGACCACGACCCGCGCCTTCGTCGCCGACGCGGTGACCGCGCACCGCGTGTTCGTGGTCGAGGTGCGCCACCCCGTGGAGGTGGGGGCGGACCAGGAGGAGCATCTCGTCACCTGGCTCGGCAAGCGGCTGGGCAAGCCGCTGAAGGCGCCGCGCCTGAGCGCGCGGGGCTATGATCTGGTGGGCGGGCGCCTGCTCGCCGACGGCGGCGGGCCGGCCGCCCAGTTGATGTACCAGGATGCGACCGGTCGCCGCATCACGCTCTACATCCGGCCCTCCAGTGACCCGGCGGACACGGCCTTCCGCTTTTCCCGCGACGGCAGCGTCCAGGCTTTCTATTGGCGGGACAATGGCTTAGCATGGGCTGTAACAGGCGACCTCGATCGCGCCAGCCTCTCGGGTATAGCCGAGGAGGTGTACGGCGCGTTGAACTCATAAGACCCACAGACTTATGCACAGAAATGTTGCCCGTGCCCTCTATCGCCGGTCGCCCCCATCTGGTAGGTTTACGCCCGGTTGGCACAAAATGTTGCGCCC
>DASPIO010000390.1:0-4020 GCA_035629155.1 Azospirillum sp. | reverse complement strand
CGGTCGAGGCGGATCTTCACCGACTCGAAGCTCAGCATGCGGTTGATGGTGAAGTGCCGGCCGACGTCGCGCAGGAACGGGATGTAGTGCAGCGCGTCCAGCCAGTCGGCGTTGTTGACCATCACCGCGTCGGTCGGGCCGTCGCCGAAGGTCAGGTACTTGGCGAAGACCTGCTTGATGCCGTCCATGTTGCGCTGGATCTGCGCGTCGTCCAGCAGCGGCCGGCTCTCGTCCCGGAAGCTGGGGTCGCCGATCTTCGTGGTGCCGCCGCCCATCAGGACGATCGGCTTGTGCCCGGTCTTCTGCAGCCAGCGCAGGATCATGATCTGCATCAGGCTGCCCACGTGCAGGCTGTCCGCCGTGCAGTCGAAGCCGATGTAGGCGACGACCGGCTGCCCGGAGGCGGCCTTGGCGTCGAGCGCCGCCATGTCGGTGCACTGGTGGATGTAGCCGCGGTCCTGCAGGGTGCGCAGGAAGTCCGATTTCAGCGTGGTCATGGCCGATTCTTGTCTGCTGGTGCGGGTTTGGGCGGCGTCTGATAGCACGCTGCGGCCCCAGCGACAATCCGCAGGGCGGGAGTCGACGCGCGTGCGCGTGCACGCTATGCTTGGAACTCGAACCTTTTTTGCCGCGGCGACCATGACCGACCTCATCGACGACCTTCCGGCCGAGCTTCCGGCCGAACAGCAACTGCTCCTCCTCCAGCAACGCTTCCGTTCCTACGTGGCCGAGGCCGAAGCCCGCTGGCTGGACGTGGAGGAGCGCATCGGCGAGGTCGAGCACACGCTCGTCGAGTATGAGCAGCGCATCGAGGTGCAGGAGCGCCGCATCGCCGTGATGGAGGCGCAGATCGCCGCATTGCGCCGCGGCGAATCCATCCCGGTCATCATGGTGGCCGAGGACGACAGCGTTTCGACGGTGCACTGAGCCGCGAACCGGGGAACCCTCAGCCATGCAAACCGTGGTCGGTCTGATGAGCGGCACGTCCATGGACGGCATCGACGCCGCCCTGGTGCGCACCGACGGGCATGACCGGGTCGAGCCGGTGGCCTTCCTCACCATCCCCTACGACGATGATTTCCGCGCCCGCCTGCGGTCCTGCCTGGGCGGCGGCGGGCCGGTGACCGCAGTGGAGGGGGAACTGACCCGCCGCCACGCCGACGCCGTGCGCCGCCTGCTGGCCGATGCCGGAGTCGCGGCCGACGCGGTGGACCTCCTGGGCTTCCACGGCCACACCATCCTTCACGCGCCCGAGCAGCGCCGCACCTGGCAGATCGGCGACGGCGCCTTGCTGGCGCGCGAGACGGGCATCGCCGTGGTCGACGACTTCCGCGGCGCCGACGTGCGGGCCGGCGGCCAGGGGGCGCCGCTGGTGCCGCTGTTCCACCGCGCGCTGGCCTCATGCCTGGAGGGGCCGGTCGCCGTGCTGAACGTCGGCGGCGTGGCCAACGTCACCTGGATCGGCCGGGACGGCGCCGTGGTGGCCGGCGACACTGGTCCCGGCAACGCGCTGCTGGACGACTGGGTGCTGGCGCACGCCGGCCGGCGCTACGACGCGCACGGTGACCTCGCGCGCACCGGCGGCATCGACGCGGTGGCGCTGACCGAGCTTCTCGACCACCCGTACTTCGACCGGCCGCTGCCCAAGTCGCTGGACCGCGACGCCTTCGACCCGGCGCCGGTGCGCCATCTGGCGCCCGCCGACGGTGCCGCGACGCTGACCGCCTTCACCGCCTTCGCGGTGGAGCGCGTGCTGCCGCACCTGCCGGAGGCGCCCACGCGCTGGCTGGTCTGCGGCGGCGGGCGGCACAACCGCACGCTCATGGAGATGCTGGCCGACCGCCTGCGCGCTCCGGTCGCCCCGGTGGAAGACCTCGGCTGGGACGGCGACGCGCTGGAGGCGCAGGCCTTCGCCTATCTGGCCGTGCGCTCGCGTCTGGGGCTGCCGCTCAGCCTGCCGACGACGACCGGCGTGCCCGCCCCGCTGTCCGGAGGGCGTTTCCACGCCGCGGCATAATCAACCAAGGGAGAGGAGCGCATGGCGCAGGGACGGGAGCACACCTACACCGCCACCGTGACGTGGACCGGCGATCTTGGCACCGGCACCTCGGGCTACAAGGCCTACAGCCGCGATCACGAGATCACGGCGCCTGGCAAGCCGATGCTCCTCGGCTCTTCCGACCCGGCGTTCCGTGGCGACCCGGCGCGCTACAACCCCGAGGATCTGCTGGTCGCCTCGCTGTCGTCGTGCCACATGCTGTGGTACCTGCACCTGTGCTCGCGCGACGGCATCGTGGTGACCGCCTATGCCGACGCGGCGGAGGGCACGATGGTGGAGACGGCGGACGGCGGCGGGCATTTCGCGCAAGTGACCCTGCGCCCGGTCGCGACCATCGCCAAGGGCGATCCCGACCACGCGAAGGCGCTGCACCACGAGGCGCACCGGCTGTGCTTCGTAGCCAACTCCGTCAACTTTCCGGTGGCGGTGGAGGCGAGCGTGGTGGTGAAGGTCTGAGCGGCGCTACCAGAGCACCGGGCCCCCGTAGTCGCTAAACACCGGGTCTATTGTTACCACCGTCAACCCTTCGGTGAGCGCCTGCGCCATGATGATGCGATCCCAGGGATCGCGATGAGGCTTGGGAAGTCGGGCGGCGGCCGTCATGTGATTGAGGGTAACGGGCAGTACCAGGAACCGTTGCGATAGCAGGGCCGGCTCAAGTTCGGGAAGGTCGGCAGGCAGCTTCCCAAGTCCCTGCTTGTAGATGATCTCGTAGCCGGATGCGGCGCTGACATAGATGGTCGAGGCTGGAACCGATATCGCTTCGCGCGCCGCTTGCGACAGCTTGTCGGAGCCAAGCAACCACCATAGGACGGCGTGGGTGTCGAGAAGGAGCCGCGTCACTGGCGTCGATGCCGGCTGATGCCGAACGCATCAGTCAGCTTTCCCTCCGCAGCATCGAGGTCTTCCGCTTCGGCTGGTTCCAGCAGCGTTTCGTCCGTGATCCGGTCGCGCAGGTGTGCCCAGGCGCCGGGCTGGCGCAACCCAGCGGCGCCGGCCGGGATCAGCCGCGCGAGCGGCCGGCCATCTTCCGAAATAAGGATTTCCTCTCCGGCGGCGGCGCGGGCGACCAATTCGTCAATGTGGGCCTTGGCATCGGCAAGCGACACGGTGTCCGGCATGGAGCCTCCGGGACCAGAGTTGATTACCAGGGAATTTGGCCCTTCCCGGTTTGCCGGAAAAGTCCTGCCCCCTATTCCGCCACCGCCGCCAGCGGGTTGCCCAGCGCGCGGTCGAGGTAGTCGTCGACCTCGCGGGCCAGCTCGTCGGTGCGGTTGAGGAAGAAGTGGTTGGCACCGGGCACCACGCGGTGGTCGATGCGGATGTCCTTCTGGTGCGACAACTTGTTCACCAGCTTCTGCACCGCCGCGTTCGGCACCATCTCGTCCTTGTCGCCGTGCACGATCAGGCCGGATGACGGGCAGGGCGCCAGGAACGAGAAGTCGAACATGTTGGCCGGCGGCGACACGGTGATGAAGCCGTCGATCTCCGGCCGGCGCATCAGCAACTGCATGCCGATCCACGATCCAAAGGACACGCCGGCGATCCAACACAGCGAGGCGTTCGGGTTGTAGGTCTGCAGCCAGTCCAGCGCCGCCGCCGCGTCCGCCAGCTCGCCCTCGCCCTTGTCGTAGGAGCCCTGGCTGCGCCCGACGCCTCGGAAGTTGAAGCGCAGGGCCGAGTAGCCGCGCTTGGTGAAGGCTTGGTACAGCGTGAAGACGATCTTGTTGCTCATCGTCCCGCCGTGCTGCGGGTGCGGGTGCAGCAGCAGCGCGACCGGTGCGTTCGCAAGCTTCCCGTGGGTGTAGCGACCTTCGAGGCGGCCGGCCGGACCGTTGATGAGCACTTCAGGCATGGGGGCGACGATCCTGGCGCGAACGGGAAGGGGCGAAAACCACCGCGCGGTGGGGGCCGGAAGCGTCTGACAAGCTACTGTGGACTCGCATTCCAGACCACGTTTT
>DASPIO010000389.1:0-5822 GCA_035629155.1 Azospirillum sp. | reverse complement strand
TCAGGATGCCGGCCAGCAGCATCCGGATGTCCGCTTCGTCGTCGACGATCAGAATGTCATGCGCCATGGGCTGCTTGCCTCTTCTCCTCGCCGGTCTCCGCCGGGTGGTTGTCGCCGGCCGCCGCCTCGGGCGCGGCCATCATGCTGCGTGGGAACACCAGGCTGACGCGCGCCCCGCCGCCCTCGCGGTCTTCGAGGAGCAGTTCGCCGCCATGGTCTTCCATGATCTTCTTGACGATCGCCAAACCCAGGCCGGTGCCCTTGGCCCGCGTCGTCACATAAGGCTCGGTGAGCCGGTGCCGCTCGTCCTGCGGCAGGCCCTTGCCGTTGTCCTCGATGACGAGCGCCACGCGCTCGGCGTCCGCCGCCACGCGCGCCGACACGTGGCCGGACGGCAGGGACGACCCGTCGGTGGGCGGCGGGCGCCCCTCGATGGCGTCTACCGCGTTCTGCAGAAGGTTGGTCAGCGCTTGGCTGATCTGCCGGCCGTCCACGGGCACGGTCAGGGGGCCATCCGGCAGCTCGACGTCGAACTTGACGTTGCCGGCGTGTGCGCTGGTTTGCAGGAACACCGCCTGCCGCACGAGGTCGTTGATGTTCACCGGCTTCATCACCGGCTGCGGCATGCGCGCGAAGGCCGAGAACTCGTCCACCATGCGGCGGATGTCGTCCACTTGCCGGACGATGGTGTCGGTGCACAGCGTGAACACCTCCGTATCGTCGGAGGAGATCTGCTTGAGGTACTTGCGCCGCAGCCGCTCGGCCGAGAGCTGGATAGGGGTGAGCGGGTTCTTGATCTCGTGGGCGATGCGGCGCGCCACGTCGGCCCAGGCGGCCTTGCGCTGCGCCGACACCAGTTCGGTGATGTCGTCGAAGGTGACGACGTAGCCGCGGACGTGCCCCGCCGTTCCCTCCGCCACCACGCGCACCAGCAGGGTCAGTGGAGCGTGACCGGTACGGCGCACGTGGATCTGGTCCTGCACCGCGCGGCCCGCCTTGCGCGGCGCGCTCTCCAGCAGTTCGCTGGCCTCTGGCAGCAGCTCGATCAGCGACCGGCCGACCAGCGACTCCGCGTCCTCCACGCCGAGCAGCCGCGCTGCCGACAGATTGGGCAGGTTCACGACACCGTCGCCGTCCAGGCCGATCACGCCCGCCGACACGCCGGCCAGCACCGTCTCGGTGAAGCGGCGGCGCTGGTCGAGCTGGCTGTTGGCTTCCAGCAACTCGCGCCGCTGGCTTTCGATCTCGGTGGTCATGCGGTTGAAGGCGCGCGACAGCAGGCCCAGCTCGTCCTCGCTCGGCGGTTCCGACACGCGCACGGTCAGGTCGCCCGCCCGCACCCGCTCGGCGGCACCGATCAGCGCGGAGATCGGCCGCGCCAGCCGCGTGGCGAAGTTCAGGCCGGCCCACACCGCCGCCAGCAGAAGCAGCAGCGACACCACCACGAAGATCAGCGTGAAGGTGATCTGCAGGCTGCTGCGCTCGACCTCCAGCTCGGCGTACTCGCGGGCCGCCCCCTGCACGTTGGTGACATGCGCAAGCACGCGCGGCTCCACGAGGCGGCCGACATAGAGGTAGGCATCGACGAAGCGGTCGAGGCGGACGAGGGCGCGTACGCGGTCGTCATTCTCGTTGACCATAAGCACGACTTCGCCGTTGCGCGCCTGATCCAGCACGGTGTCGGGAATCGGGTCGAACTCGAGTGTGAAGCTGAAGCCTGAACGGGCCAGGATGCGGCCCGTCGTGCCGCTGAACACCACCGCCTCGGACAAGGCGCGCAGCATCGCCTGGGTGACCACCACCTGCTCGAACCGCTCGGGC
Organism: Azospirillum sp.; assembly: GCA_035629155.1. GTDB lineage: Bacteria > Pseudomonadota > Alphaproteobacteria > Azospirillales > Azospirillaceae > Azospirillum. The sequence goes on along the minus strand of DASPIO010000389.1, from coordinate 4,001 downwards.
GCGCCGGCCAGCCGCGGCGCCTCCTGGTTCAGGTCGTTGGCCATGGCCAGCGCGTCGGCGCGGATGTTCTGCTGGTGCTCGTGCAGGTAGCTGCTGGCGACCGCCACGGACTCCTTGATCGCCGTGCGCACCCGATCGCTGAACCACGACTGAACGCCGACATAGAAGAAGACGGCCGAAAAGGTGGCGACGATGATGGCGGGCAGGACCGCCAACACGCTGAACACCGCCACCAGCCGCACGTGCAGCCGCGCACCCGCCATGCCGCGCCGATGCCCGATCCAGATCTGCACGATGCGCCGCGCGACCAGCGCGCCCAGCAGAAGCATCAGCACGAGGTCAAGGGTGAGGAGGAGCGTGACCGTGCCGGGATTGCTCTGGCCGAACGGCGACGTCTCGGTCAGCGCGCCGTACGTCGCGAATCCGGCGGCGATGGCGGCGACGCTGAGCGCCACCGCCATGCGCTTGGCAAGGCCCACCCGCGCTGCCCAGCGCAGGAGCTGGGTCCACGGCGAAGCGCTGGTTTCGGGCGGCGGAAGCGACATGGGATCCGGCTTCAATTCTGTTGCCGGAAAGATACACAGCTGTGTCCGTGAAGCCAAGACCGAACCACCCTAGCCTTTCGGATGGCCTGGGGCATGGCTCACGGCCGCCTTTGGCCACCAAGGCGGTGTCACAAGAATGACACTGCGTGTCTCTGTGGGATGGGCGGCCGCAGGATGGGCACGTGCGCGGCCTACTTGAGGCCGCGCACCACCTGGATGTCGAGTTCGCGGATCTTCTTGCGCAGCGTGTTGCGGTTGAGGCCGAGCATCTCCGCCGCCTTGATCTGGTTGCCCCGCGTCGCCGAGAGGCTGAGCGAAATCAGCGGCCGCTCGATCTCGCGCAGGACGCGGTCGTACAAGCCCTTGGAGGGGATGCCGTCCTTGTGTGCGGCGAAATAGTCCTTCAGGTGCCGCTCGACCGCCGAGCTGAGGCCCTCGCTCTGCGTCTCCTCGACGGGTTGCTGGGCCGGCTGGGCGTCGGCCAGTTCCGCCTCGATCACATCGACGCCGATGACCTCCTGCGAGTACAGGGCGGCAAGGCGGCGGACAAGGTTTTCCAGCTCGCGCACGTTGCCCGGCCAGCGGTACCGGCGCAGGCGGTCCATGGCCGCCTGATCGATGCTCTTGGCCGGCAGGCCCTGGGCGACGCCCTGGTTGAGGAAGTGGCGCACCAGCAGAGCCACGTCCTCCGTCCGCTCGCGCAGCGGCGGAAGGCGGATGGGGACGACGTTGAGGCGGTAGAAGAGGTCTTCGCGGAACAACCCCTGACGGATGAGCGTACGCAGGTCGCGGTGCGTGGCGGCGATGATGCGTACGTCCGTCTTGATGGGTGTACGCCCGCCGACGGTGGTGTACTCGCCCTCCTGCAGCACGCGCAGAAGGCGGGTCTGCGCCTCCAGCGGCATGTCGCCGATCTCGTCGAGGAACAGCGTGCCGCCCTGCGCCTGTTCGAACCGCCCCTGCGAGCGGTTGGTGGCGCCGGTGAAGGCGCCCTTCTCATGGCCGAACAGCTCGGATTCGATCAGCTCGCGCGGGATGGCCGCCATGTTGATGGCGACGAAGGGGCCGTTGCGGCGCTTGCCGTAATCGTGCAGCGCGCGCGCCACCAGCTCCTTGCCGGTGCCCGACTCGCCGGTGATCATCACCGTCAGGTCGGTGCCCATCAGGCGGGCAAGCACGCGGTAGATCTCCTGCATCGCCGGCGAGCGACCGATCAGGGGGAGTTGCTCCTCCGCCTCCGCCTCCGGCTGCAGTTCGGGGGCCTGCTGCTGGCGGGCGTTGAGCGCGCGTTCGACGACGTTGCACAGCTCCTTCAGGTCGAAGGGCTTGGGCAGGTACTCGAACGCGCCCCGCTCCGCCGCCTTCACGGCTGTGATCAGCGTGTTCTGCGCGCTCATCACGATGATGCGCAGGTCCGGGCGGAGCTTCTTGATGCGGGGGACGAGGTCGAGGCCGTTCTCGTCGGGCATCACCACATCGGTGATGACGAGGTCGCCCTGGCCGTCGGCGACCCATCGCCACAGCGTGGAGGCGTTGCCGGTGGTGCGCACATCGTGACCAAGTCGGGCCAGCGCCTGCGTAAGAACCGTGCGGATGCCCCGGTCGTCATCGGCGACGAGGATCGTTGCACCGCTCATCAGCGCGCCCCTCGCTTGGCGCGAACCGGGCTCACCTCAACGGCTGTCTGGGATTCGTCGTACATGGGCAGCGACACCTTGAAGACGGTACGGCGCGGCTGGCTGTCGAATTCGATGACGCCGCCGTGATCGCCGATGATCTTCGCGACCAATGCAAGCCCTAGGCCAGTTCCGTTGGCCTTGGTCGTGACGAACGCGTCGAACAGGTTGTTGCGCAGATCCTCGGGGATGCCGTCCCCATTGTCCTGAACGGATATGACCAGGGGCAGGTGCAGCCGCGTGTCGCCGCCTGGCAGCGCCATGCGCACCCCGTGCTGGTAGGCGGTGGACAGGATGATCTCGCCGCCGCTTTCCGGGGCAGCCTCTGCCGCATTTTTAATCAGGTTGAGGAAGACCTGGATCAGCTGGTCGCGATTGCCGTAGACCGGCGGCAGCGACGGGTCGTAACGCTCGAGGAATCGCACGGTGCGGCCGAAGCCCGACTGCGCGATGGTGCGCACGTGCTCCAGCACCTTGTGGATGTTCACCGGGCCGCGCTCCAGCGGGCGCTTGTCGGAAAACACCTCCATGCGGTTGACCAGCGCCACGATGCGGTCGGCCTCGTCGCAGATCAGCCGGGTCAGCACGCGGTCCTGCTCGTTGGCGTTCTCCTCCAGGAGCTGGGCGGCGCCGCGGATGCCCGAAAGCGGGTTCTTCACCTCGTGCGCCAGCATGGCCGCCATGGCGGTGACCGAGCGCGCCGCGTTGCGGTGGGTGAGCGAATTGTCGATCTTGCGGGCCAGCGAGCGCTCGTAGATCGTCAGGATCACCTGCCCGGAATCGTCGCCCATGGACGACACCTGCACCGTCACGTGGTGCGGGCCGATGCGAGGCGTGTCGATGGTGACGCCTTCCTGCGACGCGGTGCTGTGGTCGCGCTGGACCTGATCGATGAGGCCCATCACCGTGCTGTTCGGCGGCAACAGCTCGACCAGGGGCGCCCCCTCCATCATGCTGGCGCTGCTGTCGAAGAACTCCTGCGCTTCCAGGTTCACGTAGCGGACAACGCCGGTTTCGTCGACCACCAGCACCGGGTCCGGCAGCGCGTTCAGCACCGTCGCGGCGTCGATGGCGCCAAGCCGAAAGGGCGTGCGCGGCGGGCGGCGGTTCAACGACGTGACCGTACGCGACATCAGGTCGCCATCCTTTCGATCGCCGGTTCGTAGAAGGCGCGGATATGGCGGCGCACCGATTCCACGTCGTCCATGCGGTTGATTTCCGAGCGGAACTCGGCCGAGCCGTGCAGCCCCTTGGAGTACCAGGACACATGCTTGCGCGCCACGCGCAGGCCGGGTTCGCGGCCGTAGTGCTCCAGCATCGCCTCGTAATGCTCCAGCACGATGGCGAGTTGCTCCTCCAGCGGCGGGTCGGGCAGGCGCTCGCCAGTGCGCAGATAGTGCATGACCTGCGCCGGGAACCACGGCCGCCCATAGGTGCCGCGCCCGATCATCACGCCGTCGGCGCCGGATTCCGCCCGTGCGCGTTCGACATCATCGAAGGTCTGGATGTCGCCGTTGACGATCACGGGGATCGACACGGCCTCCTTCACGGTGCGAACGAACGCCCAGTCGGCGGTGCCGTTGTACATCTGATTGCGTGTGCGGCCGTGCACGGTGACCATCCGGATCCCGCACTCCTCGGCGATGCGGGCGAGGCGCGGCGCGTTCAGGCTGTTGTGGTCCCAGCCCATGCGCATCTTCAGCGTCACCGGGATCTTCACCGCCTTGACGGTGGCCTCCAGGATGCGGCCGGCCAGCGCCTCGTCGCGCATCAGCGCGGA
>DASPIO010000388.1:0-7839 GCA_035629155.1 Azospirillum sp. | reverse complement strand
GCTGCTGCTGCCGTGGGAGCAGGCGCTGACCCGCGTCGACAGCACCACCGGCGACTGGTACGACGTGTCGGCCCACATGCTGTGGATCGGCGACCGCACCCGCCAGCCGGACGGCGCGCACGTGGAGTTCCTGCGCGGCGTCAAGAACCCGCTGGGCCTGAAGTGCGGCCCGTCCACCGATCCGGACGAGCTGATCCGCCTGATCGACATCCTCAACCCGGCCAACGAGCCGGGGCGCCTGACGCTGATCGTGCGCATGGGCGCCGACAAGGTGGCCGAGAAGTTCCCGCCGCTGCTGCAGCGGGTGACGCGCGAGGGGCGCGTCGTGCTGTGGTCGTGCGACCCCATGCACGGCAACACCATCAAGTCGGCCAGCGGCTACAAGACCCGCCCGTTCGACAAGGTGCTGGCCGAGGCCAAGGCCTTCTTCGCCGTGCACCAGGCGGAGGGCACGCACGCCGGCGGCGTGCATTTCGAGCTGACCGGCCAGGACGTGACGGAGTGCACGGGCGGCGCCCAGGCGATCACCGACCACGCGCTGGCCGACCGCTATCACACCGCCTGCGACCCGCGCCTCAACGCCAGCCAGTCGCTGGAGCTGGCCTTCCTGCTGGCCGAGGAGCTGAAGCGCGCCCGGCTGGCCAAGGACGCCGAGCGCAAGGCCGCCGCGGCGGCCGCGGAGTAACGCCGACCCCACAGGGTTGCGATGGAAAGCCCCTTCCCCGGCGCGCGGGGGAGGGGCTTTTTCGCGTCCGGCGCCGTTATTGAGCGAAAAGGGAAAGTGCTTTTCCGGTCTGGTTTGCGCCTGAACCCCCTTCCGCCGACACCGAGGGCCGTATAATGCTGAACAGAACGACAGGGATGCGGGTGAAAGCGAGGAACACCTCCATGGACGACAGCAGCAAGCCGGCGGGCACCCACCCTTCGGTCAAGGCGATCGGCGACTGGACCGACACCTATTTCAAGCGCACCAAGGAGGCGGTGGGGAAGTTCGGCGACAAGCGCGTCACCTACGCCATCTTCATGCGCCGCCCGGTCGTGTGCGCGCCGCGCCTGATGATCGACTGGCTGAACGCCGTGGCCGCCGAGCGCGGCTTCGACGTGGAGATCGAACTCAACTTCCCCGAAGGCAAGTGGGTGGGGGCGGGCGAGCCGATGATGTACATCACCGGCTCCTTCTATCATCTGTGCGATCTGGAGACGATCCTGCTCCAGAAGCTGGGGCCGGCCTGCGTGGCCGCCTACAACGCCTTCACCATGTGCGCCGACCTGCCGAAGGTCGCCTTCCTCGCCATGGACGCCCGCCACTGCGCTGGCCGCGATATGGCCGAGATGATGGCCTATGCCGCCGCCGTCGGCTCCGACCGGGCCAAGCGTAAGGTCGGCGCCAAGGGATTTGTGGGCAACGCCACCGACGCCACGGCGCATTTCTTCGGCCAGCCGAAAGGCAAAGGCACCATGCCGCACGCGCTGATCGGCTACGCCGGCTCCACCGTGCGCGCCGCCGAGATGTTCCACGAGACCTTCCCGGACGAGGCGCTGACCGTGCTGGTCGATTATTTCGGCCGCGAGGTGACCGACGCGCTGGAGGTGTGCCGCCGGTTTCCGAAGCTGGCGGCCAGCGGCAAGCTGGGCGTGCGGCTCGACACGCCGGGCGGCCGGTTCGTGGAGGGGCTGGACCCGCCCGGCTCCTACGCCGTGCTGGAGCGCCACGCGCCGCACGCCATCCGCGGCTATCGCGACGAGACGCAGTTGCGCTATCTGATCGGCACCGGCGTCTCCGCCGCCGCCATTCACTGGATGCGCGAGAAGCTGGACGAGGCGGGCTTCCCGGCGGTGAAGATCGTGGCGTCGTCGGGCTTCGGCCCGGCCAAGTGCCGCCTGATGGCGGAGGCGAACGCCCCCATCGACGTGGTCGGCACCGGCAGCTACCTGCCGGAGCGCTGGACCGAGACCTACGCCACCGCCGACGTCATCGAATACGACGGCGAGAAGCGCGTGAAGGTCGGCCGCGAGTTCCTGTTCCGGCGAGGGTGAATCCCGTAGGTTGGGTTGAGCCGCAGGCGATAACCCAACATGTTCGCCACGCGGAAGCCGTTGGTTTTCGCTGGCGCTCAACCCAACCTACATCCCGACCACTATCGCTGCAGAACCATGATCAGCCGTTCCACCGGCTTGCCGTCCACGAAGTGGGACTGGACGATTTCCTCCACGTCCTCCTCCGTCTCCGGGCGGTACCAGATGCCTTCCGGGTAGACCACCAGCAGCGGGCCGGCCTGGCAGAAGCCCAGGCAGCCGGTCCACGCCATGCCGACATCGGCCAGCCCGCGCGCCTGCACGATCTGGTCGAGACGCTGGAGCAGCGGGTGGGCGCCGCGCGCCGCGCAACTGCCGCGCGGGTGGCCGGGCGGGCGCTGCTGGGCGCAACCGAAGACGTGGTGCTTGAACACCTGGGGAAGCTCGTACTCCATCGCGGAAGCTCCAATATCCATAATTTGATTATGGATATTGGAGCGACGTTCCGCCGCATGCCAGCCCCTTTTTTTTAGGAGTTCTAAATTTCTTCGCGGGTGCGGCTTACACGTCCTCGGCTAAGCGGATCCCGGTGAAGGCGGTGCGCGCCTGCGGGCGCAGGAAGTGGCGGGTGGTCGGGGTGGCGTAGTCGAACGGCGTCACGCAGCTTCCGCCGCGCACCACTATGCGGTTGGCCATGAAGCGGCCGGACAGTGCCTCGTCCACATCGTCGGGGTGGCGGTAGCCGGGGTAGGGCATGAAGGGGCTGCGCGTCCACTCCCACACGTCGCCGAACATCTGCCAGGGGCCATCGGTCCCGCGGCAGACGTGCGGGCGCGGGTGGCGGTGGCCGTTGCCCAGCAGGTTGCCCAGGCACTCCTTGGTGCACGCCATGGCTTCCCATTCCGCTTCTTCCGGCAGGCGCTTGCCGGCCCAGCGGGCGAAGGCGTCGGCCTCGTACCAGCTCACGTGGCAGACCGGTTCGGCCGGATCGAGCGGGCGCACGCCGTACAGTGTGAAGATCTGCCAGCCCCCCTCCCGCCGCTCCCAGTAGAGCGGAGCCTGCCAGTCGACCGCGCGTGCCGCCTCCCACCCGTCGCCCAACCAGTACCTGGGCTTGGCGTAGCCGCCGTCCTCGATGAAGGCGAGGTACTCGCCGCACGTCACTGGCCGTCCGGCGAGGCGGTAGGGGCGCAACAGCACCTGATGGCGCGGCCCCTCGTGGTCGCGGCCGGGGGCGGTCTCGTCGCGGCCGATCTCGGCCGTGCCGCCGGGCATGTCGAACCACTGCTGCGGCGTTTCCGGCTGCGCGGCGGCGGGCGGCAGCGGCTCGTAGGCCGGGCGCAGCGGGTTGCACCAGAAGGCGTGCTTGATCTCCGACAGCAGCCGTTCCTGGTGGCGGCGCTCGTGCACGAGGCCCAGTTCGACGCGCTCGGCCAGATCGGCCAGACCGGCGTCGTCGATGCGGTCCAGCAGGTGCAGGACGGTGCCGTTAACGTGGTCGCGGTAACGCATGACTTCCGACGCCGTCGGGCGGGAGAGCAGGCGCAGGGTGGGGGCGGGCAGGTGCGCGCCGAAGCGGTCGTCGAGAGCGGCGAAGAGCTGCTGGAAGGCCGGGTCGAAGGGCCGGTAGCCGGGATCGGCGCCCATCAGCACGTGCGTCTCGAAGAACCATGTGGTGTGGGCGAGGTGCCACTTGACCGGCGCCCCTTCGGGCAGCGACTGCACCATCAGGTCCTCCACGCCCAGCGGCGCCACCAGCTCCGCCGTGCGGCCGCGGGCCTTCTGGAAGCGGGTGGCGAGGGAATGGCGGATGGCGTCGTTCGGGCCGGGCGCGGTGGCAAGATGGGTGTCGGGCATACAGGGCACTCCCGGTGACGGACCGGCGGCGGGCACCGCCGCGATGATCGCGTAGGATCATCAACGTTCATTGTGCCGTAGGCGTAAGCGGAACGCCGACGCGCATCGGGAGTGGGGCTAGCCCGTTCGATGGGACGGGATCAGATGTCGACCACGAGGTGTGGCCGCAGTGACTGGTCCAGCCGCAGCAGGAGTTGCAGGTAGACGGCCACCTTGCGGGCGCGCTCCGTGTGCAGGGCGAGGCACTCGCGAAGCTGGCGGGCGAGGCGGGCGTTCTCCTGCGCCTCCTCGGGCGGCAGGTGCGGGTGCACAGGGGCCGCGACCTCCACGAGGTGGTCGGGATCGATCGGCTCCACCGCGTCCGGGGTGGCTACGATGGGCTCGGCGGGGGGCGGAGGCTCCGGCTGGGCCGGCGGGGGCTGCGCGTAACCCGTGGCGTAGGGGCGGCGACCGTGTGGCGCGTCGTGCCGGGGGGCCCCGGTCAGGTGCGAGCGGATGTTGTCCTTGATGCGCGTGCGCTGCCGCTCGTCCAGCGCGTCGATCTGGTCGATCTCCTCGAACAGCATGTCGTAGATGCGGCGCCGCTTCGGATTGGGCGGCTCCTGGTCGCGGCGCTCGGGCTCGCGGTGCTGCTGCTGGCGGCGCTGCTGCCGGTCGGTGGCCGAACCCGTGCGCTCGACCACGCCGGTCGGGCGGATGGGGTAATCGGGGCGTCCGATCTGGGCGTCGGCCATGGCACGGACGTCCTTTCATACGCGGCCGACAGATGCGGCATCTTGTTCAGTATGCCAACAAAGCTGCGAATGTCAAGGAACCGAATCGTCCTCTGGTGGAGCAAGCGAAGACGAGGCAAAAGGCCGCGGCTCCGGCATTTCCCTCAATTGCAATGGACGGCGGCGTTCGTCGCCGGGAATGTCGGCGAACTCACAGCGGGGAAACCAATCGTTAACCATAATCGCCAAACATCGCGGCATCGCTTTTGGGAACGAGGGTGACTATGACCTGCATCGTGGGCTTGGTGGACAACGACCGTGTGTGGATGGGCGGCGACAGCGCGGGCGTGTCCGGCCTGGACATCACCGTGCGTGCCGACACCAAGGTGTTTCGCAACGAAGACATGCTGATCGGCTTCACCAATTCGTTCCGCATGGGCCAGCTCCTGCACTACAAGCTCAAGCCGCCGCCGCGTGACGAGGACGCCGACGTCTTCCGCTACATGGTGGTGGATTTCGTGGACGCCGTGCGCGCGTGCCTGAAGGACGGCGGCTGGGCGCAGAGGTCCAACGACGTGGAGAGCGGCGGCTGCTTTCTCGTCGCCTACGAGGGCCGGCTGTTCTCCGTGCAGTCGGACTATCAGGTGGGCGAGGCGATCCGCGGTTATCACGCGATCGGCTGCGGTGCCGATTACGCGCTGGGCTCGCTCGCCTCGACCGAGGGGCTGCCGGCCGAGCAGCGCGTTCGCAAGGCGCTGGAATGCGCCGAGACGTTCAGCGGCGGTGTGCGCTCGCCCTTCACGGTGCAGTCGCTGCCCATCGTGCGCGCGAAGCTCACCCTGACCGAGGCCGCCTAAAGGCTGAAGCTCCCTACAGGCTGAAGCTCATGGCCTTGTCGTCGAGGCGGCCGTTGATCGTGATACGGTCGCCGCGGCGCACGGTGCGTTCGTCATCGAACACGAAGACGACCGGGTTCCAGTGCTTGATGGCGCCGAATCTGGTGGTCGAGATCACCGTGTCGGCGTCGAGGTGAAGGTCGAAGGACAGCAGCAGCGCCTGCACCGTGCCGTCGGCCTCCACGTCCGTCTCCGCCGACCAGGACTGGCGCAGGGCCGGCTTCACGGTGAAATCGAAAGCCAGCAGATCGAAGGGGGCGGTGAGGGCGGTGTATTCCTCGTGGTCGGGGAAGACCGGGTAGAACCGCTCCACCGGCGAGCCGATGGAGAAGGCGCTGAGGTCGAAGCCGTTCACCGTCTTCAGCGGGTGCAGTGCCTTCAGCCGCGGCAGGTTCACCAACTGCCCCTTCAGCGTCGCCCCGGCCGGAACGACTCGCGCGCCGGGGGCCAGCAGGTGCTCGTGCGCGTGCCGCAGCGTGCCCAGGATACCCTCGCCGATCACCAGGGAGTCGAAGGTCTCCGTCACCAGCAGCGTGGCCCGCGCCGGCAGGTCGCGGCCGACCTCCAGCCCGGTGGAGGGCTTGGGGATGACCGTCACGCGGTCGGCGAAGCCGTTCTTCGCCACGACGATCTTCGCCAGTTCCGCCAGATCGGTCAGCATCTCGCAGCCGTAGACACGCCCGGCCCCGGCGCGCGCCGCCATCATGGCGAGCAGGCCGGAGCCCGTGCCGATGTCCAGCACCACGTCGTCCGGCCTCACGGCGGCCTCGATGGCCGCCTGAAAGGCGTCGTTGCGCAGCGTGTCGGCCAGCATCGGCAGGTGCCAGCCGTGCACCGCCTGCGCCAGCTTCGCCACCACCGCGTCGAGGTTGCGCGCCGTGTAATGGCCGGGGTCGAGGCGCAGAGCGCGGCGGTAGCAGGCCAGCGCCGGAACGTTGGCGCCTTCCGCCTCCAGCACGTTGCCGAGCGAACCGTAGAGGTCCGCCATCGCCGGGAATAGGGCCACCACACGGCTCAGCGCCGCCCTGGCCTTGGCGGTGTCGCCGAGTGCGGCGTAGGCGCGGCCGAGGTTGACGCGGTACTCCGGCTGTTCGGGCGACAGGCGCACCGCCTTGGCGAACAGTTCGGCCGCCTGCGCCGCGTGGCCGCGCGCCAGCAGCTTCAGCCCGTCCTCGTTGAGGCGGGCGGGATTGGCCAGCGCCGCTCCCTTCGGCTCCCCCCGGCGCAACGGTCTGTTCATTCCAAGGCTCCCATCAGCGATCCCGGCACCGATTCCGGCACTCTAGGGGGATAGCGCAAGCGCCGCTACCCGGGCAAAAGAAAACCGGGCCCTGTGAGGAGCCCGGTTCGTTTCGCGGTGCTGTCCGGGCGGGTCAGTCCGCGGCACCCATGGTCGCCACCGGCTGCGGCCGACGGCGGCCGACGTGAAAGTCGGGGAAGGCGTTGATCAGCGAGGTGATCAAGGCCGCCAGATAAGGCAGGGACTGCACCACCAGCAGGCCGGCCCACATGAAGGCGTCGCGGTTCTCGTGGCCGAAGACGAAGACGATCGCGGCGGCCGCGCCCCACAGGCAGACCAGCAGCGCGATCTCCTCCCGCGCCATCAGCAGGGCCTGCATGAAGGCGGGCTGGTGCTCGCACTTCGGCGTGCGGACGAACGGCCGGCCGGAGGTGAACATGCCCTGCCACATGGCGCGGCCCACCGTGTGCGTCAGCGCCATGCCGGCGATCGCCGCACCCACCTTGTCCCAGAATCCGCACTTCACGCGCGCCTCGTACAGCCACAGGCTGGCCGCCACCTTGAAGGCGAAGGCGCTCAGCGTCGGGATCATGAAGGCGTTGGGCGGGAATTCGAAGTACTTCGGGAACAGCAGCAGCCCCAGCGACCAGATGATGCCGGCGATGCCGAACATCATGTGCGCGGCGTCGGCGAACCATGGCAGCCAGCCGGTGATGAAGTGGTACTTCTGCCCGGTCGTCAGCTTCTTCGCACCCGGCAGCAACTCGCGCCAATGGTGCTTGAGGATCTGCACGGCACCGTAGGCCCAGCGGAAGCGCTGCGTCTTGTAGGCCGAGAAGCTGTCGGGGACGAGGCCCTTGCCGTAGCTCTCCGGCATGTAGACGGCCTCCAGCCCGGCCTCGAACAGGCGCAGGCCCAGGTCGGCGTCCTCGGTGATGCACCACTCGCCCCAGCGGCCCACCTCGATCAGCGCCGACTTGCGGATGATCGTCATGGTGCCGTGCTGGATGATCGCGTTGCGCTCGTTGCGCTGGATCATGCCGATGTGGAAGAAGCCGGCGTATTCCCAGTTGATCATGCGCTGGAACAGGTCGTGGTCCCAGTCGCGGTAGTCCTG
>DASPIO010000387.1:0-13664 GCA_035629155.1 Azospirillum sp. | reverse complement strand
CATCAGCGGCGCCATCCAGCACCTCGCCGGCATGAAGGACAGCAAGGTCATCGTCGCCATCAACAAGGACGAGGAAGCGCCCATCTTCCAGGTGGCCGATTACGGGCTCGTCGCCGACCTCTTCAAGGCGGTCCCGGAACTGACGGAAGCGCTTTAAGGGCGTCCGCCGCACCGGCGTCCCCCGCTTGAGTGCGGAACTCGGGCCGGGAGCCTTCTGGCACCCGGCCCTTCTTTTTGCCCGCCGACTGCTCTACGCTCCCCGCCTGAAGAACAATGGGAGGGGACCCAATGACCGAGATGCCGGACCCGGTCATCCCGCAGGCACTGGCGCGCCTGGGGCTGCTGCCGGCGGACGCGGCGGCGTCGTTCACGCCGCTGATGGGCGGCGTGTCCTCCGACATCTGGCGGGTCGAGACGGGCGAAGCCGTGTTCTGCGTGAAGCGCGCGCTGGCCAGGCTGAAGGTGCAGGCCGACTGGCGCGCCCCGGTGGAGCGCAACCGGTACGAGGTCGCGTACTTCCGCACCGCCGGGGAGATCGTGCCCGCCGCCGTGCCGCGCATCCTGGGCGAGGACGCCGAGGCCGGCCTGTTCGCCATGGAATGGCTGGATCCCTCGCTCTACCGCCTGTGGAAGGAGGAGTTGCACCAGGGGCGCGCCGACCCGGCCGACGCCGAACGCGTGGGCTCCGCGCTGGTGCGCATCCATTCCGGCACGGCCGGCAAGGCGGAAGTGGCGGCGCGCTTCCCCACGGACGCCATCTTCCACGCCATCCGCCTGGAACCCTACCTGGAGGCCACCGCCCGCCGGCACCCGGTTCTGGCGGAACGCCTCTACGATCTGGTGCGCATCACCGCCTCCACCCACCGCGCGCTGGTGCACGGCGACGTCAGCCCGAAGAACATCCTACTGGGTCCCGACGGGCCGGTGCTGCTGGACGCCGAATGCGCGTGGTACGGCGACCCGGCCTTCGACCTGGCGTTCGGACTGAACCACATGCTGCTGAAGTGCCTGTGGACCCCGTCCGCGCGCGACCGCTTCCTGGCCTGTTTCCGCACGCTGGCGTCCACCTACCGCGACGGCGTGACGTGGGAGCCGGCGGCCGAGGTGGAGGCGCGCGTGGCGCGGCTGTTGCCGGGCCTGTTCCTCGGCCGGGTGGACGGCAAGTCGCCGGTCGAGTACCTCGCCGACGAGGCGGACAAGGACCGCGTTCGCCGGGTGGCGACGCGTTTCCTGCTCGACCCGGCCGACCGCCTGGACGACGTCGCCGACGCCTGGGAGAAGGAACTGCGTTCATGAGTGCCGAATTCGCCATCACCGAACTCCGCGGACGCCGCGTGTGGGACTCGCGCGGCCGGCCGACGGTAGAGGCCGAGGTCGTGCTGGCGAACGGCGCCATGGGCCGCGCCATCGCCCCGGCCGGCGCCTCCACGGGCAGCGGCGAGGCGCTGGACAAGCGTGACGGCGGCGACGCCTTCGGCGGCTACGACGTGGCCCGGGCGGTGTCCGCCGTGTCCGGCAGGATCGCCGCCGTGCTGACCGGCCTGGATGCCGGCGACCAGGAGGCGGTGGACAACCGGCTGATCGCGCTGGACGGCACGCCGAACAAGGGCAAGTTGGGCGGCAACGCCATCATCGCCACCTCCATGGCCGTGGCGCACGCGGCGGCGGCCGGGCGCGGCATGCCGCTGTGGCGGTATCTGGCGGGCGACGACGCGCCGGGCACGCTCCCCCTGCCGGAAATCCAGATCTTCGGCGGCGGGGCACACGCCGGGCGGCGCGTGGACGTGCAGGACTTCATGGTCATCGCCGTCGGCGCGCCGGACTACCCCGCGGCCCTCGACTGGACGGCCGAGGTCTACCGCGCGGCGGGCCGGCTGATGGACGAGCGCGGCCTGTTGCAGGGCGTCGCCGACGAGGGCGGCTTCTGGCCGGCTTTCTCCTCCAACGAGGAGGGGCTGGACACGCTGGTGAAGGCCATCGAGAAGGCCGGCTTCCGGCCGGGCGAGGAGGTGGCGGTGTCGCTGGACATCGCCGCCAGCGACTTCGGCAAGGATGGCCGCTACCGCCTCGCCCGCGACGGGCGGGAGCTGGACAGCGCCGGCATGGCCGAGATGCTGCTTGGCTGGCTGAAGCGTTACCCCATCGTCGCCATCGAGGATCCGCTGGCCGAGGACGACGCGGACGGCCTCGCCGCCTTCACCGCCGCGGCCGGGCCGGGGGTGCAGGTCATCGGCGACGACTTCATCGTCACCAGCGCCGACCGCATCCGCGCCGCTGCGGTCAGGGGGGCATGCAACACGGCGCTGATCAAGCCCAATCAGATCGGCACGCTGACCGAAACCAGGGCCGCCGTGGACGCGGCCCGCGCGGCGGGGTGGGGCAGCATCGTCTCCGCCCGCTCCGGCGAGACGGAGGACGTCACCATCGTGCATCTGGCGGTGGGGTGGGGTGTGAAGCAGCTCAAGGTCGGCTCCTTCGCGCGTTCCGAGCGCATGGCGAAGTGGAACGAGGGCCTGCGCCTCGCCGACGCGCTGCCGACGGGGGCGGCGCTGCCGGGGCGTTCGGCCTTCCCCTGGGGTTAAACATCAGGCGCCACGCAGGCGAGATGATGCAGGACGATGCCGCAGGTCGTGGCGACGTTCAGCGAGTCGAAGCCGCCGGCCATGGGAATGCGCACCGTGCAGGTGCGCGCCAGCACGCCGGCCGGCAGCCCCGGCCCTTCCGAACCCAGCAGCACGGCGGCGCGGGCGGGCCTCTTCAGGTCTGCCAGCGTCGTGGCGCCGGACGGGCTGAGCGCCAGTGCCGCGAAGCCGTGGCGGGCCAGCAGGTCCACCACATCCGTCCCGCCGTCCAGGCGGGCGTAGGGCACGGTGAGCGTGGCACCCACCGAGACGCGGATCGCCTTGCGGTACAGCGGGTCGCAGCAGGTGGGATCCAGCAGGACGGCGTCCGCCCCGAAGGCGGCGCCGTTGCGGAAGATGCCGCCGAGGTTGTCGTGGTTGCCGATGCCGCACGGCACCACCACCAGCGCCCGCTCTTCCAGGCCCGCCAGCAGGTCTTCGGCGGACGGCAGCGGGGAGCGCCGGCCGAGCGCCAGGATGCCCCGGTGCAGCGGAAAGCCGGCGATGGCGTCCAGCACGGCTTGCCCGGCGCCGTAAACCGGCACGTCGTCCGGCAGATCGGCCAGCAGCGGCAGCAGCCCCGCGACGCGCTTGTCCGCCAGCAGCAGTGACACCGGCCGGTGCCGGGCCGAGCGCAGCAGCAGGCGCAGCACGACCTCGCCCTCGGCGATGAAGCATCCCTCCCGCCCGACGAGGTCGCGCTCGCGCACGTCGCGATAGGCGGCGACACGCGGATCCCGGGGATCATCGATGGGAATGACGGTGGGCATGCGAAGGAAACCGTAGGTTGGCGCCAAGCGCCAACCTACGACACTTCGCCGCTCAAATCTCCTCCGGGACCATGTCGATGGCGCCGCACGGGCATTCGGCGGCGCACAGGCCGCAGCCCTTGCAGAAGTCGTAGTTGAAGCGGAAGCGGTTGCCCGGCCCCAGCTTCACCACCGCGTTGTCCGGGCACACGCCGAAGCAGTTGTCGCACTCGAAACAGTTGCCGCAACTCAGGCACCGCCGCGCCTCGAACAGTGCGGTCGTCTCGTCGAGCCCGCCCTTCACCTCGTCGAAGGAGGTCTGCCGGCGCAAGGCGTCCAGCACCGGCTGCACGGTCTGCGGCGCGTCGGTGTAGTACCAGGGGTTCAGCCGCTCGTAATCCGCCACGGCGTGCTTGGCGGCCGGTTCGCAGGCTTCCCCGCGCAAATAGGCGTCGATGTGGCGCGCCGCCTTCTTGCCGTGGCCCACGGCCACCGTCACCGTGCGCTCGGCCGGCACCATGTCGCCGCCGCAGAACAGGCCGGGGTAGCCGGTCTGCAGGTCGGGCCCGACGGCGATGGTGTGGTCCTTGTTCACCGTCACGCCGGGCACCGCCTCGATCACCGCGGTGTCGACGTCCTGGCCCAGGGCGAGGACCAGCGTGTCGCCCTCGATGGTCTCGAACTCGCCGGTCGGCTGCGGCCAGCCCTTGTCGTCGAGCGCCATTTTCTCGACGGTCAGCGCGCCCTCGTCCATCCGCTTGATGGTGGAGAGCCAGCGCATGACCACGCCTTCCTCCAGCGCCTCTTCGACTTCGAAGTCGTGCGCCGGCATCATGGCGCGCGTGCGGCGGTAGACGATCACCGCCTCCTCCGCCCCCAGCCGCTTGGCGGTGCGCGCCACGTCGATGGCGGTGTTGCCGCCGCCGTAGACCACCACGCGCCGGCCGAGCTTCGGCGGTTCGTCCGCCGTCTCCATGCTGCGCAGCACGCTTACGGCGTCCAGGATCCGTCCGGCCGCCACGGCGGGGATCTCCACCCGCTTGGCGAGGTGCGCGCCGATGGCGGCGAAGCAGGCATCGTAGCCGCCCTCCTTCATCGTCTTGGGGATGTCCTCCACGGTGGTGTTGAGTTTGAGGTCCACGCCCATGGCGAGGATGCGTTCCACCTCGGCGTCCAGCACGTCGCGGGGCAGGCGGTACTTGGGGATGCCGAAGCGCATCATGCCGCCGGGCTTCGGCCCCGCCTCGACGATCGTCACCGCGTGGCCGAGGCGCGCCAGATGGTAGGCGGCCGACAGGCCGGACGGGCCGGCGCCGATCACCAGAACCTTCTTGCCCGTGGCCGGGCCGGGCGCGACCTGCCAGCCCTCGCGGATGGCGAGGTCGCCCAGGAAGCGCTCGACGGCGTGGATGCTCACCGCCTGGTCCAACTGGCCGCGGTTGCAGGCGCTTTCGCAGGTGTGATAGCAGGCGCGCCCCATGACGGCGGGCAGCGGATTGTCCCGCACCAGCACCTCCCACGCCGCGCGGTAGTCGCCGCTTTCGGCGTGGAACAGCCAGCCCTGGATGTTCTCGCCGGCCGGGCACTGCGCGTTGCAGGGCGGCAGATGGTCGGCATAGACCGGCTTCACCGTGCGCCAGGACCCCGTGCGGTTGGCGAGCGACGTGCCGACGTCGAGCGTGATGGCGAAGGGATGCTTCTGCATCACACGGCCTCCTCATCGCGGATCAGGTTGAAGCGCCGGCAGTTGGCGTCGGCCATGGCCTGCAGGCGCGCGACGGCCTCGGCCCCGTGCGGGTTGTCGGGCTTGAACAGGTGGGCAAAGCGCTTCTGCGGCCTCAGGTACTCCGAAACCGGCACCTTGCGGCGGATCGGGCGGGACGAGGTCACCTCGCCATGCTCCGCCTCGAACAGCGGGAACAGGCCGCTTTCCATGGCGAGGCGCGCCAGGCGGATGGTGTCGTGGCTGGCGGAACCCCAGCCCAGCGGGCAGGGCACCATGATGTGGAGGTAGCGGGCACCCCGGACGGACATGGCCTTGGTGACCTTGGCCTCCAGGTCGTGCAGGTCGGCCACCGATGCGGTGGCGACGTAGGGGATGTTGTGCGCCATGGCGATCAGCGGCACGTTCTTGCCGGTGCCGAAGACGTTGCCCGGCGCCTCGCCCACGGCGGGCGTGGTGGCGGTGCGCGCGGCCGGCGGCGTGGCGGAGGAGCGCTGCACGCCGGTGTTCATGTAGGCTTCGTTGTCGTAGCAGATGTAGAGCACGTCGTCGTTGCGCTCGAACATGCCGCTGAGGCAGCCGAAGCCGATGTCGGTGGTGCCGCCGTCGCCACCCTGCGCCACGACGCGCACGGCCTTGCGGCCCTTCACCCGGTTGGCCGCCGCCACGCCGGCCGCCACCGCGGCGGCGTTGCCGAACAGGGAATGCAGCCACGCCACCTGCCACGACGTCTCGGGGTAGGGCGTCGTGAACACCTCCAGGCAGCCGGTGGCGTTGACGCACACGAGCTGGTTGCCGGTGGCGCGCATGGCGGCGTCGATGGCGTAGCGCGCGCCCAGCGCCTCGCCGCAGCCCTGGCAGGCGCGGTGGCCGCAGGTGATGGCGTTGGAACGCTCGGCCGAGGCCTGCACGGTGCGCGTCTCCGGGTCCAGCAGGCGGTTGCCGACGGTGAGCGTGCCGGTCTGGTAGAACTTGACGGTCTGGGTCATCGCGGTTCCCCCTTACGGCACGCCGGCGGCGCCCATCTGGCGCAGGATGTTCTCGGCGGTCGGGCCGGAGCGGCGCGTCCCGGCCATGCGCGCAATCTCCGCATCCACCACGTCGCGCTTGAGGTCGAGGAAGTGCACGTCGTAGTGCGGTTCCGCCTCCACCTTGGTCAGGAAGTCGGTGAGCGAGGCCTGCATGATCGGTCGCCCGCCCAGGCCGGCGATCAGCGTGTAGACGCGGTTGCCGCGCCCGCGCAGCGCCATGCGCACGTGGCTGGCCAGCACGCCGCCCATGCCCACCGCCAGGTTCTTCTCCAGCACCACGACGCGACGCGCGTCGTACAGCGCGTCGCGCACCTCCTCCAGAGGGAAGGGCCGGAAGGAAGTGATGCACAGCGAGCCGACCTTGTGGCCGTCCGCGCGCATGGCGTCCACCGTGTCCTTGATGGTGCCGTTGACCGATCCCATGGCGACGACGATGGTCTCCGCGTCCTCCGTCCGGTAGGGGCGAACGAGGCCGCCGGAGCTGCGCCCGAACAGCGTCTTGAACTCGGCCGCCAGCTCGGGAATGCGGTCCAGGGCGCGCATCTGCTTGTGGTGGGCGAGGTAGCGCACCTCCATGAAGGCGTCGGGGCCGACCATGGCGCCGATCGACATGGGGTCGGCGGGGTCCAGCACCTGCACCGGCTCATAGGGCGGCAGGAAGGCGTCCACCTGCTCCTGCGTCGGGACGTCCACGCGCTCGACGGCGTGGGTGAGGATGAAGCCGTCCACGTTGACCATCACCGGGCACGACAGCTCCTCGGCCAGCTTGAAGGCCTGGATGTGCAGGTCCACCGCCTCCTGGTTGGTTTCGGCGAACAGCATGATCCAGCCGGCGTCGCGCACCGACATGGCGTCGGAGTGGTCGTTCCAGATGTTGATGGGCGCGCCGATGGCCCGGTTGCCCAGTGTCATGACGATCGGCAGGCCCAGGCCGGAGGCGTTGTAAACCGCCTCCATCATGAACAGCAGGCCCTGGCTGGAGGTGGCGGTGTAGGTGCGCGCCCCGGCGGCCGAGGAGCCGATGGCGACGGACAGGGCCGCGAACTCCGACTCGACGTTGATGTATTCGCAGTTGGTGACGTGGCCTTCGCGCACCATCTCGGCCAGCCCCTCGACGATGTGGGTCTGCGGCGTGATGGGGTAGGCGCAGATGACCTCCGGGCGGCAGAGGCCGATGGCCTGCGCCATGGCACGGCTGCCTTCGATCTGCTTCAGCATGGGCGTGTCCCCGGATCTAGGAGAGGCAGTGTTCGTAGGCGGCGACGGCGGCCTTCACGTTGGCCTCCCCGATGGGGCCGGGGAAGGTTTCGCGGATGGCGGCCAGCACCGATTCGATGTGGATCTGCCGCGACACGGCGGCGAAGCCGCCCAGCAGCACGGCGTTGGGCAACGGCCGGCCGATGTGCTGCCGGGCCAGTTCGGTGCCGGGCACGGTGTGCGTGTGGCCCTTGGGGAAGCGCGCCATGTAGTCGGCGATGTGCAGCCCGTCGAAGCCGAGGCCGGAGTTGATGAGCACATAGCCGCTGTCGGGCAGGCCCTGGAAGACGTCCACGGAGTGCAGCAGCGTGGGGTCGAGGATGATGACGGCGTCCGGGGCGACGATCGGCTCGCGCGAGCGGATCTCCGTGTCGGCGATGCGGCAGAAGGAGACGACGGGGGCGCCCGTGCGCTCCGACCCGAAGCTGGGGAAGGCCTGCGCGTGCCGGCCTTCCATGAAGGCGGCGACGGAGAGCATTTCGGCGGCGGTCACGGCCCCCTGGCCGCCGCGACCGTGGATGCGGACCTGGAACATGGGCTTGCCTCCCAGGCATTCCTTTTGGTTGTGCCCACTCTAGGAAGCCGGTGCGCGGGCGCACATTGATCCAGCGCAAGTGGCCACCGATCCCGAACCTTTTGTCGCGCCCGCCGCGCCCTATACTCTTCTGCGGGGCCGTGAGCGGGGCGGAGGGAATCATGCCGGGCATGAGGATTGGCAAGGCTTTCGCCGCACTGGGCGTGGTGCTGGGAACGCTCCTCCTGACCGGACTGTGGCCGATTGCCGCGGCGCAGGCCGACTGCCTTCCAATCGCTCACGGACCCGCGCGCGTGCTGCCGGTGGCCCTCCGACTCGCGCAGGCGCCGGGGGCGGGGCAGGTGCGGCTGACCTTTCTCGGCCACTCCAGCTTCGTGATCGAGAGTGCCGGCGGCGTCAGCGCCGTGACCGACTACAACGACTACATCCGCCCGCCCTTCCGCCCCGACGTCGCGACGATGAACGTCGCCCACGACACGCATTTCACCGACCACCCCGATCCGGAGATCGCGCACGTGCTGCGCGGCTGGGATCCCGGCGGTGGCATGGCGCAGCACGACGTGACGGTGAAGGACATGCGCGTGCGCAACGTGCCGACCAACATCCGCGGCTACGGGGGCGGCTATGGGGGCGGTGGGTACGGCACGCGGGTGGCCGGCAACTCGATCTTCGTGTTCGAGGTGGGCGGCCTGTGCATCGCCCACCTGGGGCACCTGCACCACACGCTGACCGACGTGCACTTGAAGGAACTGGGCATCATCGACGTGGTGCTGGCGGCGGTGGACGGCAGCTTCACCATCAGCCACGCCGACATGGTGCAGGTCATCGAGCAGCTTCGACCGGCCGTGGTCATTCCCATGCACTATTTCGGCGGCGCCAGCCTGGAGCGCTTCATCGCCACGCTGGCCGGCCGTTACGAGCCGAAGCTGTCCGACACGCCGACCGTCGTCCTTTCCCGCGCCCGCCTGCCGCAACGCCAACTGCTGATCCTGCCGGGGCATTGAGGGCGCGCGGTCGCCCTTCCGCCTTCACCACCAAAGATATCCACGGCCACGCTTGCCCTGCACGCGGGGGTGCCCACTTTTCGTTACCCCTTTGTTCTTGCTCGGGCACCCCATGGGCACGCGTTCGCGCCTATCCCCAGCCGTCTCCATAGCCATCGCGGGACTGATCGGAATGCTTCTCTCCTCCTCGGCCGGCGCCGTGGCGCCGCCGGTCAGCGGCATCGTCGTCTTCGGCGACAGCCTGTCGGACACCGGCAACGCCGGTGCAGGCCGCTTCTCCAACGGCCCGGTGTGGGTCGAGCACCTGGCCGAGCGGCTGGGCACGCGTCTGGCGCCTGCGGTGCAGGGCGGCACCAACTTCGCCGTCGGCGGGGCGCGCACCGGCGGCGGGCCGGTGCCCAGTCTGCGCGCGCAGGTGGACGCCTACCTCCGCACGCGCCGGCCCGATGCCCGCGCGCTCCATGTCGTCTACGGCGGCGGCAACGACCTGCGCGCGGTCGTCGAGGCGGGCGACCCGGTGCCGGCCTTGGCGCGTGCGGCGGAGGGGGTGGGTCTGATCCTCGCCGACCTTGCGAAGGCCGGCGCGCGGGAATTCCTGGTGCCGAACCTGCCGGACATCGGCCGCGTGCCGGAGATCCGCCGGCGCGGGCCGCAGGCGGTGCAGGCGGCGACCGCGCTGTCCATGGCCTACAACCAGGCGCTGGACCGGGTGCTGGACATGGCGCAGCAGCGGCTGCCCGTGCGCATCCACCGCCTGGACGTCTGGGCGCTGCTGGAACGTGTGGCGGCCGACCCGCATGCCGCCGGATTCGCCAACATCACCGACGCCTGCGTGGCCACGCCGGCCTGCCGCGACGCGGACCGCTACCTCTTCTGGGACAGCGTCCACCCCACCGCGGCGGCGCACGCCCGGCTGGCCGAGGCGGCCTATGCCACACTTGTGGATAGGGACCGGCGGTGAGCGGCGAACCAAGAGGCCTTTCGGCTGTTCAACATGGTGGGTCCGCGTTCACGCCGTGGTGGCGCCGAAGCGGGGCCCGGCCTGAAGAAGGGGACCCCCGCTTGGGAATCTCCCGGAGTGAAGGATAATGAGCTGGTCGACTGATGGTGTCGGACTCGCCGACGTCCTGGAACCGGTCCTCAACGCGGATGACGGCGACGACACCGCGCTGGTGCAGGCGGTCACCGACGTGGCCGAGGCGCTGGCCGCGCTGGGCGTGCTGATCGTGGATCGCACGGGGCAGCCGGTGCACGGCGTGACCGACGAACGCGCGGTGATCGGCGCGCTGGCCACCTACGCCCGCAATCTGGCGCAGGAAGGCCGGCTGGACGAGGCCGTGGAGGTGGGCGAACTGATGGACCGCGTCGATCGGCTGCGCTACCGGCCACGCCGGCGCCGGGTGGCCTGACGCCTGCGCTTTCCGACGCCTACGCTTTGCGGTCGGCCCCCTTGCGCTCGGGCAAGGTGGCGGCCAGGGCGTCGCGCAGGGCGCCGGTGCTGAACGGCTTCTGCACGGCCGGGGCGTCGGCGAAGCGGCGGTCGATGTCGGCGGCGCCGTAGCCGGTGGTGAAGACGAACGGCACGCCGCGCGCCACCAGCGCCTCGGCCACCGGATAGATGGGTTCGCCGCCGACGTTCACGTCGAGGATGGCACCGTCGAGCCCCTCGTGCCCGGCCAGTTCCAGCGCCGCGGCCACGCTGGCCGCCGGGCCGACGATCTCGCAGCCGAAGTCGCCCAGCATGTCTTCGAGCATCATGGCCACCATCGCCTCGTCCTCGACCAGGAGGAGGCGCAGGCCGTTCAGCCCTTCCTCAGCCGTCATCGCACCGTCACCCTCTCGCACCGGCAATCATGGAGGGACATTGCGCCCCTTGATGCTGGAAGTCGAGACGCACCTCCGCACTACGCTCCTGTGCGACACGGTGCCCCTTTGGGGCGTCGTCAGATGGTGAGCGAGGTCAGTTCCACGGCGGAGCGCGGGCCGCCGATGACGACGAGGCCGTTCCCGGTGACGTCGTAGCGCTGCCGGTCCGCCTCCGCGTCGAAGCCGATCATCGTGTCGGGCGGGATGCGCACGTTCTTCTCGATGATGGCGCGGCGGATCCGGCAGTTGCGGCCGATCTCGACGTTGTCGAAGAGGATGCTGTCCTCGACCTGCGCGTAGGAATGGACGCGCACGAAGCGCCCCAGGACCGAGCGGCGCACCGTTCCGCCGGAGACGATGCAGCCGCCCGATACGATGGAATCCACCGCCTGCCCGCGCCGTCCCTCGTCGTCGAAGGCGAACTTGGCCGGCGGGTCGGAATAGCCGGCGGTGCGCAACGGCCAGGCGCGGTTGTAGATGTCGATGGGCGGGTCGATGGCCCGCATGTCCATGTTGGCCTCGTAATACGCATCGAGCGTGCCGACGTCGCGCCAATAGGCCGGCTGGTGCTCGGCCTGGCCGGGGATGCGGTTGGTCTTGAAGTCGTAGGCGTACATGGCCGTCGTGCCCGCCGAGGAACCCACCAGACGCGGCAGGATGTCCTTGCCGAAGTCGTGGCTGCTGTCCGTGCGCGCCGCGTCCTCGTAGACCATCTGCAAAAGGCAGTTGCGCGAGAAGATGTAGTTGCCCATGGACGCCAGCACGCAGTCCGGGTTGCCGGGGATGGTCGGCGCGTCCGCCTTCTTCTCGATGAAGCCGGTGATGCGGCCGTCCGGCTCGATCTGCAGCACGCCGAATTCCTTGGCGTACTTCTTTTCCACCGGGATGGCGGAGATGGTGACGTCGGCGCGCTTTTGCGTGTGGTACTCGATCATCTCGCGCACGTTCATGCGGTACACGTGGTCGGCGCCGAACAGCAGCACGAGGTCGGGCTCCGACTGCTCGATCAGGTTGGCGTTCTGGAACACGGCGTCGGCGGTGCCGCGATACCACTCCTCCCCCTCCGTGCGCATCTGGGCGGGGACGGGGACGATGAACTGGCTGGTCAGCATGCCGCCGAACTGCCAGCCGTCGCGCAGATGCTGGATCAGCGACTGGCTCTTGAACTGGGTCATCACGTAGATCGAGTAGACGCCAGAATTCACCATGTTCGACAGCACGAAGTCGATGATGCGGTATTTGCCGCCGAACGGCACCGCCGGCTTCGCCCGTTCCTTCGTCAAAGGCATGAGGCGGGTTCCCTTGCCGCCGGCGAGAACGAGGGCGAGAACCTTGAGCTGCATCGGAAGCTCCATCATCTGGGCGTACACCGCCGGATATCTGCTGAACCGCCGGGCCGCTGCCCTGGTTCCCGTGTCTGCCCCGCCGACGGAAACGTCCGCCGATCCGACACTCCCGACGGGGTGATCCGAAGGGACGGGTGCGGCGAAACGCGCCAAGGCCCTGACGATCCGCCATTCGACCGTTCCTGTCGCCACTTGGCACGCCTCTTGCTGATAGGTGGGCAAACGTCCCGCCGCCGGGCATCAGGCCCGGACGGACAAGGGGACGGCAGGGAGGGTAGACGCAGGCGCCACGTGCTTCTCCAGATCGACGAATCGTGCCCGTGCGCTTCGGCTCCCCCGGCCGGCGGGCTTTCGTGCCGGACGGTGCCCCCTCGGTGCCGTCCGCCGGCCATCCCTCGATTGGCCGCGATCCGGAGAGCCGGCGGACACGGAGGTTTCTTCCCCAACCTCCGCGTCCGCCGGCGGCGCGGCGTCCGCCCGCAGGAGAGACGGAGGCGAAAGCGGCATGGCCCAAGCACACGATGACGGAACGATTCTCGAAGCGCGCGGACTCACGAAGGAGTTCAAGGGCTTCGTGGCGGTGAAGGAGGTCAACCTGAAGGTCCGGCGCGGCACGATCCACGCGCTGATCGGGCCGAACGGGGCGGGCAAGAGCACGGTGTTCAACCTGCTCACCAAGTTCCTCACGCCGACCAGCGGCAGCATCATCTACAAGGGCCGGGACATCACCGGCACCAGGCCCGCCGACATCGCGCGCATGGGAATGGTGCGCTCCTTCCAGATCTCGGCCGTCTTCCCGCACCTGAGCGTGCTGGAGAACGTGCGCGTGGCGCTGCAACGCCACGTCGGCAGCACCTTTCATTTCTGGAAGCCGGAGGCCAGCCTGCACGCGCTGCACGACCGCGCGCACGAGCTGATCGAGGCGGTCAACCTCACCGCCTGGGCCGATCACCTCGCCGCCGAGCTGCCCTATGGCCGCAAGCGCGCGCTGGAGATCGCCACCACGCTGGCACTCGACCCGGAGGTGCTGCTGCTGGACGAGCCGCTGGCCGGCATGGGCCATGAGGACATCGAGCGCACCGCCCAGTTGATCCGCCGCGTCGGCGCCGACCGCACCATCCTGATGGTCGAGCACAACCTCAGCGTCGTCGCCGACCTGTCCGACACCATCACCGTCCTGCGCCGCGGCGAGATCCTGGCCGAGGGGCCGTATTCGGTGGTCTCCCGCGATCCGCAGGTCATGGAGGCCTACATGGGCTCGACCACCGTGGGAGGCGGACATGCCTGACGCCGTGATGCCGGACGCGCGCACCACCACCACCGGGTCCATGCTGGAGGTGAAAGACCTGCACGCCTTCTACGGCGAAAGCCACGTGCTGCACGGCGTGTCACTGGAGGTGCGCCAGGGCGAGGTGGTGACGCTGCTGGGCCGCAACGGCGCCGGCAAGACCACCACCATGCGCTCCATCATGGGCATCGTCGGCAAGCGCACGGGCTCGATCCGCTTCCAGGGCCAGGAGCTGATCGGCATG
>DASPIO010000386.1:0-12404 GCA_035629155.1 Azospirillum sp. | reverse complement strand
GGACCAGAAGATCGGGTCCAAGCCGCCGGCATGGTCGGGCGGCAGGTGCGGCCGGTAGAGATAGGGGAACTGCGCCATCGTCTCCGACAGGCGGTTGTGGTGATGCACCACGGCCTGGATGGCCAAATGCTCCCGGCTCTCCTGCGCGGCAAGCAAGGCACGCTCGCCCAGGAGGTGGCCAAGCCAGATCGGCGGGTCGATGAACTTCGGCCCGATCAGCACGGCGGTCAGGTAGCCGTCGAGCCCGTCGAGGCGCGACACCGGCGCCGCTCGGCCGCGGGCCCGCAGGTAGGCTTCGAGGTCCTCCGTACCCAGCATCGCTTTGGGCGCCGCCGTGGCGGCGTTCGCGGCGGGCTTGGCCGTCATGCCGCTCGGGCCTCGGCGGTGAGCGCAGCATCCCGCTCCGCCTTCCACACCCACGGCAACAGGCGGTCGAGATCATTGACCTTCACCGCGCCGGACACGATGCGCTCCAGGATGTCGGCCAGGTAGGGGAACGGGTCGAGGTCGTTCAGCTTGGCCGAGTTGAGCAGCGAGGCGAGGATCGCCCAGTCCCGGCCGCCCGCCGCCGAACCGGCGAAGAGAGCGTTCTTCCGGCCCAAACCAATCGGGCGCATGCATCTCTCCACCGCATTCGTATCCACGTCGATGCGGCCGTCATCCAGGAAGGCGATCAGCCCGTCCCAGTGGCCCAGCGTGTAGGCGATCGCCTTGGCCAAGCTCGACTGGCCGGAGATCTCCGCCCGCACCTCGAGCAACCGGGCCTTCAACGCCTCCATGATCGACCGACTCTCGGCCTGCCGCACCCGCCGGCGCGTCTCGGCCGTCGTGCCGCGGAGGCGCTCCTCGATGGCGTACACCGCGCCGATGCGTGCGATCACGTCGCGCGCCACCTCGGATTGGGTCGTCTTGAACACCGCCACGAACTTGCGACGTGCGTGCGCCAGGCAGAACACGAGCCGGATCCGCGCCCGCTTGCGCCGACGCACCAGCGCCTTGTAGGCGGCATAGCCGTCCACCTGGAGGATGCCGTCGAAGGCCGCCAACTGCTCCTGGAGCGCCGCCGTGTCCCGTCCCTCGGCAAACACGTAGCCGACGGCCGGCCGAGCCGGTCCCTGCCAGGGACGGTCGTCCACCGCCTGGGCCCACAGCTGGCAGACCTTGGTCCGCCCGCGTCCCGGATCGAGCCGGGGTAACGGCGTCTCGTCGCAGTACACCCGCTCCTGGGAGCGAATGTAGAGCAGGAGCCGTTCGTACAGCGGCTTCAGCCACCATGCAGCCCGACGAACCCAGAACACCAGGGTCGTCCGGTCCAGCGCGATGCCCTGGCCGGCGAACATCTGGGCCTGCCGGTACAGCGGCAGATGCCAGGCGAACTTCGCCACCACGACATGGGCGACCAGGGCGGTGGAGGCCATGCCGCCGTCCACCACCCGCGGCGTGGCGGCAGCCTGGACCAGGGTGCCATGGCAGCCGCGGCAGGCGTACTTCGGCCGGATGGTGCGCAGCACGCGCACCACGGCCGGGATCACGTCCAGCGCCTCGGCGACGTCCTCGCCGATCCGGTGCATCGCCCCGGCGCAGCACGGACACGCGGTGCTCTCCGGCTCGATGGTCGTCTCCAGGCGCGGCAGATGCCGGGGGAGTGCCCCGACGTTGCGGTTCGCCGGCCGGCGCGGGGGCCGCTTCGGCTGGCCGAGTGTCCGATCGGCGTTGTCGTTGGCGGCCGGAGCGGCCTCGAGGGCGAGATCGCCGAGGTCGAGGACGCCCTGTTCGGGGGCGATCACCGACGCCTTTTCCGACTTCGCTCCGAAGATCAGCGCTGTCAGCGTCTCCACCCGCGCCTGCAACTCCGCAGTCCTGGCCACCAGATCGTGGATGATCCGGGCCAGTTCGGCGGGGTCCGTGGGGAGCGGATCGGGAGGCTGAACCATGCCCCGGAGCATACCGCAGAAGCGCACAAAGACCCAGGCGAATCAACGCATTCAGCCCATCCAGCGCGGCTTTTTGACCGCCGCCGGTGAGGCCGTGCGCCACTCCAGTCCGTCGAGCAGAAGCGCGAACTGCACAGCGCTCAGACGGACTGCGCCGTCCTGGATCGGCGGCCAGGGGAACCCTCCGTCCTCCAGCCACTTCGATGCGAGAATCACCCCGGTGCCGTCCCAGACCAAGAGCTTGAGCCGGTCCTTGCGGCGCGAGCGGAAGACGAAGACGTCACCGCAGTAGGGATCGGCTTTCAGCGCCTCGGCCACCAGGGCGACCAAGCCGTGGACGCCCTTGCGGAAATCGACCGGCTGCGTGGCCACCACGACCTTGAGGTCGGGGCGCAGGGTGATCATTCCCGCCCCCGGGCGGCGGCAACAACCGCTGCCGCGAGGCTGGGATCGACGGCCCCATGGAACACCAGCCGTCCGCTGCGCAGGTCCATCTCGATCCGGCCCGGCGCCGTCTCCCCAGCCGCCGTCCGCTGATCGCCCGGAGCAGCGGACGGCGGCCCCTCGGCCACCGTGACCGGGACGAACAGCGGCGTCTGCATCGGGGCTGCCTCCGCGACGACGCCCGCCTCCCGGCGCCAGACCGTGAGCAGGCCGCGGTTCACTCCGTTGCGCCGCGCCACCTCGGAGATGTTGGCGCCCGGCGCCGCACTCTCCGCCACGATACGCGCCTTCTCCTGTGTGGAGTACGAGCGTCGCTGCCGCCGCCCCGTGATCACCTCGATCCGCCGATATGGCCTGTCTTCATCCATGGCTTCAAGCCTGGGATGAAGCCTGACACCGTCCTCCATCGTACCCTCCGTGTCCCGTGAGCCCGCGCGCAATCTCGGTTACGGAACCGAATTCAGGAAGAAGGGTGAGCTCGTATCGCTTACTTTGCCTGTGCGTGCGGCTCTCGGGGCGCATCATGGATGCGATGGGCGCAGGAGCGCGCCGAGGTTCACCCTTTCGGCTCCGTCGGGCGCGCGGCCGGGCGGGTACCCATAGCCAGCGCAAGCGAGCAGCGGCTTCAGCGCGTCGCCAAGCGGTCCGAGCAGCCGCAGGGTGGCGGCGATCCACAGGCGCTCCTCCTTCACGGCGGCGCGCACCAGCCGTGCGGCTTCCTCCGGGGCGCCCAGATCCAGCAGCGCCCGCGCCCGCCCGAGGCGCGCCAGGGCAAGGCAGGCGAAATCGCCGCGCTCGCCATTGAAATCCGCCAACGCTTCATCCGGTCGGTCCCGCGCGATCTTGAGGATCCCACGAAAGACGCGCGCCCGGGACGCATCGGGAAAATTCCGCCGGCCCTCGTCAATGGCACGAGCGGCGGCGTCCAGGTCTCCCGCGCGGAAATGCACAAGCCCCTGCATGACGAGCGCCCACTTCATGCCGGGCTCCTGTCGCCAGACCGCATCACAGGCGTCCATCGCCTCCCAAAGACGCCCTTTCATCAAAAGCGTATACGCGATCATGAGTCCGGCCCAGTGCCGCAACGGATGGTCGCTCTTCCGGACACGGCCGTACGCCGCGAGCGCTGCCTCGGCCTCGAAGCGAAGGCGGTGGTACTGGCCGAGGACATACCAGGACGGCATCCGTTCCGGCGCCACGGCGATCGACGCCCGCAGTTCCCGCTCGGCCTCGTCCTGGCGATCGAGCAAAAGCAGGGAGAACCCCCTTTGGTGGCGCAAGTCATGCTGGTCCACCACGTAGGGTGCCGCGAGATCGCACCAGCGCAACGCGTCCTCATGCCGGTTGCGGAGTTCGCCGGCAAGCATGACGACGGTGTCGGGCCGGTGGGCGGCGGCGCGCCCGCTTGCGGCGAGCGCCTTCGTCATGAGAGCGACCGCCTCCTCCGGCTGTCCGTTCTCCAGAGCCTCCTCCGCTTCTTCGGCAAGCGCCAGTGCCGGCGCATCGGGATCGCGGGCGTGGACGTGCTCCAGGACGGCGCGGGCGCGCTCCCGGTCTCCTTGGTCATCCAGCAGACGCACCATGCGCAGCCAGGACGAGTACCGCCCGGGATCCGCCGCCACCGCACACTCGAAGGCGATCAAGGCGTCCTCGTCATGGCCGGCGGCCAGAAGCGCCACACCCATCTGATGATGATAGTGGCCGACGGTGGAAGAGCGAATCGCCTCCCGCCACCTCTGGACTGCATTCTGGTCGATGCCGCTGCCCGCCCCGGCGGCATCGTCGGCTGGCATTGGGGCGGATGGCATCGGTGTGCTGCTGGTCATCCGCGCGCCCTCCCCCTTCACGGCCGCGACCGCCGCTGTTTGCTACATCAAACGTACGCTGCCTAATGGTATGCTACCCAATCTATTGGGTTGTTTCCACCGGCGTGGCATAGAGCGTCTCGTGGGTGATGAAGGCCCCTGTTCCGGGTGTCATTCGGACGACCGCGTCTGACGGCCGTCGGCGTCCGGGCAGGGCGGGAGCTGATGCAGGCGAAAGGATCGGAACGTCGATGCGGGATCTTGTCAGCCTCTCGGCCTTCCCGAAGTCGGGCGTGACCTATCTCGGCTTCCTGATGTTCCATTGCCTCTTCGGCGACGAGGCGCCGATCCATGACCTCGAGAAGCGATACGTGATCGACATCCACGCTTGGCCGGCGTTACCTTTCGCCGTGCCTGAGGCGCCTCGGATCGTCAAGACGCATTTTCCCTTCGGCCTGGATCAGCCCTGCGTCGGGCGAACGGCCAAGGCGGTCTACCTGATCCGTCACCCGATCGATGTCATGATGTCGGTGTGGGATTACCGCCGGTTCGTGGATCCCGGCGACGGGGAGGAGGACGGGCCGGCCGAAGGCCCCGCGTTCCGCCGTTTCGTCCGTGACTGGGTGAGGACGGGCGGCGCCGGATTCGGCTTCGCCGGAACCTGGCTGCACCATGTCCGCTCCTGGCTCGGCCAGCGCGAGATCCCGGTGCACCTGGTGACCTATCCCGATCTGGTCGATCACCCCGGCCGCGAACTGGCCGCCATTCTGGCCTTCCTCGACCTGCCGGTTTCCGCCGCGCGGCAGGAGATGGCGATCGAGCGCAGCACGATGAGGGCGATGGCCGCGCTGGAGGCCGAGGAGGTCCGCGACCGGCGCGACGGCGTGTTCTATCGGCGGAACCTCGCACGCGGTTACGAGCGCGGTCGTCGCTTCATCAACAAAGGTTATCGCGACTGCTACCTCACCATGCTCACCGACGAGGAGCGGGCGCTGGCCGACCGCACCTTCGGGGCCGAACTGGCGGCCTGTTTCACCGACCAGTGCAGCACCGGCGCGGATGGGCGTTGAGCACCGTCACGGGAGGGCGCGCGCGATGCCGATCACGTTCCACGTCGTCTCGTCCGCCTCGCGCTCGACGTCCGGGAAGGCGCGGAGTGCCTCCAGCCGGAAGCCGGCGGCGGCAAGCGCCAGTTCAAGCTCCCGGTCGAAGAAGAAGCGCATGGCGTGCACCTCCCGAGCCTCGCCGGCCACCCGGTCGCCGGCGATCCTGAGGACGTGGAAGTAAACCCGGCAGATCTGCGCGCGGATGTCGAGATCCGGCCGCGTCGTCCTGAGGATGCGCTCGTCTCCCCGGGTGATCGTGCGCACCCGCTCCTCCGGCCGCTGGCCCAGAACAGCGGGGCCGTACCAGACGTCGAAGAGGAAGAGGCCCGATGGCGGCAGGTGACGGCGCACCGAGGCCAGGGTGGCCAGCAGATCATCGTTGCCGTGCTGGTAGCCCAGAACGGCGAACATCATGATGGCCGCGTCGAAGACGCGATCCAGACGAAGCGCCCGGACGTCGCCTTCCACGAGATCGGGCGCGGGTCCGCCAGCTTCGGCGACGCGCGCCGCCGCCTTCTCCCGGGCGCGGTCGAGCATGGCCGGGGAGCGATCGACCCCGGTCACACGCAGGCCGCGCCCGGCCAGCGGAAGGGCGTGCCCGCCCGTGCCGCATCCAAGGTCGAGAACGCTGGCGATGGGGGCGCTTGCGTAGGTGGCGAACAGACGTTCGATGAGGGCGCACTCGCCCGCATAGTCCTTCTCGCCGTAGAGCGCATCATAGACCGCCGCGTAGGCGGTGCCGAAGACCCCGCTCATGCCAGCACCGTCCGTACCGCCTCGGCGACATGATCCAGTTCCGCCTCGCCAAGTCCGAGGCCGGACGGCAGGTACAGCGCGCGCCGCGCCAGCCTCTCGGCCACGGGATAGCCTTCGTCGCGGAACAGGCCGCGCTTCAGCAAGGCCGGCTGCTCGTGCATGCCGAGGAAGAAGGGACGGGTGTCCACCCCCCGCTCCCGCAGGCGGGCGGCGAACCCGGCCGCGTCGAAGGGCACGGCGTCGTCAAGGACGATGCCGAACATCCAGTACACGTTGCGCGCCCAGGGGCGCTCCACGGGAAAGGCGAGCGGCAGCCCTTCCAAGTGGGCGCGGTAGTGCGCGGCGATGCGGCGCTTGCGCGCGATGTGGTCCTCGATGCGCTCGACCTGCGCGAGGCCGACGGCGGCCTGCAGGTTGGTCAGCCGGTGGTTGAAGCCGAGTTCCGTATGGAGGAACCGCCGGTCCCGGCGGAAGCACAGGTTCCGCAGGGAGCGCAACCGGTCCGCCAGGACCGTATCGGCGGTGGTCACCATGCCGCCCTCGCCGGTGGTGATGATCTTGTTGGCGTAGAAGCTGAAGCAGGCGAGCGTGCCCAGCCCGCCGCACCGGCGCCCGCGGTACTCCGCGCCGTGCGCCTCGGCGGCGTCCTCCACGATGCGCAGCCCGTGCCGGTCGGCCAGCTCCCACAGGGGCGCCATGTCGCAGGGGTGGCCGAGAAGGTGGACCGGCATGATGGCGCGTGTGCGAGGCGTGATCTTCGCCGCGACCTGATCGGGATCGAGACACCAGGTTTCGGGATCGCTGTCCACCAGGACGGGCACGCAGCCCGCTTCCAGGATCGCCAGGGCGCACGAAATGATGGTGCAGCTCGGCAGGATGACCTCCGAGCCCGGCTCCAGGTCGAGCGCGCGCATGGCGAGCTGGAGGGCCGCAGTGCCGTTGCACACGGCTATACCGTGCGCCGTGCCGCAATACTCCGCCCAACGGCGTTCGAACTCGGCGATGAATCGTCCTTCCGACGAGATCCAGCCCGTCTCCACGGCCTCGCGGACGTAATCCATTTCCTTGCCGTCCAGCAACGGCTCGCTCACGACGATCATGGAACCCACCCCTTCCCGCGCCGGTCGACCGCGCTCAATTCCCGATGATGATCCGTTCGTCGCCGCCCCCTTCGAAGCGGGTCTTGTCCGCTTCGCCCGCGAAGGGACCCTGCTTGACCTCCACCATTTCGACGTCTTCGATCACCTGGAAGCCATGTCCGCCCGAGGCGAGAAGGATGACGTCGCCGGCCCGCAGAAGCCGGCTGTGCAGGTATGCCCGGGCGTCGTCGTAGAAATCGACCCGCAGGAGCCCGCGCCGGACGAGCAGGACTTCCTGGGTGTAATCGACCTCCCGGTGCACCGGATTGTGCAGATGCGGCACGATGGTCTTCCCCGCCGGGTGGTTCATGACCGCCAGCTGCTGGGAAAAACTGGAGGGCGTGAAGAAATGGATGCCGGGCTCGCGGAACTCCGCGCGGACGATGATCGCCAGGGTCTTCCCGCCGTGTTCGATGGTTTCGATCATGATGACGATGCCTGTGCGGAGGTGGGACGGCGGGAAAGCAGCATGCCGATAAAGGATACCTCGCTGCCGTCGGCGAGCGGGTGCCGCCCGTCGAAGCCGTCCGTCCAGCGCATGACGGTGTCGTGCGTGGCACCGATGAGGCCCAGCCAGCGTTCCTCGGAAAAGCACCAGTGCGGCACGGTCACCCCGGCCTGAAGAAGCCCCAGATCCTGGATCGTGCAGACATCGGCCGGCGTGCCCCCCGCCGCCTGGCGGACGGGAAAGCGGTTCATCACCATGTGATGGTGCGGCCGGCGCGCCAGCCGGGCGAAGGTCTCCTGCGGATCGGGAAGGTACTGCAGCACGCCCGACACGATGATGACATCGTGCCCCCGGTCTTCCAGCGCATCGAGCGAATCATGGAAGCGCAGGCCCGGCCCGGCGAAGCGCGCGTTCCCGGCGCGCGCCAGGGCGGGGGTCTCCACCACGTCCCAGTCGAGGTCGATGGCCTCTCCCAGGATCATGGAAAGAACCGTCCGGGCGCCGCCCAGCCCGCCGCCGAAATCGCAGACGCGCAGCTGTCCGCCGAAGCCTCCCGCGCGGATCGTCCCGGCCAGAAGCGCGGCGGTGAGCTGCTGGAGCAGGGGAGGCAGAACCCCGTCCCACTGGAAGCGGGACTGCGCATCCACCAGCTTGGCCACGACCCGTTCGTCGTCGTAGCTCCGCGTCCCGACGCTGGCCGCCGCATGATCCGGATAGAGACCGCTGAAGAGGCCCATCATTCCGCTGCCCTGCCGCCCCAGGCGGCCGGATAGACGGGTGTCCGGCCGGCGCGGACGCGATCCACCCCCTCGTCCAGGATGCCTTGCACCGCGGTCAGGAAGTCGGGGTACCGGAAACCGGCGAGACGGCGGGCGCCGTTGGCGGCCAGCGCCGCCGCCAGGGCATCGTCATGCCAGAGGGCGTGCATGGCCTCGGCCAGGGACGCCGCGTCCCGCGGATCGACGTAGAGGGCGCCGTCTCCGAGGTGGTCGCGGATGCTCGGCAGGTTGGTGACGATGACGGGCCGGCCGAAGGTCCAGGCTTCCAGCGGGGGCATGTTGGTGGGACCGAAGAACGTCGGCATGACCAGCCCGGCCGACTGCGCGTAGAGCGCCGGCATGTCGCGATCGGGCACGAAGCCCAGATAGCGGATCTGGTTGCGCACCCCCAGGGTCTCGGCCAGGGCCATCACCTCGATGAAGTTCCGGGCCCGCCACTTTTCCGCATAGCTGCCGGCGAAAACGACGTCCACGATCTCGTTCCGGTCGCGCTTGAGACGGGCGAGCGCCTCGACGATCAGGCGGTGGTTCTTGTGCTTCCAGAACTGGGCCGGATAGAAAAAATAGCGGTCGGGCAGGCCATAGCGTTCGCGAAGCCTGGCCATGTCGCGCTCCCCGGGCGGCCGTGCCCGCCGCACCGGCGGGAAAAAGGGCAGCACCCGGATGCGGTCATCGTCGATCAGGTCGCCGTAGAAGCGCAGCACGTCCTGCCGCCCGGCCTCGGAATCCACCAGCACCAGCGTCGCGTAGCGGCAGATCATCCGGTCGCTGTGCTCCCGCCGCGCCGCGATGCCGTCCGCGCTGACCTCGGGGAACTCCGGCTGCATGCGGTGCTGGAGGTCGTGGATCGGAGCGATGAAGGGGATGAGGCACTCCGGGCCGATCAGGGTCGGGTGCAAGGTGAACAGAAGGTCGACGCTCTCGTCGCGCAGCGCCTGTCCCATGACGGTGTCCGGCACGATGCCATCCGGCGGCGGCGGCGGCTCGCCCTCGTTATGCGCGGCCACGTAGAATTCGGGCGGTTCCTGGTGAATCTGGAGATCACCCAGCGGCAGGATTGGCAGGTTGCCGTAGCGGAGCTGGCGGGATTGCAGGATGGCGCGCAGACTCTCGCCCGCAGGATTGACGCACACCAGTTCGTAGGAAACGCGCGAGGCCAGATCGGATAAGGCGTCGAGCAGGGACGTCTCGTACTGAAAGCCACCCCCCGCCGATGCGGGAAACCCCCGGTAGACACCCACGCGCATATTCGGACCCCTCGTTGCCTCTGCTGACCGCCGCCGCGAGCGGACGCGCCGGGTCATGGTCGATGCGAAAGGCGGGCAAAGACTGTTTTGCGGCCTTGGAACCTTCCGGCCCGGAAGCGGGCAGCGCGGCGGCGGCCGCTCCACGCTCCTGCGTTCTATCGTCGATTTGGTGCAGGAGCCGCCAGGAAGATCCTTCTGGTCAAGAAAGATGGTCGAGTACGTGACAATGGTAGCGCAAACAAAGCCGCATGATAAGGCTAGGCCGTAAGGTTCGATGTTGGGCGGGGAGTTGACTGTATCTTTACCTGGATGTGCTGGGCGATGAAGGGATAAGCGTTGTATGGATCGGTCACGCCGAGTGCCGACAGGCGCCGGGCGATCTCCGAGACGTACTGGCTGGCGATGATCACCGTGGCATTACGCAGGGCCTCGGCGACGGCTTCCGGCGGGGTCACGGGCAGGCCCCACGCCTCCCCCGTGCGCAGACCGTCCAGGAAGCCGGCCAGAGACAGATGCTCCCATTTGGCCAGCTCCAGCTGCACAATACGCCCCCCGCGCGAGGCGCCATAGAGATAGACGGGCCGGTCGCCGGGAAGGACCGCGAAGCCCGCGGGTCCGCTCAGATGCGGCAGCCGCTCCGCCAGCTCCGGATTGAGGTCGCTGAAGCTCGCCGCCGGCAGCGCGGGCGGGGGCGCCGCCGGCGCGGCGCCGGCCGGCGTGGGACGGGTGGTCAGGGCGCTCAGGCGGCGGAGGCGCCCCAGCTCCGCGGCGAGCCCGGCGTCCGCGCGCGTTGCGGCGTGCACGGTGAGGAGACCGCTGCACCCCAACGGCCCCTCCGCGGCGATCCGATGGGCGAGAAAGGCCGCCGCGGCGTCGCCCAGTTCCGGATCGCGGCGCAGGATCGGCCGCAAGCGCGTGCGACGCACCAGCAGGGTTGCGGGGTGCAGCGTGGCTGCGGTCGCCATGGGAGTCGTGGCGTCGAGAGCGTCGAGCCCGATGGTTGTCGGCCGCGTCTCGGCCTGGTACAGCTCCAGCGTCTCCTCCGGCAGCATGGGCTGCAGGGCTCCGCCATGGACCGCGTCCACGCCGAGTTCGGCCGCCGCCGCCAACAGCACCGCGACGTGGTTGGGGAAGGGCCGGGCGCCGGGCGGCACGATGCCGACCCACTCCGCCGTCGCGGCCCGAAGCCCCGCCCACAGGCACGACCCCGACGGCACCCCGGCCGGAACCCGTACGACCCGTACGTCGCCAAGGCGGCGGACGAGCCCTTCCGGTGGGTTGCCCGGGACGTCGTCCGGCATGGCGAGCACCACGCCGACGGGGCCGGCGGTTTGCGCGGCCACCGCCTCCATCCGCTGCACTGCGTCCTCCCACCCGCCCGGCTCCACCGGCAGCACCAGATCGACCGGGACCGGCGGGGCTCCGCTCGCGGCCGGCACCAGGCTGAGCGTCGCGCGTGCCTCGGCGACGAGGTCGGGGAAAGGGGTGAACAGCACCTCCAGGCTGAAACGCTCCAGAAAGATCGCCTGCGCCTCCCGCGCCATCGCCCGCCCGCGCGCCGGGTTGGCCCGCGCCCACGCCACGTTGGCAAGGATCTGCTCGGCCACTTCGTGCTCGCCGGCGGTCAGGTCAACGTAGAGGACGCTGTCCCCGAAGGCGTTCATGATGAAGGGATGGCGGTCGGCGATGGACAGCGCGCCGGCTGCCGACAGCTCGAAGATGCGCATGTTCGGGATGCCGGCTTCGGCGTGTGCCGGCAGGTGCAGGCACAGGCCCAGCCCGCAGGCGTTTGCCCGCTCGATCACCGACCGCCCGTCGAAGGGCACCTCGCCGGTGAAGGCGTGGGCCATGTGCTCCCATCGGTCGCGGCGGCCGTGCAGCGCCAGTACGCCGGCTGCGGCCAGCAGGCCCAGGATCAGGGGGTAGCGCCTCCCGTCCCAGTTGGAGCCGACATAGAAGAGCCGGCTGTCCGGCCCCAGCGTCGGCTCCAGCGCGATCGCCGGGGAACTGGGGTACATGGGCGCGGTCAGGAGCGGTCGGGCGGTCGGCCAGAACAGGTCCGCCATCCTCCGCCGCATACCCTCGCCCGCGGTCAGCAAGCCGTCGTAGGACCGTTCGTTCCGGTGGAAGACCGGATGCGAGTCGTGGAACTTCGGCGGATTCCAGTCACATGCCACGGTGAAGTGGCGGGTCAGCTTCGGCGTGACCTGCGGGTGCAGCGATACGACCAGGTCGGGGTCGAACGCCTCGATTTCGGCCGCGCGCTGGACGATGGCCGCCTCCCACCGCTTGGCTCGCAACGCGGCCAGCATGCGCAGGGACAGCTCGCGCTCGGCGAACGGCGAGTCCGCCACAAAGGGGTTGAGCAGCGCGACGCGCAGGCTGCCGCTCGGGTGTCCGCCCATCGCCGCCGGTCCTTTGCTGGGTTTCCTTCGGGAGAATGGACACCGGTTGACGCGGTTCGCCGTTCGCCCTGTTCGGGGGTGATGCCGTCGAGAGCGGATCCTCACTGCTCCCAACGTGACCAACGTGAGCTTAACAGAAACCTCCACGGATTCGAGGCAGGATTAAACTGAACAGCGCCGGGTTCGTCCGAGGCCATTTGGCGGTTCTGTTGCAAAGTCTGACGGTGGGCGCGAAGAGCCGCGATGGCAGCGTTGTCAGGCGGCCGACCCGAACAGGCTGGCGATGAAGGTCGCCTGGGTGGGCATGTCGTTGGCGGGGATGGCGGCGACCTGCCCCTTGC
>DASPIO010000385.1:0-11855 GCA_035629155.1 Azospirillum sp. | reverse complement strand
TGTAGCCGAGGGTCGACGCGTTCGCGATGTTGTCCGAGATGTGGCCGAGCGCGCGCGACTGGGCGTTCAGGCCGAGGACGGCGGTTGTCATCGAACCGAAGATGCTCATGGCCGCGGATCTCCACGCTGAAGGGCAAAACGTATTCGCCCTCCATAAAGCAAACCCGATGCCAACTTCGGTCACAGCCGCAAATGGTGGATTTTTGCTGATATCCCGCGCCCGGACGCAAGATGCCGCGCCGGTTTTTGCCGGGGGTGGGGAAGTTTTGCCTAGTGCGACTCGCAGGACGGTTCCCGGCGGGCGGCGCGTTCTTGCCGGGCGGTCACGGCGCGCAGGACGGCGGCGGCCGTCGCCGTGACCGTGCCCCAGTCACCCGGCCGCGGCTGGCGGAACAGGCGCAGCGACGGGTACCAGGGGCTGTCCGGCCGGTCGAGCAGCCAGCGCCAGTCCGGCGCGTGCGCCAGCAGCGCCCAGCAGGGGACGCCCAGCGCCCCGGCGAGGTGCACGATCGCCGTATCCACCGCGATGACGAGGTCGAGATTGACCAGCAGCGCCGCGGTTTCGGCGAAGTCGCGCACGTCGGCCATCGCGTCCTCCACGGCGGCGCCGCCGGGCAGGGCGGACAGGGCGGCGCGCGCGTCGCCCGTCTGCAGGCTGAAGAAGCGCACGCCGGGCACCCCCAGCAGGGGCGCCAGATGACGCACGGGCAGGGACCGGTTGCGGTCGTTGCGGTGCCGCGGGTTGCCGGCCCACACCAGTCCGACGCGCAGCCCCGGGGCGCCATCCAGCCGGCGGCGCCAGCGCCCGGCGTCCTCTTCGGAAGGGCGCAGGTAGGGCACATTGGCCGGGATCGTCGTCAGCGTCGTGCCGAAGGCGCGCGGCAGGCTCATCAGCGGGCAGTGATGGTCGGTGCGCGGCGGCGTGTCGGCGCGGGCGATGACCCGCACGTCCGGCGCCAGCGTTGCCAACAGCCGCACCAGCAGGGGATGCACCTCCAGGATCACCCGGCCGCCGCGCGCCGCCACCAGCGGGGCGTACCGGGCGAACTGTATGGTGTCGCCGAATCCCTGTTCGGCGTGCAGCAGGATGCTGGCGCCCTCCAGCGGCTCGCCGGCCCAGACGGGTCCGGGCAGGCGCTGCCAGCGCCATTCGAACTCGGCCCAGCCGCCGGCGAGGTCGCCCTGCACCAGCCGGCTGACGGCCAGCGCCAGATGGGTATCCGCATCGTTGGGCCGGCGGGCCAGCGCGGCGCGGAGGCAGGTCTCGGCGTCGCCGAAGCGGCGCAGGTCGCGCAACGCCATGCCGAGGTTGAGCAGCGTCTCCGTCTGTTCGGGCCGCAGCCGGTGAGCGCGCCACAGCCAGACGGCGGCCGTGGCGCAGTCGCCGAGCGCCACCTGCGCCGCGCCAAGGTTGGCGGCGGCGTCGGCAAGGCCGGGATCGGTCAGCAGTGCGCGGCGCGCCTCCACCGCCGCCGCGTCGTGCAGGGCCAGCGCGCGCAGCGCGCCGCTGCGCTGGGCGCGTGGTCCCGCGGCGTCCGGGTCGAGGTGGACCGCGCGGCCGAGCAGCAGGGCGGCGCGCGCGGCACCGCCGCGCTGGCCTTCCAGCACGCCCAGCAGGTGCAACGCCTGCCCGGCCGCCGGCTCGACCGCCAGGACGAGCCGGTACAGCCGCTCCGCCTCGTTCAGGCGGCCGGCGACATGATGGTTGACGGCGGCGTCGAGAACTTCCACGAGTGTCGCCATCCGTCCTGTCTACACCGTGCCCCGGCGCGAAGCGAGGAGAACCATGGACGACGAACGGCTGCCGACCGAGCTGTGGGTGATGGCGCACGTCCGCGCCGCGGACGCCCAGGGCGTGCCGATGACGGTGATGCGCAAGGGTGACCGCTCGCGCGGGACCGTGCTGCTGAAGATCAACCAGCTCGACGGCCGCTTCGCGGTGCTGTCCCAGGTGCGCCGGGAGGAGCGGCTGGTGTGGTCGCGCGCCACCGGCCCGGATCCGGTGGACGAGGGGGCGGCCGACGCCTACATCGCCCGCCAGCTCAGGTACGATCCCGACCTCTGGGTCGTCGAGGTGGAGGACCGTCAGGGCCGGCCCTGGTTCGAAGGCAAGGTGGTGTAGGAGCGCCAAGCCAGCGGCGGCAGGCCAGGATTCTTGACATTTGTCCGGTGCGCAACAGGCGGCTGGGCGCTATCGTGCGAACGGACGGCGTTGGCCGTGTTGCCGGAGGGGTCGTTCGTGATCGGGCGCGTCGCACCGTACTGCATTGCCGCAGCGCTGTCGCTTTCGGCCGCCGGCGCCTTCCTGGCGCTGGACAGCCTCGTGCGGCGCGGCTACGAGCAGGCGGCCCACAGTGAGATCCAAAGCCGGCTGGGAGTCGTCCGCTCGCACCTGGAAGGAATGCTCAACACCTCGCTGCTGGCGTCGCGCGGCATCGCCGCGTTCCTGCAGATGCGCGGGGACGTCGATGCCGGGCTGTTCGGCCACCTCGCCGAACAACTGCTGCACGACCAGACGCACGTCCGCAACATCGGGCTGGTGCGCGGCACGCGGATCGTGCTGGCCTACCCGGAACAGCGGGTGGTCGGCACCGACCTGCGGGACTTCCCGGCACAATGGGACGCCTACCAGCGGGCCATCGAGACGCGCGGGCCGATCGTCACCGGCCCGACGCCGCTGGCCCAGGGTGGGCTGGGCATCATCGGCCGGGTGCCGGTGTTCGGCCGCGCTTCCGTTGGTGACGGCGACCGCTACATCGCGCAGATCGCGATGGCGATCGACGTGCGGGCGTTGCTTGACCGGGCCGGGGTGACGCCGGACGCGCTGTCCATTGATCTGGCCATTCGCGGCATCGACGCCGCGGGGCAGCCGATGCCGGCGTTCTACGGACCGGCGACCCTGTTCGACGGGACGGCGGTGCGCACGGAGGTGGTCTTTCCCGGCGGCCGCTGGGAAATGGCGGCCGCCCCCAAGGGGGGCTGGACCGGCATGAGCGACGGCGTCACGGTGCAGCGCGCGCTGGGCCTGTCCGTGCTGGCGCTGCTGTGGGCGGCACTGTTCTATGGTGCACGGCGGGCGAGCGCGCTGCGCGAACTCAACGCCACGCTGGAGCGCAAGGTGGAGGAGCGGACGCGCGCCCTGGTCGCCACCACCGCCGACCTTCTCGCCGCCAAGGAGTCCGCCGAGATCGCCAGCAAGGCCAAGTCGATGTTCCTGGCGCACATGAGCCACGAGCTGCGCACGCCGCTGAACGCCATCATCGGCTATGCCGATGCCATGCGCTTCGGGCTGCTGGGCGAACGGCTGTCGGACTACAGCAACGCCCGGCTGGCCGATATCAGCCGGTCCGGGCAGTACCTGCACGAGCTGATCGACGAGATCCTCGACCTGGCGAAGGTGGAGGCCGGCAAGCTCGACCTCGACGAGGCTATCGGGATGCTGGACGAGCTGGTCGAGGAGGCGTTGGCCGTGGCGCAGGCGCAGCCCGCCGCCGGCGGGGTACGCATCACGGCCGATCTGCCGGAAGGCCTTCCGCCGCTGCGCATGGACCGTCGGCGGATTCTGCAGGTGCTGCTCAACCTGCTGGCGAACGCCGTGAAGTTCACACCGGCGGGCGGACGCATCACGGTCACCGCGCGCATGGAGGCGGACGGGCGCCTTGCCGTCACCGTCATCGACACGGGAACCGGCATCGCCGCCGAGGACATCCCGCTGATCCTGGAGCCGTTCGGGCAGGTGCGCAGCGCTTTCCGGCGCGACCACGCGGGCACCGGGCTGGGCCTGCCGCTGTCGCGGCGGCTGATGGAGGCGCACGGCGGAACGCTGGAGATCGACAGCACCCTCGGCGAAGGAACCCGCGTCACGCTGCGCTTCCCGGCCGAACGCGTTCACGCCCAGGGCGTGGCCCTGGCGACCGAATCGGGGGGCTGACGGGAGCCCCCCCTCAGCGCGGCGTCTCCTCAGCGCGGCGTTATCGGGCGGATGGGGCGCCGCTCGACGATTGGCGCCGGTCGGTTGCCGTACAGGCCGCCGCTGCCGGTGCGCGGACCGCCCGGCGAGCGCGGGCCGGACGGCGGGCCGTCGAGCGAGGCCGAGAACGGCCGCAGCTCGAAGATCCGCTTGTCTTCCGGCAGGCTCTCGGCCAGCACGACCACGGAGTTGAGCGACAGCTTCCCCTCGGCGCCGGGGCCGCGGAAGGGCAGCAGGCGTCCGGCCTGGAGGTAGGCTTGCACCTCGTCCTCGGTGCACAGGAGCCACCGTGCGGCCTCGGCGATGCTGACGGGCAGGTCTCGCATGATCATGTCTTTCCACTGACTGCGGGTCACTATGGCGATTTTGCGGCGCGGCAACAAGTGAAAGCCGCGCG
This sequence comes from Azospirillum sp., assembly GCA_035629155.1. Taxonomy (GTDB): domain Bacteria; phylum Pseudomonadota; class Alphaproteobacteria; order Azospirillales; family Azospirillaceae; genus Azospirillum. The sequence continues at coordinate 7,488 of DASPIO010000385.1, read as the reverse complement.
CCGATCGCGTCCGCCCGCGCTTGTCAGGCGTGCGCTGTCGTCGGATACTGCCGGTCCTACCTAAGTATGGGGCAGACATGTCCTACCGCGTCCTGGTTGCGGACGACCATCCCCTGATGCGAACGGCCCTGCGGCAGACCATCGCCCAGGCGCTCGGCGACGCCGAGGTGCTGGAGGCTGCCCGTTATGAGCAGATCGGCCCGGCGATCGAGCGTTCGGAGTGGATCGACCTGATCGTGCTGGACCTTCACATGCCGGGCATGAGCGGATTCATCGGACTGATGATGCTGCGTTCCGAACACCCGGCGATTCCCGTGCTGGTGGTCTCGGCTTCGGAGGACCACGCGACGATCCAGCGCTCGATCGACTGCGGCGCCTCCGGCTTCGTGCCGAAGTCGGCGCCCAACACCGAGATCGGCGAGGCGATTCGCGCCGTTCTGGACGGCGACATCTGGATGCCCGCCATCGACGAGGTCGTCGAAACTGGCGACGCGCTGCCCGCGCAGCGCATCGCCACCATGACGCCCAAGGAGTTGCGCGTGCTGGCCGGCATCGCCGAGGGCAAGCTGAACAAACAGATCGCCTACGAGATGAACATCGCCGAGAAGACGGTGAAGGCGCACGTCACGACGATCCTGCGCAAGCTGGGCGTGCTCAGCCGCACCCAGGCCGCGGTGATCGCCAGCCAGCTGGCCCTGGCCCCGCCGCCCGTGGAGTAGGGCGGCGGGCGCCGGCGCCTAGCCGTTGCGGATTCGCTGAAGGAAAGTCTCGACGCCCTGTCGCAGGCCGTCGGCCTGCTGGTGGAGCTGCCGGGCGGCACCAAGCACTTCCTCGGCGAGGCTGCCGGTCTCGGACGAGGCCTTGGACACCTCGCCGATGGTCTGCGTCACGCTCTGCGTGCCGGACGCTGCCTCCTGCACGTTGCGGGCGATCTCCTGTGTCGCCGCCGCCTGCTCCTCGACCGCGGCGGCCACGGTGGTGACGATCTCGTTGATGCGGGTGATCGTCCCTCCCACGCCCTTGATGGCCTCGGCCGACATGCGCGCGGCGTCCTGCATTCCGGAGATCTGGTTGGAGATGTCTTCGGTGGCCTTGGCGGTCTGGTTGGCGAGGTTCTTCACCTCCGAGGCCACGACGGCGAAGCCCTTGCCGGCTTCGCCCGCCCGCGCCGCCTCGATGGTGGCGTTCAATGCGAGCAGGTTGGTCTGGCTGGCGATGTTGTTGATGAGTTGCACGACGTCGCCGATCTTCTGGGCGGCGTCCACCAGACCGCTCACCGTGCCGTTGGTCCGCTCGGCTTCGTCGACGGCGGCGCGGGCGATCTGGGAAGACTGGGTGACGTGCCGGCTGATCTCGGCGATGGAGCTGGTCAGCTCCTCCGACGCCGAGGCGACGGTCTGGACGTTGGCCGACGCCTGTTCGGCGGCCGAGCCGACTTCCATGGACTGGCGGCTGGTCGCGGCGGCGATCTGCGACATCCGCTGGGCATGCCCTTGCATGTCGTTGGACGCGGCAACGGTGCTGCCAACGATGGCCTTGATGCTGCCTTCGAAGTTGTCGGCCAACTGGTTCAGGGTCTTGCGCTTGGTCTCGCGCTCGGCCTCGGCGTAGGTCTCCAGCAGCAACTCCAGGTCCAGCCACGTCACCTTGGTCAGCGCCGCGCGCAACGCCGCCTTCTCGGCCGCGCCCTTGTCGCCGAACAAGGAGAAGCCGCGCGATCCGTCGCTGTCCAGACCGAGTTCGCGCGCGATGCCGCTGGACACCGTGTGGTGGCAGATGGCCACCGCGTAGGCCGGCACCCCGTTGTCGTAGAAGGCCTGCGCCAGACGTTGCGCGGATTCCACGAAACCGTTGTCGATGCGGCCGGACGCCACCCGCACCCAATGCTCGACGCGCACCTTGTGCACGGCCGGTATCATCAGCGCCGATTGAATCTCCGGCCAGGCGGCGAAGGCGGAGTGCCATTGTTGAAGCAGGTTCGGGAGCCTTTGCTCGGCAAAGGCTTGGTTTTTCCGCAAGGCCCCGATATCAGCGTCGCTGACGTCGAAAACAGAAATGCGTTTCTGTTCCTGGCTGGAAAAAGCGTACCCGTTCATACGGCGTCCCTCCTCTTCGCAAATCCCAAGCGCCCTGCCGTGGCGGGCATGCCATACACCATGTCGTCCATGCCGATTCGCGGGCGGCTAGCGAAGCAGCTCACGTGAGTACGCCCTAAGTCATAGGCTAGCGCCTAGGTGCGGCATGAGCCATACCGACTTTGGCATAATTGCTCGGAATTATCCATCCAGATAACTGAAAAAGCCGTGCGGCGAATGTTCGCGGAGCCGATCAAGCTTGCCATTACCCTGCGTTCCGCCGCCCTTCCGCCAGCAACTGGCCGATGAGCGCGCGCAGAGCCCCCGGCCGCACCGGCTTGTAAAGGAGCTGGAAGCCCGCCTCCTCGGCCGCCGCGCGGACGGCGGCGCCGCGGTCGGCGGTGATCAGTGCGGTCGGCACCGCCGCGCCGAACGCCTTGTGCAGCATCGCCAACGCCTCCAGCCCCGTCAGGCCCTGCCCGAGGTGGTAGTCGGACAGAACGATGTCGGGAACGCGGCCGCCGAGCGCCGCCAGCGCCTGGTCCACCGTGGCGCCGGTGACGACGCGGCAGGACCAGCCGGACAACAGGTGTTCCATCGCCTGGGCGATCGCCGCCTCGTTCTCGATGCACAGCACCAGCGCCCCCTGGAAGTCGCGCGCCCGGCCGCGGGCGGGAAGCGTGCGCACGGCGGCCGGCTCGGCCGTCAGCGGCACCAGGACGGAGAAGGCGCTGCCCTTGCCGACCTCCGAGCGCACGGTGACGACGTGGCCCAGCATGCCCGCCAGACGCTCCACGATGGCGAGGCCCAGGCCCAGCCCGCGGCCGCGGTCGTCCACGCCCTGGTCGATCTGGCGGAACTCGACGAAGATCTCCTTCAGCTTGTCCTCGGGAATGCCGGGGCCGGTGTCCCACACCTCGATCGACAGGAAGGCGCCGCGCCGGCGGCAGCCGAACAGCACCTTGCCCCGCGCCGTGTAGCGCACGGCGTTGGACAGGAAGTTCTGCAGGATGCGGCGCAGCAGGTTGGGGTCGCTGCGCACCACGGCGTTGCTGCCGACCATGTGCAGATCCAGCCCGTGCTGGCGCGCCATCACGGTGAATTCGGCCCCCAGCGGCTTCAGCAGCTCGTCGATGCGCATGGCGACCGGGTTCGGCCGCACCACGCCGCTGTCCAGCTTGGAGACGTCCAGCAGGTCACCCAGGATGTGCTCGACCGAGCGGAGCGAGGCGTCGATCTGCCCCACGGCGGGGTCGGCCGCCCGTTCGCCCAGGGCCGACAGGAAGAGGCGCGCGGCGTGCAGCGGCTGCAGCAGGTCATGGCTGGCCGCCGCCAGGAAGCGGGTCTTGCCCTGGTTGGCGCGCTCGGCCTCCGCCTTGGCTTCCGACAGGGCGTGGGTGCGTTCGGCGATCTTGCGTTCCAGACTCTCGTTGGCGTCGCGCAGCGCGGCGGCGGCGCGGTGGCGCTCGGTCACGTCGGTGTAGACGGCCACGAAGCCGCCGTCGGGCATGGGGTTGGTGGCGATCTCCAGCACCGTGCCGTCGGGGCGTTCGCGGGTGTAGACGTCCGGCATGCCGCGGCGGCGCGGGTCGGAGCGGCGGGAAAGCAGCGTCTCGATCTCGCCGTTCTGACCGTACTCGCCGCGCTCGTCGATGATGCGGACGATCTCGCGCAGGCTGGTGCCGACCTGCACCGAACTGTCCGGCAGGTCCAGCAACTCCAGGAAGCGGCGGTTCCAGATGGCGATGCGGAAGTCGGGGTCGAACACGCCGATGCCCTGGCGGACGTTCTCCAGGGTGGCGTGCAGCAGCTCGTGCTGTTTGAGAATGGCGCGCGAGGCCTCGTCGATGATCAGGCGCGCGTCGGTGCGCGACAGGCGCCGGTCGGTCAGCAGGCCGGCCACCACCACGCGGGCCGAGGCGGAGCCGATGGCGCCGGCCAGCAGGCGCTCGGTGAGCTGGATCGCCTCGCCGTCGCTGCGCACCACCATGGTGCTGGCGAAGTTGGGCGAGGCGCCGGGGCGCACCCGCAACAGGGCGTGGAAGGCGGCGTCGGCCTTCGCCCGGCCGACGTAGCGCACGGCGAGGTCGTAGAGGTCGGCGACCGTCACGCCCTTGGCCGGGGCCGGGGCGCTGTCCTCACGCCGGCCACGGCGCAGAGAGACGAAGCGCGCGGCCTGCTGCGCCTCCAGCGTCGACTGCCGGGTCAACAGCGACAGCAGCACGAACAGCGCAATGTTCGGTCCCAGGCTCCAGAGCGCCGCGTGGGTCAGCGGGTCAAACCCGTCGATGGCCTTCAGCGCCGTGGGGCTCAGCGCCTCGAACCCGAACAGGCCGGCGCGCAGCGCGTCCGGCGCGATCCAGCCGGCCTCGGCGAAGGAGGGCAGCAGCATGGTGTAGGCCCAGCCGAGGAATCCCACGCAGATCCCGGCGGCGGCGCCGGTGCGGTTGGCGCGCGTCCAGAACAGCCCGCCCAGCAGCGCCGGCCCGAACTGCGCCACCGCCAGGAAGGACATCATGCCGATCGCCGCCAGCGGGAAGGCCGAGCCGATCAGCCGGTAGCAGCCATAGGCCAGCACCAGGATGACGATCACCGCCGAGCGGCGCACCGCCAGCAGGATCGGCACCGGGTCGGTGCGCCAGCGCTCGTTGCCCGGCCGCAGCGACATCAGCACGGGCAGCGCCACGTCGTTGCTGATCATTGTGCTGAGCGCCACCATCTCGACCAGGATCATGCTGGTCGCCGCCGACAGGCCCCCGATGAAGGCCAGCAGCGCCAGCCACGGCCAACCCTGCTGCAAGGGAATGGAGACCAGGAAGCTGTCGGCGTCCGCCGCCTCCGCCTCGAACAGCGTCAGGCCGGCCAGCGCCACCGGCACGACGAACAGGTTGATGACGACGAGGTAGGCGGGGAACAGGCGCGCCGCCCGGCCGACGTCGCCGACGTGCGTGTTCTCCACCACCGCCACGTGGAACTGGCGCGGCAGGCACAGGATGGCGAGGGCGGACAGGGCGCAGGCCACCCACCAGTCCGGCTCCGCCAGGTCGAGGCTGAGCAGCTTCGCCATTTCCGGCCTCGAGGCGGCGGCGAACAGGCCGTCGAGGTCGCCGAACACCGCCAGCGTGATGACAAGGCCGACGGCGAAGGCGGTCGTCAGCTTGACCACGGATTCGGCGGCGATGGCCATCATCAGGCCGCGGTGGTGTTCGTTGGCGTGGATGCTGCGCACGCCGAACAGCACCGCGAAGGCGGCCATAAGCAGCGCCACCAGCAGCGTGGTGCCGCCGGGCATGGCGTTGAATTCGACCCCCAGCGCCTTGTCGGCCAGCACCTCGAAGCTGATGGTGATGGCCTTGAGCTGAAGCGCGATGTAGGGCAGCAGGCCGATGACGGCGGTCACCGTCACCAGGGCGGCCACGCCCTGGCTCTTGCCGTAGCGGGCGGCGATGAAGTCGGCGATGGAGACGGTGTTCTCGACCTTGGCGATGCGCACGATGCGCGCCAGCAGCGGCCATCCGAAACCAATGATGAGGATGGGGCCGATGTAGATCGGCAGGAAGTCGAAGCCGTCGGTCGCCGCGCGGCCGATGCTGCCGTAGAAGGTCCACGACGTGCAGTAGACGCCCAGGCTGAGCGAATAGAGCAGCGGGTTGCGCCGCTCCCCGGCCCGGTCCGCCGTCCGGTCGCCGTACCAGGCGATCGCGAACAGCGACGCGAGGTAGGCGAGGGACAGGATGAGGACGAGCGAGTTGTCCATGGGCGTCGCCGATCGGAAGGTGCAGCCGGTTTTGCACACTAGCACATCGTGGCACAACGAAAACGGGCGGGGAAAACCCCGCCCGCTCCCGTACCGATGCCGGCTCGGTCAGTCCTGTGCTCAGTCCTCGGCGTAGATGTCGACGTCCTTGGTGTCGCGGACGAAGAGCATGCCGATGACCAGGGTGCCCGCGGCGATGATGATCGGGTACCAGAGGCCCGAGTAGATGTCGCCGGTGGCCGCCACGATGGCGAAGGAGGTCGTGGGCAGGAAGCCGCCGAACCAGCCGTTGCCGATGTGGTAGGGCAGGGACATCGAGGTGTAGCGGATGCGGGTCGGGAACATCTCGACCAGCATGGCGGCGATCGGGCCGTACACCATCGTCACGTAGATGACCAGGATGGTCAGCAGGACGATGACCATGAAGGTGTCGACCTTGGCCGGGTCGGCCTTCGGCGGGTAGCCGGCCGACTTCAGCGCATCGCCCAGGCCCTTCTCGAAGGCGGCGCCGGCGGCCTTCGGATCGGCCGGGGCGGCGTGGCTGCTCGGGCCGTGGCCGAGCGACACCTCGGTCTTGCCGGCGGGGGCGCCGCTGGCGTCGTAGGACGGGATGACGGTGCTGCCGACCTTGACCTGCGCGATGGTGCCGGCCGGGGCCGCCTCGTTCGAGTACGGGATGCCGCGGCGGACCAGCGAGCTCTTGGCGATGTCGCACGAGGAGGTGAACTTCGAGGTGCCGACCGGGTTGAACTGGAACGTGCACTCGTTCGGGTCGGCGGTGACCACCACCGGGGAGGTGGTGATGGCCTGCTCCAGCGCCGGGTTGGCGTAATGGGTCAGGGCCTTGAAGATCGGGAAGTAGGTGACGATGGCGAGCAGCAGGCCGGCCATGATGATCGGCTTGCGGCCGATCTTGTCGGACAGCGAACCGAAGACGACGAAGAACGGGGTGCCGATCAGCAGCGACGCGGCGATCATCAGGTTGGCCGCCTGGGCGTCGACCTTCAGGGTCTGCGTCAGGAAGAACAGGGCGTAGAACTGGCCCGTGTACCACACCACCGCTTGGCCGGCGACGAGGCCGAACAGCGCCAGCAGCACCACCTTCAGGTTCTTCCACTGGCCGAAGGACTCGGTGATCGGCGCCTTCGAGGTCTTGCCCTCTTCCTTCATGCGCTTGAAGGCGGGCGATTCATTGAGCTTCAGACGGATCCAGACCGAGACGCCGAGCAGGAAGATCGACACCAGGAACGGAATGCGCCAGCCCCAGCTGTTGAAGTCCTCGGCCGGCATGGAGACGCGGCAGCCCAGGATGACCAACAGCGACATGAACAGACCCAGCGTCGCCGTGGTCTGGATCCACGCCGTGTAGGCGCCGCGGCGGCCGTGCGGGGCGTGCTCGGCCACGTAGGTGGCGGCGCCGCCGTACTCGCCGCCGAGCGCGAGGCCCTGGAGGAGGCGCAGGACGATGAGGATGATCGGGGCGGCCATGCCGATGGTGGCGTAGTTGGGCAGGACGCCGACGATGAAGGTCGAGCCGCCCATCAGCAGGATGGTGACGAGGAAGGTGTACTTGCGGCCAATGAGGTCGCCCAGGCGGCCGAACACCAGCGCGCCGAACGGGCGCACCGCGAAGCCGGCGGCGAACGCCATCAGCGC
>DASPIO010000384.1:0-56295 GCA_035629155.1 Azospirillum sp. | reverse complement strand
CACCGCATGGGCACGGCCGAGGTGGAGAGCGCGCTGGTGGCGCACCCGAAGGTGGCCGAGGCCGCCGTGGTGGGCTACCCGCACGACCTCAAGGGCCAGGGCATCTACGCCTACGTCACGCTCAACGCCGGCGAAAACCCGTCGGAAGAGCTGCGCAAGGAGCTGGTGAACTGGGTCCGCAAGGAGATCGGCCCGATCGCCTCGCCGGACCTCATCCAGTGGGCGCCGGGCCTGCCGAAGACCCGTTCGGGCAAGATCATGCGCCGCATCCTGCGCAAGATCGCCGCGAACGAGCACGAAGCGCTGGGCGACACCTCGACGCTCGCCGACCCGACGGTCGTCACCGAGCTGGTCGAGAACCGCATGAACCGCGGCTGATCCTACCGGTCAGGCGTGTAAGCTACGGACCAGGGGCCTTCGGGCCCCTGGTTTCGTTTCGGGGTGCTGGACGTGTCGGGGTTCCGTTCTTACCTTGAGCGGCAAGGCCGTCACCACGGAGGCTGTCGATGGCGTTGGCGCTCACCGAGGATCAGAAGGAAGCGATCTGGTTCGTCCTGCGCCGGAACTTCGGTCCCGACGCACAGGTGTGGGTGTTCGGCTCGCGTGCCCGCGGTGACGACCAGGGGGATATCGATCTCTACGTCGAGGTGCCCGACGAGACGGACGATATCCTCATCAACAAGGCGCGGTCGCGGGAGCAGCTGGAAATCCTGCTGTACCGGAAGGTGGACATCATCGTCCGGCGCGTGAACAGCGAGAAGACCGCCTTCGATCGGAAGGCGAAACGGCTTGGAGTGCCGCTGGCCGCATGAGCGAACCGGAAGACCGCGAGATCGTCGTCGAGGAATGCCGGAACCTGATCAAGGCGGCGGGCCACCTTCGCTATTCCTACGAGGGGGTTTTGGAGCGCCTGCCGGCGGATCGGCAGCAATTCGCCGCCATGCCCAGCGGCGACCTTGAACGGCTCGACGCGCTCGCGATCCGTTTCGGCCGCTGCCAGGACATGGCGGCGTCGACCTTACGGTCCATCGCGACGTACCAGGACCTTGCGGTCGACAGCTTCCCGCGTTTGCTTGATGACCTTCGCCGCCACGGGCTGCGCATAGAGCCGGAAGACTGGAGCCGGATGCGCAAGCTTCGCAACACAGTCGTCCACGACTATCCCAAGCATGAGGACGAACTGGTCAATGCTTATGAGGATCTCATCAAGCTGACGCCCGCGCTGCTGTCCGCCGTGGAACAGATCCGCGCGTACGTCGCGGGTCCCCTTGACGTCGATCCCACCGACCGGGTGCCGTAGACCGGCTCCTTCATCCGACTCCTTCGTCCTAATCCTTCTTCTCTCCATCACTCCTGCCGCTGAGCGGCTCGCCCTTCAGGCCTGTTTCGCCTTTGGATGCGTCCGGGATGGTGCCGGAGCGGCCTTCCTTGGCGGTCTCGATGGCGTTCAACTGCTTGTCGGTGCGGCGCTCGCCCATGGTGGGGTCCTGGGCGCCGGTGCTGCCCAGCCAGGATTCGCCCTGGATCGCCGGCTTCTCGCCCAGATCGCTTTTCCCAGGGTCGCTTTTGCCCTTCTCCTTGGCCAGCGCCGTGGCGGCCAGGGAACCCAGAACCACCGCGGCGGCGATCAGCCCGCCCTGCCAGACGTTGCGCATGCGCTCTCCCTCCTCATCCGACGTGTGGCGGAGGAACGCGGCGCACGGCACCGGCGTTCCCCGGCCTCAGAAATCCACCTGGAACAGCGCCGGGGTGCGGCCGGCCACCGGCGGCGCCATGCGCGCGTCGAGCCGGCAGCGGTCGAGCGCCGCCGCCGGCAGCGGCTCGGCGTCCAGCGGGCCGAAGCCCACGGCGCAGCCGGACGTGGTGCGCAGGCAGTCCAGCGACAGCCGGACGGCAGGGACGGCGGCGCCCTCGATCCGCGCCGCGACGGCGCAGCCGCCCAGCACGAAGGCGCTCACCGTCAGACCGGCGTCCACCTCCGCAGCCGGCACCGGCGACGGCGCCGCCAGGGTGATCAGCAGGAGCGCCAACGGGACGCGCATGCCCCCTCCTCAATAGGACACGGTGACGACGATGCTGTCGGTGTAGCGGCCGGGGGCCGGGTACTGGCGGGCGAAGATCCGGCCGTAGACGTCGCTCTGCACCCAGGTGCCCAGCAGCGCCGTGCCGTAGGACACCGTCAGCTGGGAACTGCTGCCGGCCTCGCCCCACACCTGGGTCCGGGCGGCGTCGCTGTAGAGGTTGTAGAGCAGCCGCTCGCCGTCCAGGCGCATCTCGCGCGGATTGGTGCTGCCGGAACTGCCGGCCGACAGGCCGATGTCGTAGCTGACCAGGGCGGGCAGCACGCCGGTGCCGGCCAGCGAACAGCGCACGCGCACGGTCGCCACGTCGTCCAGCGGTGCTGCGGACAGCGGGTTGTAGTTGCCGAAGTTCAGGTTGCCGGTGTTGGCCGTGCAGACGCACAGCAGGCAGTCGGCCGCCGCCGGGACGGGGGAGAGGGCGGCCAATAGCAACAGCGTCCGCATCATCAAGGTGTGCATGCGTGTTCCCCCACATCCGGCATCGGGTCGGGCATCGGCTGGTTCGGGTCGATGCGGCCCAGCGTCACCGTGCAGCGCACCCCGTCCCATTCCACCGCCAGGGTGGTCCCGGTTCGCGCGCCGGGCACGAAGACGCGCCCCTCCTCCCCGGCGATCAGCGCGCCGTCCGGCTGGCGAGCCGCCAGACGCACGCCGGCCGGCAACGGCCGCCCGTCGGGCAGGCGGACGGTGACGAAGGCGCCGCCGCCGTCGCGCACCGCGAACTCCACCAGCGCCGTGCCGCGGTAGGCCGGCACCGCCATCACGTGGTCGCCCTGCACGGCGGCGGTCAGCGGCAGCTCGTCCACGTTGATGGAGATGCGGTTCTCCTGATAGGGCAGCAGGTCGGCGACCAGCGCCGTGCCGTCGGCGTCCAGCGCGCCCGCCGGGCGGTTGTGCGCGTACACCGTCAGCCCCTCGCGGCCGGGGATGCGCACGATGGCGCGGCCGGCGCGGCTCTTGCGGGCGGCATACAGCCCATTCTCCACGGCCACCAGGCTGCCGGCGGCACCCAGCCGCGCGGCGTTGCCGGCCGGCGTGCGCTCGGCGTCCAGCGTGGCGCCGCCGCGCGTGCCGTCCCAGGTCAGCCCGGCGCGCATCCGGCGGTCGGCGCCGGCCTCCACGCTGGCGTGGGCGCCCAGGCCGTATCCGTCGGCCGGGCGGTGCTGCGCCGACGCCACGGTGGTGACGCCCTGGCGGGTGCGCCGCACTTCCGCCCCGGCCAGCGTGTCGGGACCCAGCGGCACGGTGAGGAACAGCGCCAGCGTGGTGTCGCGCCCCCGCAGGTCGCGCAGCGCCGTGGTGCTGAGGAAGGCGCCGTCGAACAGCGGCACGCCGTAGGTGAGGGAGGCGACGCTGGACCGGTCCCCCGCCGCGAAGCGGACCGACGCCAGGGAGGCGGCGACGCTGCCCCATCCGTCACCCAAGCCCAGCGAGGCGGTGGCGGCGATGCGCTGCACGATGGGATTCGCGGTGCTGCGGCCCAGCTGGGCGAAGTTCCGGCTGCTGCGCTCGAACCCCACGCTGGCGCTGAAGCGCCCGCGGACGTAGCGGTAGCTGCCCGCCGCCAGCCAGCCGGTCGCCCCCTTGCCCCAGCTGCCGGCACCCGACAGCTCCACCTCGCCCAGGGGTGCGACGGCGGCGGCGACGCTGGCCCCGGCGGTGCGCCAGCCGCGCGCCGCCTCGCCCGCCAGTTCCACCGTGGTGCCGCCGCCGGTGCCATAGCGCCAGTGGCCGGCCGCGAAGGGCTCGCCGTAGGAAAAGCTTCGGCGTGCGTAGTCCCGGCGCAGCAGGCCGGCCTGGACGGCGAAGTCGCTGGCCCCGTCCGGCAGGACGCGCGGCGAGACCAGGAAGGGGGCGGACACCGCCGTCTGCCGTCCCAGCGCGTCGCGCACGATCACCTGCGCCTCGCCCGCCCCCGTGATCAGCGGCACGCCGTCCAGCGCGAAGGGGCCGGGCTCCACCCGCGTGCGGTAGCGCAGCACGTTGTCGACGTAGACCTCCACCGTCGACGGCAGCTCGGCCCGGCCCTGCAGCAGCGGGCCGGCGAAGCGCACGGCATTGGGCTGCAGGCTGTAGTCGCGGCCGACCTGCACGCCGCCGAAGCGCGCCGGGCGGCCCCACGACGGGGGCCGGGCGATGGCGTCGCCAACGACCCACCGTGTCGGCCCGTCCGGGTCGTCGTGCACGAAGGCGCTCTCCAGCCGCACCGGCGCCCGGCCGGAACGGTAGAGTGCCGACGAGGACAGCACGCCCCAATCGCCGGACACCCCGGCGTCGAACAGTCCGCCCAGCGTGCGCGTGCCGCGGTACGCCTCGGCCACCACGTCGTAGTCGAGGAAGGCGGAGAACACCTGCCGGCTCAGCACCGGCGCGCCGCCGGTGGCCGCCACCCGGCGGCGCTCCAGCCCGTCGTCGGTGACGTCCAGCAGCAGGCGCTGCCCCGGCCGGTCGATGCGCGCCGTCACGCCCGACGCACCGCTCAGCACCGCATAGGCCTTGCCGTGCCGCTCCGCACGGGCCAGCCGGGCGGTGTCCAGGCGCAGGTCGCCCAGTTCGTGCAGGGGTGCGAGAATCCGGCCGCCGTCCTCCTCGACCAGGAGGACGGCGCCGGTGTCGTAGCCGTTGAGGACCACGGCAAGGAGTTGCTCTTCCGCCGCGGCCGGGTGTGCGGATGCCAGGAAGGCCAGCGCGGCCACCCCGCTCAGAAGGGGGATCGCGCTGCACCGTCCGGCGCGCCGTCTTCGGGCGCGCTCAGCGGATGGGCACCGTCTCCCGGCTGGGTCCATGGCTGGTCTGCGCCTCGATGTCGATCGTCCGGGTGGATCCCGGTACGCGGTTGGCCTGCACCACGAACCGGCGGGTGGCGCCCGGCAGGACGTAGCCGCCCAGCCCCTCCAGCGGGCGCGGCGGCGCCCCGGCGGAACCGACGGACAGGGCGTGGATGCGCGCGTGCGCGGTGCCGGTGTTGCGCGCCTCCAGCACCAGGGCACCGCCCTCGCGCCGCGCCGCCCAGCCCAGCGCCGGGGCGGCGGAGCCGGCCGTGTTGACGAACACCGGCACGCCGACGCGCAGCAGCGTGCGCACCGCCTCGCCACGGTGGGCCGCCGGCTCCGGCAGTTCCTGGAGGAAGATCCGATAGGCGCCTTCGACGCCGCCGGCCGTGCGTTCGCCAGCCGTGCGCTCGACCAGGCCGACGCGCACCACCTGCTCGGCGCCCGGCGGCAGCTCGAACACCGGCGGCGAGGCCAGCACGGCGCGCGTCGGCTGGTAGGCATCGGCGCCGCCGTCCTGCGCCCAGGCGGCGGTACGCACCTCCACCGTCATGCGCTCGGCCCCGGTGTTGCGCACCTTCATGGTGGCCGACGGGCGCTCGGCCGCCAGGTCGATGCGCACGGGGTAGAGTTCCATCGACCCGGCCAGCGCGGGTGTTGCGTTGAAGAAGGCGACCAGGAGCGCAAAAGCCGTCATTCGCCGACGCATGCCCGCCTCCCTCAATAGGTCACGGTGACTTGGACGGTGTCGGTGTAGGCGCCGGCCGGCACGCTCTGCCCCGTGGGGATGCGGCCGTAGACGGTCAGCGTCTGGGCGCCACCGTTGCCGGTGCCGGCGACTGGTGCCGCGGCGTTCCACACGGTGGTCCGGCCGGAGTCCGAATAGAGTTCGTAGGCGAGGTAGTTGGACCCGTTCGCCATGCGCCGCGTGCTGCCCGACGCGTTGGCGCCGTCGTTCAGCGCCACGGAATAGCCGGTGCCGTTGCCGCAGGTGACGGTGACGGTGGTGGTCTGGTCGGTGTTGCCGGTGCCCGTGTAGCTTCCGAAGGCGAGGTTGGACGCCGACACGCTGCACGTCGCCACCACGGTGGCGGAAACGGTGAAGGTGGTGCTGGTGTTGGCCGCCCCGGCCGGCACGGCGGCCAGCCCGGCGAGACACGCCATACAGACGGATAAGGACGCTTTCCTCATCGCTCAGCCCCGCTCGCAATGGAGATGTCAGGCTCGTAATCACCAATGTGAGCGAAGGCGCCGCAGAAGATAACCTGAGAGATCGGAGTAGTGCCGTAAACAATGGGCAACCCCTTTGGCGCGCGGCGGCTTTGACCGAGGGCGTATGACCAGCGGCGGTTGCCGCTTTTCGGTGCAGTTGCCGCGCGGAGACTGTTGTGCCCGCATACATGCGAGGGGTAGGCGATGCGCATCCATCATATCAACTGCGGCACCATGTGCCCGGTCGGCGGCCGCCTGTTCGACGGCTACAGCCACGGCCTGACGGCGCACCTCGTGTGCCATTGCCTGCTGATCGAGACGGCGCGGGGGTTGGTCCTGGTCGACACCGGATTCGGCCTGCGCGATGTCCACCGGCCGCGCCCGCGCCTCAGCCCGTTCTTCCTGGCGCTGAACAACATCCAGCTGCGCGAGGAGGACACGGCGCGCCGGGCCGTCGAACGCCTGGGCTTCAAGGCCGAGGACGTGCGGCACATCGTCGTCACCCACCTGGACTTCGACCACGCCGGCGGCATCGAGGATTTCCCCAACGCCACGGTGCACCTCTACGCCCGCGAACTGCAGGCCGCGCGCGACGAGCGCACAGGCTTCATCGCCCGCAACCGCTATCGCCCCCGGCAGTGGGACGAGGGGGTGCGCTGGCATACCTACGAACCGGGCGGGGAGCCGTGGTTCGGCTTCGCCGCGGTGCGCGACCTGGAAGGGCTGCCGCCGGAGATCCTGCTGGTGCCGCTGGTCGGCCACACCCGGGGTCACTGCGGGGTGGCGGTGCAGGACGCCGGGGGCTGGCTGCTGCTGGCCGGCGACGCCTACTTCTTCCACGGCGAGATGGATCCGGCCCGCCCGCACTGCCCGCCGGGCCTGCGCGCCTACCAGCGGATGATGGAGGTGGACCGCGCCGCCCGCCTCGCCAACCAGGATCGCCTGCGCGACCTCGTCCGCCAGCACGCGGGCGCGGTGCGCGTGGTGTGTTCGCACGACAAGGTGGAACTGGAGCGGTGCGGCTGACCTATCGCAACGCCGCCACGTCGCACCAGGACCGGCGGCGTTCGCCGTGGTAGCGGCGGGCGAGGCCGGCGGTGAGCAGCGCCTCGGCCACGTCGGCGCCGGCGGCGGTGACCACACGGGCGCGCACGCGGCCGCCGTATTTGTCGTTCTGCACGTCCAGCAGGGTCACCCGGCCGTCGGCGACCAGGGCGCGCAGGCGATCGTGCGCCGCCTCGGCCAGCTGCTTTTCCTGTGGGCACTGGGCGCGCCGCTCCGGCGTGTCGATGCCGTCGACGCGCACGCGCGTCTCCACCGAATGGCCCAGCCAGACGGTGGCGCGCACCGACAGCGTGTCGCCGTCCACCACCTCCAGCACCTCCGCCGGGATCGGGCCGGGCAGGACCGCGCGCTCGGCCACGGCCGGGACGGCGGCGATCAGCAGGGCGGCGGCAAGCAGGGCCTTGGCAGGCAGGACGGGGCGCACGCGGGTCCCTCCACGCGGCGGGCAACAGCCCGGTTCACGCTTGGGATCCTATCCCTGCAACGGGAATGTATCAAGTATAAAATAGGTAAAAGGTCCTGCATGCGTATGTGTGCGGGGCCTATGGTCCTATCAAAAGTCGGTGCAGCGGCCCTTGTTCTCCCAGTCGCCGAAGCGCGTCGGCTCGGGACCCTGCGGGCCGCCGATCTCGCCGGGCATCTGCTCCGGCCCCTTCAGGGCGGGCTGTGGCTCGGTCTTGCCGGTCTTGCGGTCTTCCGTCTCGGGAAGGGTCTTCGTCTCGCTCATGGGTGCGTCCTCACGCCAGCGCAAGCGGCGCCGTGTCCTCTTGAACGGCGCGCGCGGGCAAGCCCATATCACCACCGATGCCCGGCGGGAAGCCCCGTCGGGGCACCCCACTCGGATGAACACGGGCTATGACCAGCTACCTGAAGACCTCCATCCTGCTTGCCGGGCTCACCGCGCTGTTCGCCGGCATGGGCTACCTGCTGGGCGGGCAGGGCGGCATGATGATCGCCTTCCTGATGGCGCTGGGCATGAACGTCTTCGCCTACTGGAACTCCGGCAACATGGTGCTGTCCATGTACGGCGCCCAGGAGGTGGACGCCCACACCGCCCCCGACTACTACGGCATCGTGCAGCAACTGGCGCAGCGCGCCGGCCTGCCCATGCCGCGCGTCTACATCATCCATTCCGACCAGCCCAACGCGTTCGCCACCGGCCGCAACCCGGAGAACGCGGCGGTCGCCGCCACCACCGGCCTCTTGAACATGCTGAGCGCGGAAGAGGTGGCCGGCGTCATGGCGCACGAGTTGGCGCACGTGAAGAACCGCGACACGCTGATCATGACGATCACCGCCACGGTGGCCGGCGCCATCTCCATGCTCGCCAACTTCGGGATGTTCTTCGGCGGTTCGCACGGCTCCGGCGAGGAAGGGCGGGGCGGCAGCCCGCTGGGCTGGGTGGGGGCGCTGCTGGTGGCGATCGTGGCGCCGATGGCGGCCATGGTCGTGCAGATGGCCATCAGCCGCACCCGCGAGTACGAGGCCGACCGCATCGGCGCCGAGATCTGCGGCCAGCCGCTGTGGCTGGCCAGCGCCTTGGAGCGCATCCACCAGGGTGTCGCTTATTACCGCGACCCGCAGGCCGAGGCGCACCCGGCCACCGCGCACCTGTTCATCGTCAACCCGCTGCACGGCGGCGGCATGGACAACCTGTTCTCCACGCACCCGAACGTGGAGAACCGCGTGGCGGCACTTCAGCAGATGGCCGGTTACGGCAGCTTCGGCGGCGGTTACCACCAGCCGCCGGCCAGCCCGTGGGGCGCCCCGCCGCGCGGCCCCTGGAACTGACCGGCATTTCAACGGATCGGCTCCGCGGCCAACCGTCGCCCCTTCCGGCGGTTGCAGCCGCGAACGGTTGCGACTACGCTCGCGTCTCCCGCCGGAAGGGGCGTATTGGGGGTCGAATGAGCGAGAACGCGAAGTACCGTCTGGTCACCCGGTCCGATTTCGACGGGCTGGTCTGCGCCGTGCTGCTGAAGGAGCTGGACCTTGTGGACGACATCAAGTTCGTCCATCCGAAGGACATGCAGGACGGCAAGGTGGAGATCACCGGCCGCGACATCACCACCAACCTGCCCTACGTGGAAGGCGCGCACCTCGTCTTCGACCATCATCTGTCGGAAACGATCCGCGTCGGCAAGAAGCCGAACCACATCATCCATCCCGAGGCACCCTCGGCGGCGCGCGTGGTCTACGACCATTTCGGCGGCGCGGCGCGCTTCCCGCGCGTGTCGGACGAGATGATGCGCGCCGTCGACCAGGCGGACAGCGCCCAGTACGGCCGTGACGACATCCTGGACCCGACCGGCTGGACGCTCCTGAACTTCCTGATGGACGCGCGCACGGGGCTGGGCCGCTTCCGCGACTTCCGCGTGTCGAACTACCAGCTGATGATGGAGCTGATCGATTACTGCCGCCAGCACACCATCGACCAGATCCTGGCGCTCCCCGACGTGAAGGAACGTGTCGACCTCTATATGCAGCACCGCGAGCCGTTCGTGGATCAGCTGAAGCGCTGCGCCACCGTGCACGGGAACGTCGTGGTGCTGGACCTGCGCAACGAGGAGACGATCTTCGCCGGCAACCGCTTCATGATCTACGCGCTGTTCCCGGAAACGAACGTGTCGATCCACGTTCTGTGGGGGCTGAAGCAGCAGAACACGGTGCTGGCCTGCGGCAAGTCGATCCTGAACCGCTCGTCGAAGACCAACATCGGCGCCCTGATGCTGGAGCACGGCGGCGGCGGCCACCACGCCGCCGGCACCTGCCAGGTCGACAACGACAAGGCCGAAGCGGTGCTGGCCGGCATCGTGGAGCGGATGCGGGCGGACGGGTAAGCGTCCCGACGTTGGGTTTTGCGGCTGGCGCCTCAACCCAACCTACGCTCCTTTAGATTCGTCATGCCCGGCCTTGTGCCGGGCATCCACGCGCTCCGACCAATCCCAGGAGCGTGGATGGCCGGGACTGGGCCCGGCCATGACGATTGTGGATGATTTTCAGTAGGTTGGGTTGAGGCTGAAGCCGAAAACCCAACGTCCGTCGCGAATCAGCTCTGCGGGGCCGGCCAGGGCACCTCGATGAAGAAGTGGTCGAGGTAGCGCTCGACGCGCATCTCGATCACCACGTCCGGTTTCTCCTGCAGGATGACGGCCGGGTTGACGGCGCCGCGATCGAAGACGGCTTCACGGAAGTGCTGGGCCAGGAACGGCACCATCGCGTCCATGAAGGAATCGTGGAACACCACCGCCTTCGGCAGGCGCTCGTCGTCGCGGCGGGTGCGGTAGAGCTGGCCGATCTGCATCGGCGGGCAGGCGCTGGCCTGCACCGTCAGCAGCGCCGCCCCGCCGGCGCAGCGCGCCGGGAACTCCTCCGTCCCGAACAGGCGCGGGGCCGCGTTCTCGATCAGCGGGACGGAGGCGATGGCGGACATGTCGCCGTAATAGGGGCCGCGCACCTCCTTCAGCCGGGCGCGCCCGATCGGCTCCACGCCGGGCAGCAGGGCGGCCAGCCGCTCGGTCAGCACGCGGTAGCCGACGAAGGCGCCGGTGGGCGACCAGTGGGTGTCTGTCTTGAAGTAGATCTGCGACTCCGCACGCGCCGCGCGCAGGGCCGGCGTCAGGTCGATCGGCAGGCCGGGGTCGAGGTGCGCCAGCGCCTGTTCCAGCCGCGTCGGGCCGGCGCGGTGCGCCGGCACGCCGTCGGGCAGCAGGTCGGGGTAGATGGTCTGCTTGTTGGGGGCGACGGCGGCGATGTAGCGGATGCCGCGCCGCTCCATCTCGGCCGCGCGGGCGCGCAGGATGGTCCGCCAGCGCTCCAGCGTCGCGGCGTCGACGCGCAGCTGGCCCATGGCGTCGTCGATGCCCGGCCCGTCCTTGGCCTTTTCCGAGCGGTAGAAGAACCAGCCATCCTTCCCTTGCAGGACCGATGGCACCAGCGCGCCGAACGCCGTCCAGCGCACCTGGTTGTAGGCGTCGCGCAGGCGCTGGCGCCAGGCGAACTGCTCCTCGAAGCGCTTGTCGATGTCGGCGAAGGGGCGTGGGCGACCATTGTCCAGCACCACGTCCGGGACGATGGCATGCTGGCGCGCCATGGGCAGCCACAGCCCGCCCAGGAAGACGGCGGCGAGCGCGACGGCGAAGACCTTGCGTGTCATAGGGGGACGGGGCAGGGGCGCGGCCATGGATCAGAACCGGAAGTAGATGAAGGGGTTGAAGCTGCCGGCGGTGAGCGACGCCGTGCTGGCCAGCATGATGGCGCCCAGCCCCGCCAGCCGCAGCGCCAGCCAGGGCGACAGCAGCAGCGGCCGCTCCGCCGTCGCACGCTCGATCCAGGCGTAGGCGCGCTCGGCCACGCGCAGGGAAGCAAGCGAGCCGACGGCGATCACTGCCAGCACCTCCGGGCTCACCGTGTCGATCGGCCAGGCAAGGCCGGTCGGCGCGCTGCCCAGCCCGGCCATGGCGCGCAGGTAATCCAGCGCGTGCCCCAGGCTGTCGGCGCGGAAGAACACCCAGCCGGCCAGCACCAGCGCCAGCGCGTAGGCGTGCTGCACCACGCGCGGCAGCGCCGCCACCAGCGCCCCCAGTCCCCAGCGCTCGGCCGCCAGGAAGAAGCCGTGCCACAGGCCCCAGACGATGAAGGTCCAGGCCGCGCCGTGCCAGAAGCCGCACAGCAGGAACACCACGAACAGGTTGAACGCCGTGCGCGCCGCCCCGCCGCGGCTGCCGCCCAGCGGGATGTAGAGGTAGTCGCGGAACCACGACGACAGCGAGATGTGCCAGCGCCGCCAGAAGTCCTGCAGGCTGGTCGCCGCGTAGGGGAAGTTGAAGTTTTCCAGGAAGTGGAAGCCCAGGATCCGCCCGATGCCGATCGCCATGTCGGAATAGGCGGAGAAGTCGAAGTAGATTTGCAGCGCGTAGCACACCGCCCCGTACCACGCGAGGCCGGGGGTGAGCTGGTCCGCCGGCAGGGCGAACACCGCGTCGGCCGGGCCGGCGACGACGTTCGCGATCAGCACCTTCTTGCCCAGCCCCACCACGAAGCGCCCGATGCCCGACGCGATGTCGTCCAGCCGCGTGGCGCGCCGCCCGACTTCGCCCGCCACGTCGCGGTAGCGCACGATGGGGCCGGCGATCAGCTGCGGGAACAGCGACTTGTACATGCCGTAGGCGACGAAGCCGCGCTGCGCCTGCACGTCGCCGCGCGCGATGTCGACCACGTAGGAGATGGCCTGGAAGGTGAAGAAGGAGATGCCGATGGGCAGGTGGATGGGGTCCAGGTGCAGGAATCCGCCGCCCAGGGCCGCATTCAGGTTGTCGGCCAGGAAGTTGGCGTACTTGAACCACAAGAGCGCGCCGAGGTTCGCCACCACCGCCCCGCCCAGCAGCCAGCGCCGCGCCGATCCCGACGCGCCCTGGATGAACAGCCCCGCCGCCCAGTTGAAGGCGATGGAGCCCAGCATGACCAGCACGTACCAGGTCTCGCCCCAGGCGTAGAACAGGATGCTGGCGGCGAACAGGAAGCCGTTGCGCAGCACCCGCGGCAGCAGGAAGTACCCGGCCAGCACCAGCGGCAGGTAGAAATAGAGAAACGGCAGCGAACTGAAGACCATCCCCGCACCCCCAGGCGCCCGGCCCCCGGGCGTGCGCGGCGACACTACCGGGCCGGGCCGTGTCGTTCAACGGGGGTGTGCGAACCACTGGGGAAGTTAAGGAGGGACACGGATGCACACGGATGCCCGCTGCGCGGGCGCAAGGATGGACACGGATGAAGGAGATGAATTTTTAATCCGTGTCCATCCGTGCAAAATCCGTGTGCATCCGTGTCTCAAAACCCCACTTCGAGATGAGTGCGGTCGGCGATCCGCTTCCCCATCGACACGCCGCCGTCGCCGCGCTACATCCCCCGCATGACCGACGCTTCCCTGGCCGCCCGCGCGGTGGCGCTCGACCTCGTGCGCGAGGTGCTTCGCAAGTCCGTCCCGCTCGACGACGCGTTCGACGCGCACCCCGACCTGGGCGCGCTGGAGCCGCGCGACCGCGGCTTCGTGCGCCTGCTGGTGTCCACCGTGCTGCGCCGGCTGGGGCAGATCGACGCGCTGATCGAGGGCAGCCTCGCCAAGCCCGGCCTGCCCAAGGCCGTGGTGCACGACGTGCTGCGCCTGGGCACCGCACAGCTGGTCTTCCTGGGCACCCCGGCGCACGCGGCGGTCGACACCTCGGTCGAGCTGGCGGCGGCACGCGGGGCGGCGCCCTACAAGGGGCTGATCAACGCCGTGCTGCGCCGCCTGTCGCGCGAGGGGGCGGAACTGGCCAAGGCGCAGGACGCCGGGCGCCTCAACGCGCCGGACTGGCTGTGGCTGGCGTGGCGGCAGGCCTACGGCACCGCCCGCGCCCGCGGCATCGTCGAGGCGCACCTGACCGAGGCGCCGCTGGACGTCACCGTCAAGGAGAACCCGGCCGCCTGGGCGGCGGCGCTGGAGGCCGCGATCCTGCCCACCGGCACGCTGCGCCGCCCCGCCGGCGGCGCCATCACCGAGCTGCCGGGCTTTGCCGAGGGGGCATGGTGGGTGCAGGACCTCGCCGCCTCGCTGCCCGCCAAGCTGATGGGCGACGTGAAGGGAAAGCGCGTCTACGACCTGTGCGCGGCCCCCGGCGGCAAGACGGCGCAGCTCTGCGCCATGGGTGCCGACGTGGTGGCGGTCGACCGTTCCGCCCGGCGGCTGGAGCGGGTGAAGGAGAATCTCGCCCGCCTGCACCTGACGGCGGAACTGCTGGCCGCCGACGTCGCCACCTGGGACCCCGGCGCGCCGGCGGACGCCATCCTGCTGGACGCGCCCTGCACCGCCACCGGCGCCATCCGCCGCCACCCCGACGTGCAGCGCCTGAAGCAGCCCGACGACGTGGCCAAGCTGGCCCGCGCGCAGGGGCGCCTGCTGGCGCACGCGGTGGACCTGCTGAAGCCGGGCGGCACGCTGGTCTACTGCACCTGCTCCATCCAGCCGGAGGAGGGCGAGGCGCAGATCGACCGGCTGATCACCAGGGACGACCGGGTGGAGCGTGTGCCCGTCACCCCGGACGAGCTGGACGGGTTGGCCGAGCTGATCAACGAGCGGGGCGAGGTGCGCTCCCTGCCCGGCATGCTGGCCGACCGGGGCGGGATCGACGGCTTCTTTGTGGCAAGACTGCGACGCCTGCCCTAAAGGTTTACCGCTCGCTTGCGGTGGGCGCGCCGAATTGTTACCACACAGGTATGTCCTTGATCGCCCGCGCCCTCACCGCTTTCCGTTGCCCGGCCGGCCTTGCCCGCCGCGGGGCGAGGTAGGCCCATGTCCGGCGTGCGCGACACCTTCGGGCGCTTCCGCGATGGCGTCGCCCAGATCGCCTTCGGCAACCCCATCTATTCCCTGACGCTGGGCGGCCGCGCGCCGACCGCGCTGTCCGTGGTGCCGCCCGACCCCTGGCCGGGCAACGCGGAGGCCGGGGCGGCGCTGGTGGCCGGCGTCTACCGCTTCGCCGGAACCGCGGTGAACGGCGACCCGAACGGTGAGGCGCCGTGGCACCCCGTCGGCGCATCGGCCGCCTGGATGGACGCGCTGCACGGCTTCGAATGGATGCGCGACCTGCGCACGGCTGGCGGTGACAACGCCCGGCGGCGCGCGCGCGCCCTGGTGCTGTCCTGGCTGGAGCGCAACGGAACCTGGAACGCGCAGACCTGGGCGCCGGACGTGCTGGGCGCCCGCGTCTCCACCTGGATCGGCCTGCACGACTTCTTCTGCGCCAGCGCCGACGACGACTTCCGCGCCCGCGTGTTCGACAGCCTGGCCCGGCAGACGCGCCATCTGGCCCGCGTCACCCCCGGCACGCTGGAAGGGGCGGCGCTGCTGGCCGCCATCAAGGGCCTGCTCTACGGTGGCCTGTGCCTGCCCGGCAGCGAACGGGTGGTGGGCGACGCCCTGCGCCTCCTGGAACGCGAACTGCCCCGCCAGATCCTGCCCGACGGCGGGCATGTGGAGCGCAGCCCGTCGGTGCAGATGCAGGTGCTGCGCCACCTGATCGACGTCCGCGCCGTGCTGCGCGCCGCCCGCGCCGAGACGCCGGAGGCGCTGCAGCACGCCATCGACCGCATGACGCCGGCCCTGCGCTTCTTCCGCCACGGCGACGGCGGGCTGGCGCTGTTCAACGGTGGGCACGAGGAGGAGGCGGGCTTCGTCGACACCGTGCTGGCCCAGGCCGACGCCCGCGGCCGGCCGCTGAAGAGCGCGCCGCACACCGGGTTCGAGCGGCTGATCGCCGGCCGCACACTGGTTCTGATGGACACCGGCTCGCCGCCGCCGCCCGGCCTGGACACGCGCGCCCACGCCGGCACGCTGGCCTTGGAGGTGTCGGTCGGCAAGGAGCGGCTGATCGTCAACTGCGGCAGCCACGCCTCGGGCAGCGGCCCGTGGCGCGCGGCGCTGGCCGCGACCGCCGCGCATTCCACCGTCGTGCTGGCCGAGACCAACTCGGCCGAGGTGCTGGAGGACGGCGGGCTCGGCCGCCGCCCCGGCCACGTCGGCTGCGAGCGGCAGGAGGTCGAGGGTGCGGTCCTGGTGGTGGCGACGCACAACGGCTACGCCCGCGGCTTCGGCTACCTGCACCGCCGCCGCGTCTACTTGGCCGAGAACGGCGAGGACCTGCGCGGCGAGGACACGCTGGAGCCGGTGCTGGGCGCCAACCCGGCGGCGCAGCCCTTCATCGTGCGCTTCCATCTGCACCCGCAGGTCCAGGCCTCGGTGATCCACAACGGCCAGCAGGTGCTGCTGCGCCTGCCCAGCGGCGCCGGCTGGCGCCTGCACGCGGCCGGCGGCCTGCTGGAACTGGCCGAGAGCATCTACGTCGGCAACGGCGACGAGCCGCGGCGCACCATGCAGATCGTGGTGACCGGCCATGCCGACGCCAACGGCGCCACCGTCAAATGGGCTCTGCGCCGCGAACGCAAAAGCGGATGAGGCGGCTGTACTGGGCCGCCTGCGCCACCCTGCTGTGCGCCGGGCTGGCCGGGGCCGTCCTGGTCGTCCTGTTTCCACCCGAACGTTACGACCAGGATGGTCACCTGATCGCCGAGATGCCGCAGGCGTTCGGCGCCGCCCTTGGGCTTGCCGTGCTGGGGGCGGCCGGCCTGCTGGCCGGCGGGTTCGTGTGGGCGATGGTGCGGTTCCATCGATGGGTGCGTCGCGGGCGCAAGGGGGCGTAACGGCGACCCGCGTCTTGTGCGGCGGGCGTTCTCAATTATATCATTACACATGTAATGATGGGGGCGTGGATGCCGAGCGTGGTGACCATCAATCGACCCGACGTCGTCTCCCTGATCGAACAGGCGGCCAAGCTCACCGGCGGCAACAAGACCGAGGCCGTCGCGATGGCGCTCCGGCGTCTGCTGGAGCAGGAAGCCCGAAGCGGATCGCTGTTCGGAGCGCGTCCCGGATCGGTGCGCGTGCGACCCGGTATCGACCTGACCGCGCCGGTCATCGGCGACGAGGACGACGAGATGGATGCCGGGACCGGGAGGGAGATCCACCGGTGACGGACGGCCTGCTCCTCGACACTCACATCGCACTGTGGCTCGAAAGTGGCGACGAGCAGCTTCGAACCGCGACGCGCAGCCTGATCGATGCGTGTTGGCATCGTGGCGGCACCGTCTTCCTGAGCGCCATCAGCGTCTGGGAGATCGCGCTTCTGGTGGATAAGGAGCACATCGCCCTTGATCTTCCGGTGGATCGATGGGTGGCGCGTTTCCTGGAGCGTCCAGGTGTCGAGGCCGTGCCGCTCGACCATGCCGCGGCCATCCGCGCCTACAAGCTGCATCACCTCGAACATCGGGATCCGGGAGATCGCCTGCTGATCGCAAGCGCCATCGGGCTCGGCTGCCCGCTGGTGACCTATGACGAGCGCATCCGGCGCTTCGGCCAGACCAGTGGTTGGCAGTACGGATTTGCGGTTGCCGCATAGCGGCCGGTCATCCGCACATGGGTCTTGCGCCGCGAGCGCAGGGGGGCGTAAATCCCCCGCAAATTCCGCGCCCTTTCGGGAAGGAAAGGGGGAGGGAACACGAATACACACGGATTTCGCACGGATGGACACGGACGAAGACGCGGGCGGTGGCCCGGCCTCCGTGCGCATCCGTGTTTTCCATCCGGGTGCATCCGTGTCTCCGGCGGACCACCGCGACGCCTCGACGACAGATCAGGAACCCCGCCCATGACCCCCGACACCGTCCGCATCACCCGCGCCCTCATCTCCGTGTCCGACAAGACAGGGCTCGTGGCGCTTGGACAGGCGCTGGCGGCGCGCGGGGTGGAGATCCTGTCCACCGGCGGCTCGGCCCAGCGCCTCGCCGAGGCCGGCGTGCCGGTCAAGGAGGTCTCCGACCACACCGGCTTCCCGGAGATCATGGACGGCCGCGTCAAGACGCTGCACCCGCGCATCCACGGCGGCATCCTGGCCCGCCGCGACGTGCACGCCGACGCCATGGCCAAGCACGACATCCCGGCCATCGACCTCGTGGTCGTCAACCTCTACCCGTTCGAGGCGACGGTGGCGAAGGGCGCGGGCTTCGAGGATTGCGTCGAGAACATCGACATCGGCGGCCCCGGCATGATCCGCGCCGCCGCCAAGAACCACGACTTCGTCGCCGTGGTCACCGACCCCGAGGATTACGAGGAGCTGCTGGGCGAGCTGGAGCGCAACGACGGCGCCACCACGCTGGGCCTGCGCAAGAAGCTGGCCCAGCGCGCCTACGCCCGCACCGCCGCCTACGACGCCGCCATCTCGGCGTGGTTCGCCGGCCAGTTGGGCGAGACCTTCCCGCCGCGCCACGCCATCGCCGGCCAGCTCAGCCAGACGCTGCGCTATGGCGAGAACCCGCACCAGCAGGCGGCCTTCTACGTCACCGGCGAGAAGCGCCCGGGTGTGGCGACCGCCATCCAGCTCCAGGGCAAGGAGCTGTCGTACAACAACCTGAACGACACCGACGCCGCCTTCGAGCTGGTCGCCGAGTTCGAGCGTCCGGCCGTCGCCATCATCAAGCACGCCAACCCCTGCGGCGTGGCCGAGGGCGAGAGCCTGCTGGACGCCTACGCGCTGGCGCTGCGCTGCGACCCGGTCAGCGCCTTCGGCGGCATCATCGCGCTGAACCGCCCGCTGGACGCCGCGACGGCCGAGGAGATCTCCAAGCTGTTCGCCGAGGTGGTGATCGCCCCGGATGCCGACGACGCGGCGCGCGCGGTGCTGGCGACCAAGAAGAACCTGCGCGTGCTGCTGACCAGGGACATGCCCGACCCGGCCGCGCCGGGGATGATGATCAAGGCGCTGTCCGGCGGCTTCCTGCTGCAGAACCGTGACTCGGGCCGCGTCTCGGCCGCCGGGCTGAAGGTCGTCACCAAGCGCGCGCCCAGCGAGCAGGAACTGAAGGACCTGCTGTTCGCTTTCCGCGTCGCCAAGCACGTGAAGTCGAACGCCATCGTCTACGCCAAGGACGGTGCGACCGCCGGCATCGGTGCGGGGCAGATGAGCCGCGTCGACTCGGCCCGCATCGCCGCCATCAAGGCTGCGGAGGCGTCGAAGGCCGCCGGCATTGCGGAGCCGCTGACCAAGGGTTCGGTGGTGGCGTCGGACGCCTTCTTCCCCTTCGCCGACGGCCTGCTGGCGGCGGCCGAGGCCGGTGTGACGGCGGTGATCCAGCCCGGCGGCTCGATCCGCGACAACGAGGTCATCGCCGCCGCCGACGAGAAGGGCCTCGCCATGGTCTTCACCGGTATGCGCCACTTCCGGCATTGATGTCGGCTGTCCCTCCCTCCGCTCCGCGGGGGGAGGGAAGCCCGCCGAAGGCGGGCAGGGTGGAGGAAAGGTGTTGCCGAGGATCAGCGGCCCGTAGGTTGGGTCTGGACCCAACACCGTGTGCAGTGCGAGCAACGTTGGGTTTTCGCTGGCGCTCAACCCAACCTACGCATTCCTGCCATTCACCGCCGCCCGAAGAACATCCGCGTGAACAGCGTCGCCATGTTGGCGGACGGCGACGGGACGAGGTCGAAGTCGTAGCCCGCACCGCCCAGCGTGTCGGCGCCCTCGGTCGCCTCCTCGCGCTCCTTGGTGGGGAAGGGCACCACTTGGCCCGACGCGCCGCGCCGCGTGTGCGGCGGCGTCGAGGGCGCGCTCTTGGAGTTGCGGGCCAACGCCTCGTTGATGGAGGCGAAGGCCTCGATGTCCTTGATGTGGAGCATGGCCCTTGTCCTGCGCAGGTAACCCGGCGTCACGGTAGAGAGTACCTATTGTGCACCGCAGCAAGGAATTGTCCAGTGGGAATAGGTGGTCCGCGCTACCGCGTTGGGCGTAGCGGGTCGCGAACGCCCAGCATCAGCACGAACCCCACCGCGAAGAACACGAGGATGGAGGCCATGCCGGCGCGCTGGCTGGCGAACGCCTCGGTCGCGAAGCCCAGCGCCAGCGGGCCGAAGAAGCCGACCACCCGGCCGGACAGGCCATAGAGCCCGAACATCTCGCCCTGCATGTGTTCGGGAGACAGGCGCGCCATCATCGACCGCCCGGCCGCCTGCGCCGGCCCGAAGAACAGCCCGAGCGCCAGCGCCAGCACCCAGAACGCCGTCTTGTCGGTGGCCAGGATCAGCGGCACGCCCGACGCGATCAGCCCGGCCACGCTGATGAGGATGGTCTTGCGCGCGCCGAACCAGTCGTCGATCCAGGCGAAGCCGACCGCGCCCAGGCCCGCCACCACGTTCAGCACGATGGCGAACGTCACGATCTCCTCGAAGCTCATGCCGAAAGTCCCGGCGGCGTAGATGCCGCCGAACGCGGTGATCGTGTTGATGGCGTCGCGGTAGAAGGCGCTGGCGATCAGGAAGCGGACGATCTGCTTGTACTGGCGCGCGTGCTGGATGGTGCGCCACAGCGTCGCCAGCCCCGCGCGCACGGCGTGGCCCAGGGGCTTGCCGGTGGCCGGCTCGTCCGGCACCCACAGGAACAGCGGCAGCGCGAACAGCCCGAACCACGCCGCCACCAGCAGCGCCGTGGCCCGCACGTTCTCCTGGTCCACGGTGGAGAACAGGCCGAAGACCGGTGCCTCGTTCTTCACGAAGCCGAACAGCGCCACGATCAGGCAGGCCAGCCCGCCGAAATACCCCGTGCCCCAGCCCCAGCCCGACACGCGCCCGAACATGGACGGCGGCGCCACGGCCGGCAGGGTGGCGTTGTAGAAGACGTTGGCCAGCTCGAACGCGATGGTGCCCAGCGCCACGCAGACCAGCGCCAGCGCCATGGACGACGGGTCCGGCTTCACCCACCACAGCGCCGTGGTGAAGGCGACGGTGAGCGCGGTGAACAGCGCCAGCCACGGCTTGCGCCGCCCGGTGTGGTCGGCGACGGCGCCCAGAACCGGGCTGAGGATGGCGACGGCGAGGCCGGCGGCGGCCATGGCGCGGCTCCAGGCCGCCGTCCCCAGCACCTCGTCCCGCGCCACGGCGCGGGTGAAGTAGACGGCGAAGACGAAGGTGGTAATGACCGTGTTGTAGGCCGAACTGGCCCAGTCGTACAGGCACCACGCGGCGATGGCGCGGCGGTCGGGGGCGGTCATGCTCAACTCTCCGCTGTGGGGCCGGCGGACTGTATCCGATCACGCGCCGTAGCCAAAGCGGCGCCGTACCGGTTTATCATGCGACACCCGGCACGAAGGACCCCCGCCCATGCCCAAAGCCATCCTCTTCGCCCTGTCCGCCCTGCTGCTCGCATCCTGCGTGGAGAGCGGCGCGCCCAAGCCGCTGGCGGCGGCGCCACCGCCTGCTCCGTCCTCGGCGCCCGACAGCGAGGCCGCGTGCGCGCAGGCCGGCGGGCGGTGGGAGAAGGGCGGCATGCGCGGCTTGCCGCTGTGCTTCCAGGACTACGCCGACGCCGGCGAGGCGTGCACGAAGGGCGGGGAGTGCCAGGGCCGCTGCATCGTCCAGGCCGACGGCAGCGGGCGGTGCCAGGAGACGCGGCCGCGGTTCGGCTGCTTCCGCTATTTCGACCAGCAAGGCCGGGTTATCGGCCTCTGCGCCGATTGACAGGGAGCGGCTCCCTCCCGCACGCTCAGGCAAAAATAGGGAGGGGAACGCCATGCAGACGGCGTCGCACGTGCTCGCCATCGACCAGGGCACGACATCGACCCGCGCCATCCTGTTCGACCGCGACGCGCGGCCGGTCGCCTCGGCACAGCGGGAGCTGCGCCAGTTCTACCCGGCCGACGGCTGGGTCGAACACGACGCCGAGGACATCTGGAACGACACCGTCGCCGTGATGCGCGCCGCGCTGGAGAAGGCCGGGCTGGACGCGCACGCCGTCGCCGCCATCGGCATCACCAACCAGCGCGAGACCACCGTGTTGTGGGACCGCCGCACGGGCGCGCCGGTGCACAACGCCATCGTCTGGCAGGACCGCCGCACCGCCGACGTCTGCCGCCGCCTGACCGGCGACGGGGCGGAGCCGATGGTGAGCGAGCGCACCGGCCTGCTGATCGATCCTTACTTCTCCGCCACCAAGCTGCGCTGGCTGCTCGACCACGTGCCCGGCGCGCGGGAGCGGGCGGAGCGCGGCGAACTGGCTTTCGGCACGGTGGACTGCTTCCTGCTGTGGCGTCTGACCGGTGGCCGGGTGCACGCGACCGACGCCAGCAACGCGTCCCGCACGCTGCTGTTCGACATCCGCCGGCAGGACTGGGACGATGATCTGCTGCGCCTGTTCGGCGTGCCGCGTGCCGTGCTGCCGCATGTGCTGGACAACGCCGCCGACTTCGGCGTGGCGGAGGCGGCGGTGCTGGGGGCGCGCATTCCCATCACCGGCATGGCCGGCGACCAGCAGGCGGCCACGGTGGGGCAGGCATGCTTCCAGCCGGGCATGATCAAGTCCACCTACGGCACCGGCTGCTTCGCGCTGCTGAACATCGGCGAGACGTTCGTGCCGTCCAAACACCGCATGCTGACCACCGTCGCCTACCGTTTCGGCGGCAAGCCGACCTATGCCATCGAGGGCTCGATCTTCGTGGCCGGGGCGGCGGTGCAGTGGCTGCGCGACGGGCTGCGCCTTATTCCCGACGCCGCCAGCAGCGAGTATCACGCCAACGAGCTGTCCGACACCGGCGGCGTCTATCTGGTGCCGGCCTTCACCGGCCTGGGCGCGCCGCACTGGGACCCGGACGCGCGCGGCGCCATCCTGGGCCTGACGCGCGACAGCGGACTGGCGCACGTGGTGCGCGCGGCGCTGGAATCGGTCGGCTACCAGACGCGCGACCTGATGGAGGCGATGAGCATCGACGGCGGCCGCCAGCCGGAGGCGTTGCGCGTCGACGGTGGCATGGTGGTCAACGACTGGGTCTGCCAGTTCCTGGCCGACATCCTGGGCGTGGCGGTGGAGCGGCCGGACGTCACGGAGACGACGGCGCTGGGCGCAGCCTGCCTTGCCGGCATGCAGGCGGGCGTATACGGCGGACTGGACGCGATCTCCGCCGCTTGGCGCTGCCAGCGGAGGTTCAAGCCGCGCATGGACGCCGCGACGCGCGACCGGCTGTACGCCGGCTGGCGCGCGGCGCTGGCGCGTGTGCGCTCACGCTGACGCGTCGCTACCAAAGCTTCACGCAAGCGACACACCGGCGAAACCGGGGTCGGTTAAGGGATCCGCCCAGACCGGAATGCCGGGACTGGGACAAGAAAGCAAAGCAGGGAGACGGGACCAATGAACAGCTTCCGCAGGATGGCCGTCGGCACGACGGTGGCGCTGGTGTCCACGGCAGTCACAATGGCGGCCGGCGCGGCGCACGCCCAGCAGAAGACGGTGGTGGAGTTCTGGCACGGCCTGCCGCAGCCGCTGGGCGGGCAGCTCGAACAGCTCGTCCAGGACTTCAACAAGAGCCAGGACACGGTGCAGGTCAACCCGACCTTCAAGGGCTCCTACCCCGAGACGATGCAGGCCGCCATCGCCGCCTTTCGCGCCGGCAACGCGCCGCACATCGTGCAGATGTTCGAGGTGGGCACCGCCACCATGATGGCGGCCGGCCCGGCCATCAAGCCGGTCTACAAGCTGCTGGAGGAGACCGGCGCGGCGATCGATCCCAAGGCGTATCTGCCGGCGGTCAGCGGCTATTACTCCACCGCCGACGGCAAGATGATGGCGATGCCATTCAACAGCTCCACCGCCATCATGTTCTACAATAAGGACGCCTTCCGGAAGGCCGGCCTCGACCCCGACGCACCGCCGCAGACGTGGCCGGCGCTGATCGACGCCGCCAGGAAGCTGAAGGCGGCCGGCGTCGCCTGCCCCTACACCACATCCTGGCCGACCTGGGTGCAGTTCGAGCAGTTCTCGGCCATCCACAACCTGCCCTTCGCGACGCAGGAGAACGGCTTCAAGGGCCTGAACGCGGAGCTGAAGATCAACAGCCCGCTGCACGTGAAGCATCTCCAGACGCTGATCGACATGCAGAAGGAGGGGCTGTTCAAATACGCCGGGCGCGACAACGCGCCGGACGCCCTGTTCCCGGCCGGCGAGTGCGCGATTCAGACCGGCTCCTCGGGTCTGCGCCTGCGCATCGGCAAGGAGGCGAAGTTCGCCTGGGGTTCCGCCATGCTGCCGCACTGGCCGGACGCCAAGGACGCGCCGAAGAACGGCGTGATCGGCGGGGCCGCGTTCTGGGTGATGACCGCGCCCACGCGCACGGCCGAGGAGTACAAGGCGGTCGCCGAGTTCTTCAAGTACCTGGGCCAGCCCTCGGTGGACGCCAAGTGGCACATGGACACCGGCTACCTGCCCATCACCTTCCAGGGCTTCGAGCAGGCCAAGGCCGCCGGCTTCTACGAGAAGAACCCGGGCGCCGACGTGCCCTACCAGCAGATCACCCGCACGCCGGTGACCGAGAACTCCAGGGGCTTCCGCCTGGGCAACCTGCCGGAGATCCGCAACATCATCCAGGAGGAGATGGAGAAGGCCTTCCAGGGCCAGCAGTCCGCCCAGCAGGCCCTCGACAACGCCGTCCAGCGCGGCAACGCCGTGCTGCGCACCTTCGAACGGGCGAACAGGGGGTAAGGTAATACCCTCTCCCGGGGCAGGAGAGGGAAGAAAAGGATCCCCATGCAGCGCCGCGTCGTGTTCGGCAACCGCCTTCTTCCTTACCTGTTGCTGGCGCCGCAGGTGGCGGTGACGCTCATCTTCTTCCACTGGCCGGCGGCGCAGGCGATCGAGCAGTCCATGCTGCTGCAGGACGCCTTCGGCCTGCGCTCGCAGTTCGTCTGGTTCGAGAACTTCGAAGCGGTGCTGGCCGATCCCAACTACCTGCACACCGTGCGCGTCACCGTGGTCTTCAGCCTGGCCGTGACCGTGCTGTCCATGGTGCTGGCGCTGCTGTTCGCCGTGCTGGCCGACGCCGGCATCCGTGGGCGCAACGTCTACAAGACGCTGCTGATCTGGCCCTACGCGCTGGCGCCGGCGGTGGCGGCCGTGCTGTGGATGTTCATCGTCCACCCGGACATCGGCGTGCTGGGGCGGGCGCTGAACGACCTGGGCGTGGCCTGGGATTATCGGCTGAACGACACCCAGGCGCTGTCGATGGTCATCCTGGCGTCGGCGTGGAAGCAGGTCTCGTACAACTTCATCTTCTTCCTGGCCGGGCTGCAGGCGATCCCGCGCTCGCTCCTGGAGGCGGCGGCCATCGACGGGGCGGGGGCGGGGCGGCGCTTCTGGACCATCACGTTTCCGCTGCTGTCGCCGACCACCTTCTTCCTGCTGGTGGTCAACCTCGTCTACGCCTTCTTCGAGACGTTCGGCGTCATCCACGCGC
This sequence comes from Azospirillum sp., assembly GCA_035629155.1. GTDB lineage: Bacteria > Pseudomonadota > Alphaproteobacteria > Azospirillales > Azospirillaceae > Azospirillum. The sequence continues at coordinate 31,313 of DASPIO010000384.1, read as the reverse complement.
TGACCCGCGGCGGGCCGGGCAAGGCGACGGAGACGCTGATCTACCGCGTGTACGTCGACGGGGTGATCAACAACGACCTCGGCGGCTCGTCCGCGCAGTCGGTGATCCTGATGCTGGTGGTGGTGGCGCTGACGGCGCTGCAGTTCCGCTTCATCGAGCGCAAGGTGCATTACGCATGAACGCGCGCCGGATCGTCGACCTTGTGCCGCACGCCGTGCTGATCCTGGGCGTGCTGATCTTCGCCTTCCCCATCTACATGACGCTGATCGGTTCCACCTGGGATGCGGCGACCATCGCGCGCGGCAACCTGCCGCTCACACCCGGCGGCGAGGCGGCGTTCAACTACGACGCCGCGTGGAACGAGGGGCGGGGCGAGCGCGTCACCGGCACGCCGGTCAACATCATGATGGTCAACAGCCTGATCATGGCGCTGACCATCGCCGTGGGGAAGATCGCCATCTCCATCCTGTCGGCCTACGCGGTGGCGTTCTTCCGCTTTCCGGGCCGCATGCTGTTCTTCTGGATGATCTTCGTCACGCTGATGCTGCCGGTGGAGGTGCGCATCATCCCCACCTACAAGGTGGTGGCGGACCTGGGATTGATCGACACCTATGCCGGGCTGACCATCCCGCTGATCGCCTCGGCGACGGCGACGCTGCTGTTCCGCCAGTTCTTCCTGACCATCCCGGACGAGCTGGTGGAGGCCGCCAAGATCGACGGCGCCGGGCCGGTGCGCTTCTTCTTCGACGTGCTGCTGCCGCTGTCGCGCACCAACATCGCGGCGCTGTTCGTGATCCTCTTCATCTACGGCTGGAACCAGTACCTGTGGCCGCTGCTGATCACCACCAGCCACGACATGCAGACGCTGGTCATCGGCATCACCCGCATGATCGGCAACGGCGAGAGCGCCACCGACTGGAACCTGATCATGGCGACCACGGTGATGGCGCTGCTGCCGCCGGTGGCGGTGGTGGTTCTGATGCAGCGCTGGTTCGTCAGAGGGCTTGTGGACAGCGAGAAATAACACCGAGAAACAACACATGGCGACGGTCGATCTGCGCGGCGTGCGCAAGTCCTACGGCAGCGTCCAGGCGATCAAGGGCATCGACCTCGGTGTCGCCGACGGCGAGTTCCTGGTGATGCTGGGCCCGTCCGGCTGCGGCAAGTCCACGCTTTTGCGCATGGTGGCGGGGCTGGAGGCGATCACCGGCGGCGAGGTCGCCATCGGCGGACGCGTGGTGAACGCGCTGGAGCCCAAGGACCGCGACATCGCCATGGTGTTCCAGAACTACGCGCTCTACCCGCACATGAGCGTGTTCGACAACATGGCCTACGGCCTGAAGATCCGCGGGCTGCCGAAGGCGGAGATCCGCGCGCGCGTCGCCAAGGCTGCCGAAATCCTCGAACTGGGCGCCCTGCTGGAACGCCGGCCCAGCCAGCTCTCCGGCGGCCAGCGCCAGCGCGTCGCCATGGGCCGCGCCATCGTGCGCGAGCCGGCGGTGTTCCTGTTCGACGAACCGCTGTCCAATCTGGACGCCAAGCTGCGCACGCAGATGCGCGTGGAGATCAAGCGCCTGCAGGACCGCCTGCGCATCACCAGCCTCTACGTCACCCACGATCAGGTGGAGGCGATGACGCTGGCCGACCGCATCATGATCATGAACCACGGCGTCGCCGAGCAGGTGGGCACCCCGTTGGAGGTCTACCAGCGCCCGGCCAGCCTGTTCGTCGCCGGCTTCATCGGCGCCCCGCCGATGAATGTGGTGGATGCGCGCGTGTCGGGGGACGGAGCGTTCGCGGCGCTGTCCGGCGGCGAGTGCCTCGCCTTGCCGTGCCCGTATGCGGACCGCGCCGGCCGTGCCGTGAAGCTGGGTGTGCGGCCGGAGCACCTGCGGCCAGCTGTGGACGGCCCGCTATCCTTACGCGTGGAACTGGTGGAGGCGCTGGGCGCCGACACGGTGGTGCACGGCCGGCTGCGCGGCGGCGAGGTGCTGCTGGCCCGCCTCCCCGGCCTGCCGACCTGCCGTGCGGGGGAGACGGTGACCCTGGCGGCGGAGCCGGCCGCGCTGCACCTGTTCGATGCGGAGACGGGACGAAGGGTGGATTCGTAGGTTGGGTTGAGCCGCAGGCGAGAACCCGACGCGCATGCCACGCCAGGAACGTTGGGCTGTCGCTGGCGCGCAACCCGACCTACGGCGCACGAGACGCCGCGCGTATATCGCAGTAGAATGCTGGGACTTCCCCGAGGGAGAGACCAACGACAATGACGACGAACCCGATTCCCCCCTTCCACCTCGCCTTCCCCGTCCGCGACAAGGAGGAGGCGCGGGCGTTCTACGCCGGGCTGCTCGGCTGCCAAGTCGGGCGGGAGAGCGACCGCTGGATCGACTTCAACCTGTACGGCCACCAGATCGTCGCCCATGTCTCCGAAGAGGCCGGGGCCAAGGCCACCAACCCGGTGGACGGCGAGGACGTGCCGGCCAGCCACTTCGGCGTCATCCTCGGCTGGGACGACTGGCACACCCTGGCCGACACGCTGAAGGCGGCCGGCGTGACGTTCCTGATCGAGCCGCAGATCCGCTTCAAGGGCCAGACCGGCGAGCAGGCCACCATGTTCTTCCTCGACCCCAGCGGCAACGCGCTGGAATTCAAGAGCTTCCAGGACATGAGCCAGATTTTCGCGCGGTAGGGACGTTGCCCCACCCCGGCCCTCCCCCGCTGGGCGGGGGAGGGAGAGGGGGTCACTTCGCAATCACGCCGCAGGCGATGCGGTTGCCGGAGTTGCCGGCGGGGTCGGTGGCGTAGTCGTCGGTGCCGGCGTGCACGATGAAGGAGGCGCCGTCGGCGTCGAACACGTTGGTCGGGCCGTCGGTCAGCGACACCCGGTGGGTCATCATCTCGAACCGCGCGTGGCCGCGCTCGTCCACGTAGAAGTTCGGCAGGTCGCCGGCGTGCATCTCGGCCGCACCCATGCCGTGCTTGGCGTTGCCGGGGTTGAAGTGGCCGCCGGCGGCGGCGAAGTCGGGCTCGCACTTGCCGACGGCGTGGATGTGGATGGCGTGCCAGCCGGGGGCGACGTTGTCCAGCTCACCGCGAATCACCACGCCGTGCGGGTGCTGCTGCAGGGTGATGGTGCCCAGCGCCTTGCCCTGCGCGTCCTTCATGGGGGCCTTGGCGGCCGGAGTCGACTGCGCCGCGGCGGCGCCGATGCCCAGCAGGAGGACGGCGGCGGCGGCGGTGATGATGCGTATCATGATGGCTCACTCCCTGACCTGCGGCCGCGTCTTTGCGCGGCCCCGCAACAGTCGGCAACGGAAATCGTGGCGCGTCAACGTCGCTCATGGATATAGATGCGGCGTTCGGTCGCGTGATCGCTGGACAGGGGTGCACCCGGTTTGCACTATGATCGACCTGATAAGGACAAAGGGAGTGTAAGGGACATGGCATCGCGGCTCGAGACGCTGTGTCAGGAAAAGGGGCTGAAGATGACCGGCCAGCGCCGCGTCATTTCCAAGGTCCTGTCGGAGGCCGAGGATCACCTCGACGTCGAGGAGGTGCACCGGCGCGCCGTGCGAATCGACCCGCGGATTTCCATCGCCACCGTCTACCGCACCATGCGCCTGCTGGAAGACGCGGATGTGGTGGAGAAGGTGGACTTCGGCGACGGGCGCGCGCGCTACGAGGAAAAGCGCGGCATCCATCACGACCACCTCATCGACACCAGCACCGGACGGGTGATCGAGTTCACCAACCCCGAACTGGAAGCCATGAAGGAGCGCATCGCCCGCGAACTCGGCTACCGCATCGTCGGCCATCGGCTGGAGATCTATGGCGTGCCGCTGCGCGACGACGACGCCAAAGGGGTATGACATCCTCCCCCGCGCTTGCGCCTTCTGGCCGGAAGTCTTAGATTAGCGTCTAAACGGAACTGCCGCGTTTCGCGGCATGTTGTGGACGGCCATCATGATTGCGGAGAATCTGCTTCAGGCGGCCAGCGCGCTGGAGGACGCGGGCGTTCCCCAGGACGTGCTGGGCCGGCTGTACGAATCCTTCGCGCAGGCGGCGTTGATCCAGGCCGGCGTGTCGGTCGACCTGATGGAGCTGTGCGGTTTCGACAACCCGGCGGCCCACTTCCCGCCGCAAGGCGTGGGCCGCTGGCGCCGCGCACCGGGGCAGGCGCTGCGCCTCGGCTTCTCCGACGGACCCGGCGCGACGCTGGAGTAGCTCACCGCTTCGACACCCGCTCCAGCAGGTATTCGGCGGAGAACTCCTCCACCTTCATCGGGCGGTCGAACAGCGGCGGCTTCTCGGTGTTGTCGATGCCGTTGGCCATGTAGCGCCCGCCGGGGATGTCGAAGGTGAACTCCATGGTCGGCAGGAACGCCGGCACGTGGGAGAGCTGAATGCCGTGCGCCTCCGCATAGCGCACCAGCTCGCCCGCGTCGTTGTAATGGTCGGCCATGGCGATCTGCCAGGAATCCTCGTCGATGTAGTAGACGCGGCGCGGCAGGCCGTGGCGCAGGCCGGGCTTCAGCGTCGCCTCCACCACCCACACGCGGTGCAGCTCATAGCGCAGGAAGGCCGGGTTGGGGTGCGACGCCCACAGGAGGTCGGGCAGGACCAGGCTGGCACCGTTCAGCCGGTAGGCGTTGTAGGGCACGTACATCTCGCGCCGGCCGGCCAGATTGAAGTCGAAGCGGTCCATCATGCCGCTGAACATGTCGCGCATGTCGGCGGTGCGGATGCCGTCGGTCGCCGGGTCCAGCGTGTCGTAGGCGTAGTCGGGCGCGCGCAGCACGCGCGGTTCGCCCGGCGGGCGGTACCAGCCGGCGAAGGGGCGCCGCAGCGGGTCCAGCGACAGGTGCAGCAGCAGCGTGCCGCCGGCCAGCTCGCGCGGCTTCACGCCCACCCGGCGATAGTAGCGGCCGATGGCGTCGCCCATGCCGGCGGTATACGGCGACAGCGTCTCCTCCCGGTACATGGTGACGGCGGCATTGCCGTGCGCGTCGGGCACGGCGATGCCGTCGAAGCGGGTCAGCGTGTCGCCGCGCCAGCGCAGCACGTGGTTCCACATGGCCTGCGCGCCGGTCTTCGGGATGGGGAAGGGAACGCCGACGCGGGCGTCGCGCACGCCCAGCCCGTTCTCGATCAACGTCGCGCGCCGGCTGTTGGCGATCGTCTCGTCGTAGACGCGCTGCGGCAGGGCGGCGGTGCGGCGCGTCAGGTAGACGGGGATTTCGAAGGAGCTGGGGTACTTGCGCAGCAGCGCCTTCAGCCCGCCGGTCAGGCGGATGGCGAAGCGGTCCAGCTCCTGCGCCTGCACGGTGAACCAGCGCGTGTCGTCGACGAAGGGGTCGGGGTGCGGCTGGCCGGGCACGTAGTCCTTGGGCGGCACCGTCAGGCCGCCGGTCCAGGCGGGGATGGTGCGCGGCCCGTTGGCGGCGCGGATGGCGCCCAGCGGCGTCAGTTCGCCTTCCAGCGGGGATGGCGGCGGAGACGCTGGGGGCGGCGGCTCGGCGGCGTTGGCGCCCGTGACCAGCGCGGCGCCCAGCAGCAGGCCGGCGAGGAGAGGGCGGAACCGCCGCATGCGCGTCACTCCTTATCAATTGCCGGATCAATTGCCGGTCAATAGCCGGCCTGATCCACGTAATGCGGCTCCGGCCGGCGGTGCAGGTCCTCGTAATGCACCAGCACCGGCTTGCCCAGCGGCACCGGCTGGCCGTCGCGCCACGTCCACTCGCCGCGGTCGCAGTCGGCGGCGCGGACGTAGCCGTTGATGTACAGCCGCCGGTTGCGCGCCGAGCGGTTGGCGGCCGAGCCGTGTACGGTGTACGGGCTCCAGAACGCCACGTCGCCCGGTTCCAGCACGAGGTCGACGAGCTTCGCGGGGTCGAGTCCCAGGCGCTCCAGCGCCTCCTCGGCGATGCCGGTGCCCAGGATGTTGGCGCGCGGCACGAGATCCAGTTCGCCCAACAGGTGGCTGCCGGGGTGGAGGCGCATGGCGCCGCTTTCCACCGTGTGCGGGTCCACGGCGATGCCCGTCTGGATGTAGGAGGTGGCGAGGTTGCGGAACGCCTCGCGCGGGCGGCGGAAGCGGCTGTCCTGGTGGAAGGCGTAGTCGCCGCCCGTCGCCCCCGGCGGCTTCCAGTGCAATTGGTTGATGATCTGCTTGACGTCACGGCCCAGCATCGGCTCGACGAGATGGAACAGCCGCGCGTCCAGGCGCGCGGCGTTCAGCACGGCGTCATTGTAGGACGGCCACTGCACCATGCGCACGGTGTGGCCGATGCCGGGATCGTCGGCGACGCGGACGTGGAAGTTGCCGTGCCGGAAGCTGCGCGGGTGGCGCAGCCCGTCGGCGTACTGGCGGTCGAAGGCGGCGGCCAGCGCCGCCACCTCGTCCGGCGAGAACACGCCGCGCGCCACGGCGTAGCCGTCGCGCCGGCAGGACTCGGCGATGGTGGCGGGATCGCAGGGCGGCAGGGCCATGGCGGCTCCGTTGGCGGCTCCCGTCCGGGGCGGACGGTTCCCGTCATTGTGGCCCAACCGTCGGCGCGTTCAACCCCGCTGGCGGTGACAAGCGACACGCGCGTCCAGTGCCCGGCCGACGCCGTCGAGCACTCCCTCCCAGTCGCCCGGCGCCGGCTGGCGGAACAGCCGCACGCTGGGGTACCAGAGGGCATGGTCGTGCCCGCGGGTCCATCGCCAGTCGGCGGCGTAGGGCAGCAGCGCCCACAACGGCTTGCCGATGGCGCCGGCGAGGTGGACGGTCACGTTGCCGACCGACACGACGAGGTCCATGGCCTCGATCAGCGCGGTGAGCCCGTCGATGTCCGACCACGTGTCCACCTCTGGGTCGACATGCACGCCGATGCCCCGTGCGGCCCGCAGCGCCGCGACATCGGCGGCGACGTCGCCGTATTGGAGATTGACGAGTTTCACCCCGTCGCGCGCCAGCGCGCCGGCCAGAAGATCCAGGGTCATCGACTTGACGCGGCCGACACCGGGGTTCTTGCTGTGCCAGGAGATGCCGAGCAGCAACCGCCCGTCGTGGTGTCGTGCGCGCAGGGCCGCCGCGCGTTCCCCGTCCGGGCGCAGGAAGGCCGGACGGCCGGCGGCGAAGCTGGCCGCATCGCGGCGGCGGTGGCGCGGCAGGCTGCCCGACGGCACCTGGGCCGCGATGTCCGGGGCGAACAGGCGCGGGTCCTGCGATTCGCGGCGGGCGACGACCTCCACGCCGTCGAGCGAGCGGGCGAACAGCGGCGCCAGCCGGGCGTCGCACTCCAGCACACAGGCGATCCCCTCGGCCGCCAGTTGCGGCACGACGGTGGCGTACATCACCTCGTCGCCCAGCCCCTGCTCCCCCCACACCAGCAGCTTACCGCCGTCGTCCGGCACCGTGCCCTGCCAGGGCGGCTGCGGGAAGCCGCGCTCCGGCGACCGTCCGCCGGGCACGCCCCAGCCGTGCTCATAGGCGTCCCAGCCCTCGGCGAAGCGGCCGGTGGCGAGCAGCGCCAGGGCCAGGTTGAATTGTGCCATGCGGTGATCCGGATCGAGGTCCAGCGCGGCGCGGAACGCGGCGACGGCATTCTCCGGGTGGCCCTGGGCCACGAGGACGGCGCCCAGCGTGTTGTGCGCCTCGGCAAGGCCGGCCTGACGCGCGATGGCCGCGCGGGCGTCGTCGGCAGCGGCATCAAGGTCTCCCAGCTTCAGCGACGTTTCGGCACGGTTGGCAAGCGGCACGCCGGCGTCCGGCCGCAACGCGGCGGCGCGCCCGTAGGCGGCGACGGCCTCGCGCAGGCGCCCCAGCTTTTTGAGCACCGTGCCGAGTTCGTTCCAGTCGCCGGCTTCACCAGGCTCCAGCGCCAAGGCGATGCGCAGGTCGGCCAGCGCCCCCTCCGTGCGCTCGGTGTGGCGGCGCAGCGCGGCGCGGTGGCGGCGGACGGCGGCCTGAGCGGGATCGCGCGCCAACGCCGCCGAAAAGGCGGCCTCCGCTTCGGCGTGGCGGCCCTGGGCTTGGCGGATCATGCCGAGGTGGCCGTGCGCGGCGGCCAGATCCGGCCGCTCCACCGCAACCCGTTCCAGGTGCTCGGCCGCCGATGTCTCGGCATTGGACCCCATCTCGATGAGGGCCAGCGCATAGCGGGTTTCGGTGCGCTCCGGCGCCAAGTCCAGGGCGCGGCGGTAGGCGTCCGCGGCCTCCGTGGTGCGGCCAAGGGCGTTCAGCGCGTTGCCGAGGTTGGCGTGGTAGTCCGGCACGGCGCCGTTGTTCCGGGTGGCGCGGCCGATGAGGTCGGCGGCGAGTTCCAGCCGGCCGGTCTGCCCCGCCAGCACCCCGTACAGGTGCAGCGCGTCCGGCAGGTCCGGAGCCACCTCCAGGATGCGTCCGTAGAGGATCTCCGCCTCGGCGGTGCGGCCGGACTGGTGGTGGTCGAGCGCTGCCAGGAGCGCTTCCTGAAGGGTCGCCATAGCTCCTTTGTAGCGCAGTGGCTGGTGTGTCCCGAATGATTTTCGCGGCGGTGCGGCTTGGCGTGCTGCTTCGCCTCCTCGGTCGGCGACAGGATCCCGACCGGTGGGCCGGGCTCCTCCAGGTAAGGAATATCCCCATCGAACGCCATCGCCAGGAAATCGTCGCTGGACACCCGCGGGGTCCTGCGCGGGGCGGGCGTCATAAGCCCGCCGCCACCTGTGCCACCGCCTCCAGCGCGTCCTCCACGGTGGCGGCCAGCGCGTCCAGCCGGGGGCGGTCGGCGGTGCCGGCGGCATCCTCCAGGGCGCGGGCGGCGGCGGCCAGGGGCAGGGCGCCGGCGGTGCGGGCGGAGCCCTTGAGGTTGTGCGCGCAATCGCGCACCGCCGCGCCGTCGCCAGCCGCCAGGGCGGCGCGGAGTTCGGCGGCGATGCCGCGGCTCACGGCGACGAAGTCGTCCAGCATCTCGCGCACGAGGCCGGCGTCGTCGGCGCACAGCCGGCGCAGCACCGCCAGATCCAACGGCGGCTCGGTGGGCGCCGGGGGTGGGGCGGGCGCCGGTGCCGGCGACAGGAAGCGGTCCAGCGCGGCGGCGAGCTGGCCGAGGTCGAGCGGCTTCGACAGGCAGGCGTCCATGCCGGCGGCCTGGAAGCGTTCGGCCTCGCCGGAAACGGCGTTGGCGGTGATGGCGACGATGGGCAGGCGCGGGCCGCCCCGCGCCGCCTCCAGCGCGCGGACCCGCGTGGCGAGGTCGAAGCCGTCCATCTCCGGCATGTGGCAGTCGGTGAGCAGCAGCGCGTGCCGCCTCGTGCGCAGCGCCCGCAGAGCCTCGGCCCCGCCGGCGGTCAGCTCCGCCGTGTACCCCAGGGCATTGAGCTGCATGCGGATGACCTTGCGGTTGATCGGGTTGTCCTCGGCCACCAGGATCAGCCGTCCCTGCGCCTCGGCCTCCGCGACGCCCGGCGCGGCGGCGGAGCGCGGAGGCGGGGCGGGCGGTGCCGCGCCGGCGTCCGGCTCCGGGCTGGCGCGGCCGGCGGCGACGGCCACGGCGCGGACCAGGGCGGCGCGGCGCACCGGCCAGATCACCAGCGGTACTCCGGGCGGCGTGCCGGGTGGCGCGGCATCGGCCAGCAGTCCGGCCTCGGCCACCACCACGTCGGCCTGCGGCGCGCGGGCGTCCAGCGTGGCGGCGTCGGGGGCGGGCAGGACGGCGGCATCCGCCGCCTCCAGCGTGCGGGTCAGGAATCCACGCTCCTGCGCGTCGGCCACCCCCAGCAGTACGGTGACGCCGCCCAGGTCCGGCTCGGCCGGCAGCGGGCGGCCCAGGGCGTCCAGCGCCGGGGCGGCGCTGACCGGCAGCGGCAGCACGGCGCGGAAGGTGGAGCCGCGGCCCGGCGCGCTGTCCACGCCGATGTCGCCGCCCATCAGCGTCGCCAGCCGCCGGCAGATGGACAGGCCAAGGCCCGTGCCGCCGAACCGCCGGGTGGTCGAGCTTTCGGCCTGGGTGAAGGGTTCGAACAGCCGCTCCAGCACGTCGGGCGTCATGCCGATGCCGGTGTCGCTGACGGTCAGCGCCACCACCGCCGTGCCGCCGTCCCGTTCCACGAGATCGGCGCGCAGCACGACGCGGCCGGACGGCGTGAACTTCACCGCGTTGCCGGCGAGGTTGAACAGGATCTGGCGCAGCCGCACGGGGTCGCCCAGCACCGCCGGCGGGATCGCCGGGTCGACGAAGGTCAGAAAGCGCAGCCCCTTGTGCCGCGCGCCCGGCGCCAGCACCTCCGCCACGCCGTCGAGCAGCGCGCCCAGCGACAGCGGCTCCTGCTCCAGATCCATGCGGCCGGCCTCGATCTTCGAGAAGTCGAGGATGTCGTCGATGATGCGCAGCAGCGTGGTGGCCGACTCGCGGATGGTGCCCACCGTGTCGGCCTGCGTGGGGTCGAGGGGGGAGCGCTCCAGCAACTCCAGCATGCCCAGGACGCCGTTCATCGGCGTGCGGATCTCATGGCGGCCAGGAAGGCGCTCTTGGCGGTGGTGGCCTGCTCCGCCTGGTCGCGGGCGGCTTCCATCTGCCGTTCGATGCGCTTGCGCCGGGTGATGTCGGTCACCCAGGCCAGGTAGACCGGCCGCCCCTCCAGCACCGCCGGATCGCCCGACACCAGCGCCCAGAAGGTTGAGCCGTCGGCGCGGTGCACGCGCGCTTCCACGTCGCGCAAGGGCTGGCCGGCGCGGATGCGCTCGGCCGTGCGCTGCTCCTCGGCCACGTCGGTCAGCAGGCCCTGCGCCGGGCCGCCCACCAGCGCCTCCGGCGCCGTGCCCAGCAGCACGCCCAACCGTCGGTTGGCGAACACGATGCGACCGCCGGGCGCCATGGCGCAGACGCCGACGGGGCTGGCTTCCAGGATGGCGCGCAGGTGCTCGCGGCTTTGCGACAGCTCGGCGTTGGCGTCGGCCAGGGCCTGCATCGTCTCGAACACCTCCTCGGCCGAGCGCGCCTCGATGGTGACGTCGGTGAAGGTGCGCACGAAGCCGCCCTGCGGCAGCGGGTTGGTGCGCACCTCGATGATTGTCCCGTCGGGGCGGCGGCGCTTGAAGGTGCCGGACTGCGCGGCGGCGTCGCGCCAGTCGCCGCCGGTCTCCTGGATGTGCAGGTCGGGGTCGCCGGGATCGTCGGCGAAGGCGCCGCGCCGCGCCTGCGCGTGGACGATCTCGGGATACGTCGGGTGGCGTGCCAGAAGCGCCGCCGGCACGTCCAGCAGGTCCCGCGCGCGGCGGTTGAACAGCACCAGCCGCAGGTCGGCGTCGACCATGATGATGCCCTGGTCGACGTGGTCGAGCGTGATCTGAAGGAAGTCGCGCACGGCGGCCCCGCAGTGGACGGCAGCATTCCCTCAGGTTGTACCGTGCCGCCTCCCGCCGCGTCCATCCGTACCGTTTGGCCGCATTGGCAACGAAATTGCAGAAATCCGGGCGCCTGATGCCTGGTGCATGGCAGACAAGCGAAGCGAAGGCCTCGCGTGCTTACGAAATGGGCGATCCGCACCGAACACGGGCATGTGACGTGAAACTGCGCGCGACGGTGCGCGTCTGGGAGGAAGCATGGCGCTCAAAGTGAACATTGGTGCGAAGCTGTCGTTTCCCTTCGCCCTATTCCTGGTTCCGATCGCCTTTCTGCTGTACAGCCTGATCGCCGAGAAGCACATCGCCATCGACTTCGCGCGCAAGGAGGTGGCGGGCAGCCTCTACATCGCGCCGCTGCGCGAGGCGCAGTTCGCGCTGCACCGTTACCGCCGCGGCCCCGGTGACGCCGCCAGGGCGGCGCTGGAGGCGGCGGTGGGCAAGGTCGCGACGGCGCAGGCCGGGCTGGGGGCGGGCATGGACAGCGCCGAACTGGCCGACGCCTTCGCCCGCCACACGCGCGCCGTCCTGCAGGCCACCGGCACGGACGCCGCCAACGCCGCCGCGCTGGAAGCCATCACGGCACTGCGCGCCCTGCTGGCGCGCATCGGCGACCAGTCGAACCTGATCCTCGACCCCGACCTCGACAGCTACTACGCCATGGACCTCGTGGTGGTGAAGCTGACCGACGCGGTGGACCGCGTCGCGGCGCTCGCCGACCTTGCCGTGGCCGTCGGCGGCAAGGGCGCGCTGGACGCCGGCGACCGCACCGAGTTCCTGATCCAGAAGGGCGGCTTCGAATCGGCGGTGGAGGGCATCGCCGCTTCCATCGCCTCGGGCTACCGCGGCAACGCCGACGGCACGCTGAAGGCCAACATGGACCGCGACGTGCGCGCGGCCGAGGCGGCCCTGAAGGCGTTCGGCACCGGCTTGGCCGTCGCCGTGATCGAGAAGGAGGGGCGGGGCGTCGACCCGGCGGCGCTGCGCCGGCTGGAGGCGGCGGCGCTGGATTCCGTCCGCGCCCTGTGGGGCACCAGCGCGCGCGAGCTGGAGCGGCTGCTGGACGTCCGCATCGGCGGCTTCCTGGGCAAGCTGTGGACGATGCTGACGGTCACCGCGGTGCTGTTCGTCGTCATCTTCGGGGCCGGCGGCCTGATGGTGGTGAGGATGGTGACGCGGCCGGTGTCGAACATGACCGCCGTCATGCGCCGCCTCGCCGACGGCGACCTGTCGGTGGAGGTGCCCCACGCCGCGCGCGGCGACGAGATCGGCGCCATGGCCGCCGCCATCGCCGTCTTCAAGGCGCACGCGCTGGAGGTGCAGCGCCTGACGGCCGAGAGCGAGGCGCTGAAGGCGCGGGCGGAGGAGGAGAAGCGCGCCCACATGCTGGCGCTGGCCAACGGCTTCGAGACCAAGGTGGCCGCCGCCACCACGTCGATCCGCAGCAACGCCGAGCAGATCGTCTCCACCGCGGCACGCATGGGCAACCGCGCCGGGCAGAGCGGCAGCAACTCTCTGGACGCCACCGAGGCGTCGCGGCGCACCGCCGCCAACGTCCAGCACCTGAACGAGGCGACGCACCGCCTCTCGCGGTCGGTGGAGGAGGTCAGCCGGCAGGTCGCCCATTCCTCCAGCATCGCGCGCCGCGCGGCGGAGCAGGCCAGCGCCACCAACGACCGGGTGATCGGGCTGGCGCAGGCGGCGGAGACCATCGGCGCGGTGGTGCAGCTCATCACCACCATCGCCGAGCAGACCAACCTGTTGGCCCTCAACGCCACCATCGAGGCGGCGCGCGCGGGCGAGGCCGGGCGCGGCTTCGCCGTGGTGGCGACGGAGGTGAAGAACCTCGCCGGGCAGACCGCCAGGGCGACGGAGGAGATCTCCGCCCAGGTGGCCGGCATCCAGGGGGCCACCGGCGACACGGTGGACGCCATCTCCAGCATCACCCGCATCATCGAGGAGATTGCCACGGTGGCGCAGACGGTGTCCGGCGCCATCGACCAGCAGGAAATCGCCACCCGCGAGATCACCGAGGTGGTCGGGCAGGTGTCGCAGGACGCCGGCGTCTTCAACCAGCGTTTCAGCGAGGTGGCGCGCTCCTCCGCCTCCTCCTACGGCTCCGCCATCCGCGTGATCTGGGCGGCCAAGGACCTGACCCAGCCGACGCAGACGCTGAACCAGGAACTGGGCGCCCTGCTGAGCGCGCTGCGCACGGGGTGAGCGGCGGTATAACCTTGCCGCTGTTGGGGGGTTCTCATAAGATTCCCGCGGGGGAGAGTTTCGTTTATTTCAAGCCATGGGGGACCGATGGATTTCCAAGCGCGCAGCACGCCCGAGGCCATCGAGGCCCGCCTGACCGGGCGGCTGGAGTTCACCGACCACGACCGCCTGCGGGAAATCGTGGTGCTGATCGAGGAGAGCCGCAGCCAGCGCTTCGTCATCGATCTTTCGAAGCTGGAGTTCATCGATTCCGCCGGGCTCGGCATGCTCCTCATTCTGCAGGAGGAGGCGGAGTCCCGGAGCATCCCGATGACCGTGCGCGGAGCGCAGGGCGATGCGCTGCGCTCCATCGAGCTGGCGCGTCTTGGCGACATCCTCACCATCATCAAGTGACGTGGCACCAACCGACGTAGCGGCGGACCCGGCCGATATCAGACGCTTCGTCGTGCCGCGCGGCCGCGTGGCGGCGGACGCGGCGGCGCGCGCCGCCCGGCGCTTCGGCGCCGTCCGGCCGGACCACGCCGAGGCGGTGCTGCTGGACGGCCCCCTCGACCGCTGCGGGCTGGCGGCCCTCCTGGCGGTCCTGCCGGCGGACGGCTGGCCGCTGCTGGTGGAACTGGACGAGGACGGTGCGGCGCACGGCGACTGGCCGGCGACGCCGATGCCCGGCCCGGGCTTCCTCCTGTCGCTCACCACCGCCACCGCCTTTGCCGTGCAGAGCCCGGTGGCGGTGTGCGACGCGCTGGAACGGCGCGGCATATTGCCGGAGCGGCGGCGCTCGGCCGTCGAGCTGTGCCTGCACGAGGCGGTCGCCAACGCGCTGGTGCACGGCAACGTCGGCGTGCCGGCCGACACCCGCGACCAGCCGGACGGCTTCCGCCTGTTCGGCGAGCGGGTGACCGCCGCACTGCGCGATCCGGCGGTGCGCCGTCGCCGCGTCGACATCCTGGCGCGCTGGGGGGAGGGCACGCTCGACCTCGCCGTGGTGGACGAGGGCGGCGGCTTCGACCCGGCCGCCCTGGAGCGGCCGGCGAACGGCTTCGCCCGCTCCGGCCGCGGCTTCGTGTTCATGCGGGCACTCGCCAACGCGGTGGCGGTGCGCGACGGCGGGCGCTGCACGCTGCTGCACTTCGACCTGCACGGGCCGCCGCCATGACCCTCTCCCCATGACCCTCTCCCTGGCGGACAGCCGCGTCCTCATCGTCGACGACAACGACTTCAACCGGAAGTCCCTGGCCGTGGTGGTCCGCCGCGCCGGAATCACCGAGGTCGCCTTCGCCGCCGACGGGCTGGAGGGGCTGGCGATGGTGGAGCGCTTCCGCCCCGACCTCGTGCTGCTCGACGTCGCCATGCCGAACCTGGACGGGTTGGAGATGTGCCGGCGGCTGCGCGCCGACCCCGCGCACGCCGAGTTGCCGATCCTCTTCCAGACCGCGCTCGACCGCGACGAGGAGCAGGTGCGCTGCTTCGAGGCGGGAGGAAGCGACTTCATCTCCAAGCCGATCAGGCCGGGCGAGTGCATGGCCCGCGTGCGCCACCAGTTGGAGCGGCGCAAGCTGTTCGCCGAACTGTCGTCCTTCCACGCGCGGGTCGAGCGCGAGCTGAAGCACGCCCGCGCCATGCAGCTCTCCCTGCTGCCGGAGCCGGCGCGCATCACCGCCATCGGCGCGCGCTACGGTCTGCGCATCGACAGCCATTTCGAGACGTCGTCGGAGCTGGGCGGCGACCTGTGGGACGTGGTGGAGATCGACGAGCGGCGGGTGGGCTTCCTGATCGTCGACTTCGCCGGCCACGGCATCACCGCGGCCATCAACACCTTCCGCCTGCACACCCTGGCCGAACGCGTGCCGGCCCCGCGGAGCGATCCGGCGGCATGGCTGACGCAGCTCGGTCTGGCGTTGAAGGAGGTGCTGCCGGTCGGGCAGTTCGCCACAGCCTTCTACGGCGTTCTGGACACGGCGGCGAACACGCTGACCTTCGCCGCCGCCGGGGCGCCGCACCCGATCCTGGGGCCGGCGGAAGCGGCGCCGGAAGGGAAGGCGGAACTCCTGGACTCGTCGGGTCTGCTGCTGGGGGTGTCGCGCCAGGCGCGCTACGAAAACCGCACCGTGCCGTGGCCGCGCGGCGGGTTCCTGTTCCTCTACAGCGACGCGCTGATCGAAAGCCGCGACGCGGGTGGGACCTCAATCGGCCAGTTGGGCCTGACCGAGTTGGTTCGGCAGGGCCGGCGGGATGATCCGGCCCATCCGCTGCGTGTCGTGCTGGGACGCTTCTTCACGGACATACCCCGCCCCCTTCGCGACGACCTCACCGCCGTGTGGATCGCGCGGGTGTGAAGTCGACGGGTGCGAGGCGGGCGGCTCAGGCACGACGATGTCCGAGGCGGCCACCAGGGCGGCGGCCCGGCGGCGCTTCCACTTCAGGCTCTTGCGGGCGACGAAGACCAGCACGGCCGTCGCCACCGCGCCCAACAGCAGCTTCGGCGCGACCTCGCCGACCGAGGCGGCGGCCTCGCCGAACAGGTAGCCTGCGCCGGCGAAGCTCCACGCCCAGATGCCGGCGGCCCAGAAGTTCCAGAACAGGAACTTGCGCCAGCGCATACCGGTGGTGCCGATCGCCACCGAGGCGATGTTGCGCACGCCGTACAGGTAGCGGAACGTCAGGATGAATCCGATGCCGTACTTTTCCAGCCAGGCGATCGCCTTGGCCGCCGGCACCTCGGCCGCCGGGAACTTGGCGATGGCCTTGGCGCCCCACTTGCGGCCGATCCAGAAATAGACCTGATCGCCGAGGAAGCTGCCGATCCAGACGGTTCCGACCAGGTAATAGATGTTGAAGATGCCCAGATGGGCACCCCAGCCGCCGAAGATGACGAACGTTTCGCCCTCGAAGAAGGCCCACAGGAAGGCGATGGGGTAGAACCAGCTACCCCACTCCTGGAGCCAGTGAATCACTTCCAAAGGGAGCCTCCGGCGGTTCTCGGCCGCGCCGCACACCCCGTAACGGGGCGGACGCGAACCTGGGCATCATTACATAGGAAGCCCCGGCTTGTCGCGCACCGTTTCCGGAGTCGAATATTCATCACCCGAAAGGCACGGCGTTGCCACGGGCGGGTTGGCCGCCCGAGCGCCGCCTCAATCCCCATCCCCGGCGAACTCACCCACCACCAGCCGCGCGGCGCGCAGCAGCGACGGGTTGGGCTCGCGCGGGCCGGCGTCCTCCTCGTCGTCCCAGGCCGGCGGCTCGACCCGTCGCTTCAGCTCGCGCGCGGCTTCCACCAGCAGATGGCTGAGCCGCAGGTCGGGCAAGGCCCGCACCAGCGCGGAGATCTCCGGATTGCTGAGCGCCGCCGGATCGAAGGCAGCCGGGGCTGGCCGGGGCGGCGGCGGCGGGGCGGCGAAGATCGCGGGCGGCGGGGCGGGCACCGGCTCCTGCACCACGTCGACGGACACGGTGGCGGCGACCGCGGCGCGGGCGCGCCGCGGCCTGCGGCGGGCGGAGCGCCCTTCCGTCTCCGGCAGGCTGTCGAACAGCAGGGGCTGGGCCGCATGCGCCACGCCCAAACCCGCCGCCTCGGCAGCCACCGCCTCCACACTCGCCTCGTCCGGGATCATGTCGTCCGTGCTCATCGCTGCACCCGCGGGCTGCGTTTGATGTTCACGGTTCATTCTACAAACGCCGGCCCGTTTGTCGAGCGTCAATCGCCGGTCACCGTCTCCGCCAGCGTCACCTCCTTCAGGAAGACGATGGGGCGCAGGATGCGCGTTGCCCCAATGGTGCGCAGCGCCAACAGGGCCTTGTCCTCGGTCAGCAGCCACCCGGCAGCGCCGGCCAGGGCCACGGCGAGGAACTTGTCGTCGTCCGGGTCCTTGCAGGTGCGGGGCAGGGCGGCGGGGACGACGCGCTCGGCCCCGGCCTCGATCGAGGCCAGGAACGCCTCGCGCTCCGCGCGCGGCTTGTGCGTGTCGAAGTCCGGGCGCAGCAACACGGTGCGCAACTCGGTCAGCGTCGCCTCGGACGCGAGCATGACGCCGCGCGCCCGCACCGCCTCCACACAGTCGCGCGCCGGGCGCAGCCGCCGTGGAACGGCATCCGGCAGCAGCGCGTAGGCGACCAGCACGTTGGTGTCGAGAACGGCGCGGAGCGGGGGCGTGGACATGCTTTGGCCCATTGCTTGGCAGGCGGCGCGGGGTGCGCTAGAAACCAGGGGGGCAGACATTACCGGATATGGGCTTGGGCATGACAACCGTTCTCGTCGTCGACGACAGCCGGCTCGCGCGCGACATGGTGAGCCACGTCATCGCCTCTCTGCATCCCGACTGGACCATCGTCACCGCGGCTGGCGGCGAGGAGGCGCTGCAGAAGGTGGGCGGCGCCGCCCCAGCCGCCGCCATTGTCGACTACAACATGCCGGGCATGGACGGGCTGACGCTTTCCGCCAGCCTGATCGAGCGGTTTCCCGGCCTGCCCATCGGCATCCTTACCGCCAACGTGCAGGAGGCGCTGAAAAAGAAGACCGAGGCGCTGGGTTGCCGCTTCATCGCCAAGCCGATCACCTCCGACAAGATCCGCACGTTTTTATCCGAGGCCGGCCTGTCGGAGCCCAAGCCATGAGCGCGGCCATGAGCGCGGCCGGGTTCCCGCTCGACGAGGCCGAGGCGGACGCCATCGCCGAGTTGTTCAACATCGGCATGGGCCAGCCGGCCGCCGCGCTGAGCGACATGCTGGGCGAGGAGGTGCACCTGTCGGTTCCGGCGCTGTCGGTGTCCTCGCGCGGGCGCATCGCCGGTGAGGTCGGACCCGAGACGGAGGGGCGCGTCTGTGCCGTGCGCGAGGCCTTCACCGGCCCCTTCGCGGGCGAGGCGATGCTGATTTTCCCGGTGAGTGGCGGTCTGGCGCTGGTCCGCCGCCTGATCCCCGGCGAGGGCGACACACCCGGTGCGGACGAGCAGGACGCGCTGACCGAGATCGGCAACATCATCCTGAACGGCTGCCTCGCCAGCTTCGCCAACCTCGTGGAAGGTGAGATCGAGGGGGGCGTTCCCGATTACCGCGCCGGCCCGGCCGGGCAGCTCATCGGCGTGGCGGACGACCCGGTGCTGTTCGTGCGCATCGACGTGGCGCTGGCGGCGGGCGACGCGCGCGGCCACGCGCTGTTCCTGCTCGACATCGCGTCGCTCGACGCCTTCCGCCTGGCGATCCGCCGGATGATGGAAGGCTTGGGGTGAGTTGAGCGGGGGCCTTCTCCGCCGCTCATCCCCGCTTGCGCAGCACCGCGACGTCCTGGAAATGGCTGTAGGCGGCCGGCTCGATGGCAACCACCTCGAACCGGCGCCCGGCCAGTGCGCGCAGATGGTCCGGGGTGTGGAACACGGCGCGGTAATAGTCGGGCTCCTCCTCCAGGCGCACGTTGGCGTCATGGCTGCTGTCGTCGGCGCCGTGCGTCGCCACGCGTTCCAAGCTGTCGGCGCCCAGCGCGTGGGCGGAGCAGAGCAGCGCGTAGGCGCCCTGGAAGGTCAGGTAGGCGATGCCGCCGGGGGCCAGCACGCGGTCCAGCTCGGCGAACCACGTCTCGGCGACGTCCAGCGGGATGTGGGTGATGACGGAATGGCCCAGCACCAGATCGAACGCGCCGTCGGCGAAGGGCAGCGGCGGGTGCGGCCCGTTGCGGTGCACCTCGCAGCCCGTGAGGTGCGCCGCGCACCAGGAGACGTTCAGCGGGTCCATGTCGCTGCCGGCGAGGCGCTGCTCCGGCGCCCGCTCCGCCGCCAGCCAGCGCAGCACCCGCCCGCAGCCGCAGCCCCAGTCGAGGACGGCGCGGAAGTCCTGCGGCCGGCGCCCGTCCGTCGCGGCGATCACCGCCCACATGGTGCGCAGCGTCGAATAGCCGCTGACCTCGAACTGCGCGGCACCGACGGACTGTCCGAAGATCCGCGCCTGCTCCTCATGGCCGGGGACCGGCGGGCCACCGTCTTGCGGCCGCGGCACCACGACGCGCTGCCAGGGATGCAGCGGCGTTCCCCGGCGCTCCCAGCTCAGCGTGACGGACAGGCCCTCGGCCGGCCAGTCGTCGGGAGGCGGCAGCGGCGCCTCGGCGGTAAACTCGACGCGCCGGTGGTCGGGCAGGAACCACAGCACCTCGTCCGCCCCGCCACCGTCCTGGATCATCAGCGATGCGCCGGCCATGGTGTGTCCGCCGACGTGCAGGACGGGCGTGTCCTCGGCCGCACGCGGCCATGCGGCCATGCCGGACAGGCGCAGCATGCCGCCCTCGACATCGACGTGTGCCGGGTTCCAGCCGGCGTACCCGGCCAGCTCCGCCGCGAACAGCGCGTGGAGGTGCCCGGCCCCGCAGCGCACCCGGGCGACGCCGTTGGTCAGCGGCTCGTCGGTGCCGGCGAAGCAGACGCGGACCTCGACTTCCCGCCCCTCGAGGCGCGGCGCCATCAGCGCCTTGGAGAAGAAGCCGGAGGCCACCGGCACGTCCAGGCCGAACGCGTCGCGCAGGTGCGCCTGCACGTCGGCGCGCGGCACGTGCGCCTCGACCCGCGCCACCCGCTCGCCATCGACCAGGATGTCGACGGCGGCGCGCCCGTCCGGCGCAGCCGGGTCGACGACCCAGCCGGACATGCCCAGCCCGGACGACATGTTGTCGACGACGCCCGCCCGCATTACCCGAGACTCCCGATCACGCGCACCGCGCCACCAGCAGCGCGGTGAGGTCGTCGTCGATGGGGCCGGTGGCGTTCAGGTCGGCGATCACCGCGTCCAGGAAGCGGGTGCCGTCGGCCTCGCCCATGTGGCGGGCGACCAGGACGGCCAGCCCGGTCTCGTCCAGCACGTCCTCGCCCACCGGGATCTCGATGGCGGCGTCGGAGTAGAGGAACAGCCGCCCGCCCGGCGCCAGCGGCAGCGAACGCGCCTCGTAGCTGGCACTGGGCAGCAGGCCCAGCGGCAGGCCGGCGCTGTCGCCCAGCGTCGGGGCCGCGTCGCCCGGCGCCCACACCATCGGCTTGGTGGACCCGGCCGAGGCGTAGAGGAATCGGCCGGCGTCCGGGTCGATGACGCCGGCCAGCATGGTGGCGAACTGGCCGCTGGGCAGCAGCGCGCACAGCCGCGCGTTGAGCGCCGCCAGGAAGGCGCCGGGATCGAAACCGGCGAAGTCCATCTGCTGCACGATGGCGTGCAGGCGGAAGGTGTTCAGCGCCGCGCCCACGCCATGGCCGGAGAAGTCCACCACGTAGACCACCGCGCGGCCCTGCTCGTCGCGCCGCAGGTCCCAGAAGTCGCCGCCCAGCTCGGACGACGGGGCGAAGTGGGCGCTGATCGCCAAGTGCGCGTCCGCCTCGATGCCGGCCAGCCGCGCCGCGCCGGGCATCAGCCTTTCCTGCATGGCGCGGGCAAGGTCCAGTTCGGCTTCCGTGCGGCGGCGGAACAGGCGCAGGTCGTGCACCAGCGCGCGGTTCTGCAAGTGGATGCGCACGCGCGACAGCAGCTCGATGGCGTTGATCGGTTTGGTGACGTAGTCGGTGGCCCCGGCGGCGAAGGCGCGCGCCCGGTCCTCCGCCCGGCTCAGGCTCGACTGCACCAGGACCGGCAGGTCGGCCCAGCGCGGGTCGGCGCGCAGTTGCCGGCACATGTCGAAGCCGTCCAGGTTCGGCATCATCAGGTCGAGCAGGATCAGGTCGGGCAGGAACGTCTCCATGCGCGCCAGCGCATCGCGTCCGTCCTCCGCCAGCTCGACGTGGCGGACGCCGCCGCGCTCCAGCAGCGCCATCAGCAGATGGCGGTTCACCCGGTTGTCGTCGACGATCATGACGCGGGCGTGCTCGATGCCGGTCTCGTTCCAGCTCATGCCCCGCGCTCCAGCAAGACCCGCTCAAACCAAACCAGGGTGTGGTCGTCGTGCGGCGTGTCGCCCAGCGCGGCGGCGAGCGCCCGCGTCACCGCGTCGAACCGGTCGCCACCGGCAGCTTGCGCCAGCGCCCCGGCGACGACGGCGTCCAACCCCGCCGTGCCCGCCTCCAGCGCGTCCAGCACGGCGTTGGAGTGCAGCATCAGCGCCGCCCCCTGCGGCAGTGGAAGCGCGCGCGCCTCGTACCGCGTGCCGGCAGCCACGCCCACCGGCAGCCCGGCCGCGTCGCCGAAGCGCACGCCGCCGTCGGGCAGCAGCAGCACCGGGCTGGTCGCCGCCGCGGCGGCGTAGGTGAAGGTGCCCGCATCCCCATCCACCACGCCGTACAGCAGCGTGGCGTGCTCGCCCACTTCCAGGAGGCGCGCGGCGCGGTCGTTCAACTCCGACAGGAAGGCGGCGGGATCCTCGCCCAGCGCCGCCATCTCGTGGATCAGCGTGTGCATGCGGAACGCGTTCAGCGCCGCCGACACGCCGCGCCCGGCCATGTCCAGCAGATAGACGCCGAAGCGCCCGCCCTCCAGCCGCACCAGCCCCCAGATGTCCCCGCCCATGTCGGTGGACAGCACCGTGTGCGAGCGCAGCTCGACGCCCGCCGAGCCGCGCAGCGCCGCGCAGGCGGCCGGGGTGGGCAGCAGGTGTTCGTACATCGACCGGGCGATCGCCAGCTCGCCCTCGACCCGCGCGCGGTAGAGCTGCAGGTCGCGGATCAGCATCCGGTTTTCCAGGTGGATGCGCACGCGGGCCAGCAGTTCGGTGCGGTCGAGCGGCTTGGAGATCAGGTCGGTGGTGCCGGCGTCGAAGGCGCGGTTGCGGTCGTCGCTGCTGGACAGCGCGGTCTGCACCAGCACCGGCAGGTCGGCGTAGGCGTGGTCGGCGCGCAGCCGCCGGCACACCTCGAACCCGTCCATGCCCGGCATCATGATGTCGAGGATGACGAGGTCGGGGGCCGCCGCCTCGATCTGCGCCAGCGCGTCGAAGCCGTCCTTGGCGAAGGCGATGTTGTGGAACCCCGCCTCGTTCAGCAGGGCGCCGATCAGCGTGCGGTTGAAGTCGGTGTCGTCCACCACCAGGATGCGGCAGTCGCCGATGTGCGGAGCGCCGCCGTCCGGAGCCCCATGGTTCGGTGGCGTAGAGCCCGGCGCGCCGCTCACAGGGCGAACCTCATGCGGATGCGGCGCCCGTCTTCCAGCAGCTCGACCTCTTGGGCGATGGCGGAGATGAGGTCGAGGCCGCGGCCGCTGGGGGCGGGGCCGGCGCCGGCGCCGGGCGCGGCCTGGGCGAAGCCGTTGCCTTCGTCGGCCACTTCGATGATGGCGGCCTCGGGCTCCAGCCGGGCGCTCACCTCGATCAGGCGGCCGGCGAAGGCGGGGTCGGCGATGCGCGACGCCAGCTCGTGCGAGAAACGGTCGAGGGCGGCGACGCTCAGCCCCTTCATGCCGTTGACCTGCAGGTTGCCGTGCACGACGGCGTTGGAGATCGCCTCGTGCAGAGCCAGTTCCATGTCGTCGCGTTGCGCCTCGTCCAGGGGGCGGCGGCCGGCCAGGGCGGCGACGATGCGCCCGGCGAGGTGCAGGTGGTTGGCGGTGGCGGTGGTGATGCTGGCGTACAGGTCCGCCCCGGCGGCACGGCCGATGGAGTCGGCCAGCGCCGCGTCGGAGCGCGAGCCCACCTCGATCCACGCGGCAAAGGGCCGCACCCAGTGGACGGGCTGTTCGGCCGGCCCGCCGTCGTCGAACAGCAGGACGACGCGCGCCGCGTCGTCCTGTGCCGCCGCGGGCAGCCAGCGCGGCATGTCCAGCGCGGCCGCCAGCCGCTGCAGACGGTCTTGCGGGATGCCCAAGCCATGCAAGGCGGCGGAACGCGGCACGGGGGCGCCCTATTCCTCGATCACGACGATCTTGCTCAACTGGGCCACGGTCAGCACGCGCTTGACCTGACCCTGTGCGGCGCGCAGCACAAGCTGCTTGTCCACGTTCGCCATCTCCTCGCGCGCGATCAGCAGCATGCCGATGCCGGCCGAGTCGACGAATTCCAGCGCGCTGAGTTCGAGGATCTGGCGCTTGGCCTTGTTCTGCAACATCTCGCGGATGAGCGCGCGGAGCTTGGCGTGGTCGTTGAAGGTGAGGCGGCCGCGAAGCCGGACCACCGCATCCTGCTCCTTGACGTCGATTCCGTAATCCATAGATCCGATGTCCCTGGTGGGTCCCACAGAGGCCGCGCCGGGTGTGGCGGGGGGCGGTTCAGAAGAGCTCGATGTCGCCGCCGGAACTGTCGTCCTGGCCCGCATCCACGTCAAGCGCGCCGTGAATATCCAGAGCGGTTCCCTCCATCAGGAGTCTGCGCACGAAACGCTCGCGCATCTCGCTCAGCTTGAAGCGGCCGAGCAGGCCGTCCAGCCAGTCCTGCGGCAGCGGGATCTCGCCCGGCGGCATCTCGGCGCGGGTGCGGACCTCCAGGTCCTCCAGTCCGGCGGTGACGACGGTGAGGCTGTCGTTGATGGCCTCCAGGCGCTGCTTGGTCAGGTCCTGGAACTGCATGCGGGTGACCATGTGGCCAATGGTCTGCGACATGTCGCCCGACACGTGGGCGGCGGTCTCCAGCACGGTCTGGAAGTGGGCGGTCTGCTCGACCAGGCTCTCCATCGTCTTGTCGACGCGTTCCTTGGCCAGCATCTGCGGCGACATGTCGGTGTTGGCGATCTCGCGCAGGATGTCGTGGCCGTGCCGCACGCCGCTGACGACGGCACCCACCTTGTTGCGCATGCGCTCGGCCAGTTCCGACGTGGTGCGCGACAGATGGCGCACTTCCTGCGCCACCACGGCGAAGGTCCGGCCCGCCTCGCCGGCCCGGCTCGCCTCGATGGTGGCGTTCAGCGCCAGGAAGTTGGTCTGCCGGTTGATGGCGTCGATGTCGCCGATGGACTTCTCCAACTCGCCCACATCCTTCTGCACGTCGTCCAGCAGGTAGACCATGCTCATGGCGCGCATGGAGAGCTGGACGATGTTGGAGATCATCTCGGCGATCATCTCCTGCATGTGGTTGACCAGTTCATCCAGCGGCACGCGTTCGCCGTCGATGGCGACCGAGCCGGCCATGGCGACGATCTCCTCGACGCGCTGGGACTGTTCCAGCGCGCGGCTGGCCAGTTCGCGAAAGCGCGCGGAGAGGTCGAGCGTCGCGTCCTCGACGGTGTCGGAGGTGCGCGTCAACTCGCCCTGGATCGCCTCGATCGTGCGGCGCTGCACGTCGGCGAAGCCCATCCAGGTGGCGAGCAGGTCGGTGTGCACGGCGATCTGGCCCTGCCCGGCGGGCGGGGGCGCCGCCGGGGCGGGTGCCGCCGCGGCCGGCGCCTCGGCCGGTTCATTGCGGGCGTGCCGGTTCAATGCCATGTCCTGCTCCTCAACTCGTCCGCACACGCTCGCCGATGGCGTCGAACGCGCGCAGCATCTCCGCCGGGATCTGCGCCAGCGGCAGCTCGATCGCCACGCCGCCGGCCTCTTTCGCCGCGCGGGGCATGCCATACACCACGCAACTGCCTTCCGTCTCGCCGATCGTGTAGGCACCGGCGTCGCGCATGGCCTTCATGCCGGCCGCCCCGTCGCGCCCCATGCCGCTGAGGATCACCCCCACGGCGTTCGGTCCGGCGGCCCTGGCCACCGACTGGAAAAGCACGTCCACCGACGGGCGGTGGCCGCTGACCGGGGCCGTGTC
Source organism: Azospirillum sp. (assembly GCA_035629155.1). GTDB lineage: Bacteria > Pseudomonadota > Alphaproteobacteria > Azospirillales > Azospirillaceae > Azospirillum. The sequence continues at coordinate 6,102 of DASPIO010000384.1, read as the reverse complement.
CTCGATCCGGCAGACGTAGCCCGCCCCCTCCCTGATCACCGCCAGATGGCGGTCGCCGGGGGCGATGTAGACGGTGCCCTGCGTCAAGCGGTCGCCGCTGGCGGCGACGCGCACGGCGGGCGCCGTCAGCTTGTCGAGCCGGGCTGCGAAGCTGGGCACGTAGCTGGGGCCCATGTGCTGGGTGATGACGATGGGCGGGCAGTCGGCCGGCATGACGGAGAGCACCTCGCGGATGCGCTCCACCCCGCCGGTCGAGGCGCCGATGGCGATGAACCGCGTGCCGGACCCGGCGCGGCGCGGCGCCGCCAGCACCGCGTGCGTGGCCGGCGGGCGGCGCATGGACAGGCGCGCGGCGGCGGCGATGCGGATCTTCGCCGCCAGCTCGTGCGCCATCTCCTCGAAGCCGTGCCCCTCCGACCCGTCGGGCTTGGCGACGCAGTCGACGGCGCCGATCTCCAGCGCGCGGATGGTGGCGTCCGATCCCTCCTGCGTCAGAGAAGAGACCATGACCACCGGCGTGGGCCGCAGCGTCATGATCTTTTCCAGGAAGGCGAGGCCGTCCATCCGCGGCATCTCGACGTCCAGGGTGACGACGTCGGGGTTGGTGGCCTTGATCATGTCGCGGGCCTCGTAAGGGTCGCGGGCGGCCCCCACCACCTCGATCCCGGGTTCGCGGCCCAGGATGTCCTTCAGCATCTCGCGCATCAGGCTGCTGTCGTCGACGACGACGACGCGGATCGGCCTCAGCATGGTTCAGTCCTCTCCGAACAGCTCCACGTCGCCCTCGATGGGCTTTTCCTTGAGCGTGGAGCGGAAGCGCAGCTCCTGGCTCACGGTCTCCGACAGCGCTTCCGGCCGCAGCAGCTTGCGCATGGCGCGACCCTCGTGCGGGAAGTAGTGCACGCGTCGCGCCGAGGTGCCGCCCAGGTCCTGCCCGGCCAGCGTCAGCCCTTCGCGCCGCAGGTAGTCGAGCACGAAGGCGGCGTTCTGCCGCCCCACGTCCAGGCTGGAATCGATCACCCGCGCTCCTCCGAACACCTTCACCTCCAGCCGCGAGCGCCGGCCGCCGCGCGACAGGATCTCGTTGATCAGGCGCTCCATCGCCACGCTGCCGTAGCGCGACGCGGCGTCCGCGGTCCCGGTCTCCGTCTCCGGCACGTCGGGCAGCAGGAAGTGATTCATGCCGCCCACCGCCGCCGCCGGGTCGTAGACGCAGGCCGCGACGCAGGAGCCCAGCGTCGTCACCATCATCACGTCCGGCCGGTCGCTGACCAGGTGGTGGCCAAGGAAGACCTTCAGCGTGTGCGCCTGGAACTGCGGATTGTAATAGCTGCCGCCGTGACGAATCTCGGTCGAACGGCGGCGTGCGTCGGGCTTCATGCCCTAGAGCCTCCGGTAGATGGTCGGGCCGGTCTGGCGGAAGGCGTCGGAGACGCCGTACAGGCTTTCCGAATGGCCAAGATACAGATACCCGTCACGGCTGAGGAGGCGGGCGAAATTCTCTATCACCTGCGTGCGTCCCACACGGTCGAAATAAATGAGCACGTTGCGGCAAAATATCGCATCGAACGGCCCCTTCATGGGCCAGTGTTCCAGCAGGTTCAGCGGCTTGAAGGTGATCAGCCGTTTCAGCTCGTCGTCCATGGCGAGCCTGGTCTCGCCATCGTCGCCGCGCGTGCGGTGGGTGAAGCGGTCGCGCACCGACGGCGGGATGCCGGTCGCCGCGTCGGCGGCGTAGAGGCCGCGTTTGGCCGTCTCCACCATGTGCGTGTCGATGTCGGTGGCGAGGATCCGGGCGTCCCAGCGCCGCAGGTCGGGCATGGTGGAGGCGACCACCATGGCGATGGTGTACGGCTCCTGCCCCGAGGAACAGCCGGCCGACCAGATGCGCAGCCGCGGTTTGGACGCCTGCGCCTGCCGCTCGCGCGCGTCCGGCAGGACGGTGCGGGCAAGATGGTCGAAGTGATGCGATTCCCGGTAGAAGCTGGTCAGGTTGGTGGTCAGCGCGTTGACCAGGAAGCCGACCTCGCCGGCCCCCTCCTCGCTTTCCAGAAGCGCACAGTAGGCGTCGAAGTCCTTCAGCCGCAGGTCGCGCAGCCGCCGGGCGAGGCGGGAATAGACCATCTCCACCTTGTGCTCGGCCAGATGGATCCCGGCGAGCTGGTGGATCATCCCGGCGATGAAGGCGAAGTGCCGCTTCTCGAACGGAAACTCCCGCCGGCCGGTGGTGGTGGCGGCGGTGGTCATGGGGCAGCCCCCGGCCTCTCCCCCCGCCTTGCCGGGGGAGAGGCTGAAAGGCCGCCTTGCAGGACGCCGTTCATCCCGTTACCTCACGCCGCCTGCCGGGCCTTGGCGCGCACGTCCGCGGCCAGCTTGTCCAGCAGGCCGAGCACGTCGTGCGAGATCCGCTCCAGCTCCTCCGCGGCGCGGTGCGCCTCCTGGGCGTCGCCGGCCTCGTGCGCCTTCAGCGCGCGCTTGCCGGCGGCGTGGAAGCGGGCGTGCGGGTCGGCCAGTTCGGCGTAGTAGACGCTGGACCGCACCATCGGGTCGTTCACCGCGTCGTACCATTTGCCCAGGCGGCAGGCGTGATGGTCGGCCAGCTTGTCGGCGGTCGCCTCGCCGGTGCCGGCGATGGTCTTCCTGACGTTCTCCAGAAAGGTCGCGTGGTCGATCTTGCTGTTCTCGATCAACTGCACGTGGCGGGCGAGGCCGCTGCCGCGCCCGGCCGCCGAGGCGCGGTCCAGCGCGAAGAACGCCATCTGCTGGCGCAGGGCGCCTGCCTGCTCCTCCAGCGAGCGGGCGGCGGCCGTGCTCTCCTCGACCAGCGCCGCGTTCTTCTGCGTCATCTCGTCCATCTGGGCGACCGCGCCGTTCACCTCGTCCAGGCCGGAGGCCTGCTCGGCGGTGGCGCGGGCGATCTCGGCCACCAGATCGGCGACTCGCGTGATGCCGGCGACGATGTCGGTCAGCGTCGCCCCGGCGCTGCGCACCAGCTCCACGCCGTCCTTCACCTGCGTCCCGGAATCGAGGATCAGGCTCTTGATCTCCTTGGACGCCTGGGCGGAGCGCTGGGCAAGCTGGCGCACCTCCTGCGCCACCACGGCGAAGCCGCGGCCGGCGTCACCCGCGCGGGCGGCTTCGACCGCCGCGTTCAGCGCCAGCAGATTGGTCTGGAAGGCGATCTCGTCGATCACGCCGATGATGTCGCTGATCTTCTGCGAGGACTGCTCGATGCGCTTCATCGCCTCCACGGCGCTGGCCGCCACCTGCCCGCCCTTTTCGGCGGCGCGCCGGGCGTCCGTGGCGAAGACGTTGACCTGCTGGGCGTTGTCGGCGTTGGAGCGGACGGTGGCCGCCAGCTCCTCCATGCTCGCCGCCGTCTCCTCCAGCGAGGACGCCTGCTGCTCCGTGCGCTCCGACAGGTCGAGGCTGCCGTCGGCCACCTCGCGGCTGGCGGTGGCGATGGTCTCGGCCGCACCGTTGATGCGCTTCACGATCGCCGACAGCTTGTCGACGGTGGCGTTGAAGTCCTCCTTCAGGCGGTGGAAGACGCCTTCGTAGTGCTTGTCGATGCGCCGCGACAGGTCGCCCTGCGAGAGGGATTCGAACAGCGAGGCCAGCTCCTCCGTGGCGTCGGAGACGTTCTGCGCCAGCCGGTTGATGCCCTCGCTGACCAGCCGGAAGAAGCCTTCCTTGCCGGCCAGGTCGATGCGGCGGGAGAAGTCGCCGCGCACGGCGGCGTCGACCATGTCGCTGATTTCATTTTCGATGGCCAGCTCGGCGGTCAGGTCGCGCCATTCGATGACGCTGCCCAGCCGGTCGCCGTGCCGGCCCACCACCGGGTTGACGGTGGCCGCGAAGGTGCGCCGGCCGATCTTGATCTGCATGCGGTGCGTGCCGCTCAGGCCCGCCAGCATGCGCTTGGTGGCCGTGGGGTCCTTGTGGAACACGTCGATGCTGCGGCCGACCAGGGCGGCGCTGTCGAACTGCGGCAGCGCCGCGCGGATGTCCGCCTCCGCCGCACGGAACATGGCCGTTATGGCGGCGTTGGCGTAGGTCACCACGCCGTCGTTGTCGGCCATCATGATGTTCGCCGACACGCGGTCGAGCGCGATGCGCGAGCGCAGCGCCCCCACCGATTCGTCCTTGAAGGCGGCCACGGCGCGCGCCATCGCGGCCAGCTCGTCCCGGCCCTCGGTGTAGGGCACGGTGACGTTCAGGTGGCCGTCCGTCAGGTCGGTCATCACCTTGCGGATGCCCTCGGCCGGCTCGACGATCGAACGGGCGATGACGCGCGCGGCGACGCTGCCGACCAGCAGCGACAGCGCCGCCAGCCCCAGCGTCAGGATCAGGTTGAAGCGGCCGTCCTCGGTGGCGGTGTCGCCCACCGTGTCCTCGTCGGCGTGCGCGGCGGTGACGATGGTGGCGGCGGCGTCGGCTACACGCGCGCCGGCCTTCAGCATCACCTCGTCGCGGTAGCGGTTGACCTCGTTCACCAGCCCGATGGTCTCGCGGAAGGCGGACTGGTAGGCGGGGTAGGCCTGTTCGATCTCGCGCAGGCGGTCGCGCTGCTCCTGGCTCGCCGTCGCGGCGGAAGCGGCGCTTGCGTGCGCGGCCATTTGCTGGAGGGTGCCGTCGAAGGCGGAGAGGCCCGACGTGTCGCCGGCCCCCAGGAAGCGGCTGGCGATGAAGCGCGCCATCGTCCACTGGTTGACGGCCTTCTGGGTGGCCAGCTCGACCTCGCGCTCGCGGCCGGTCTCGGCGGCCTTCACGGCGTCGTTGAACAAGGTGGTGATGCGGCGGCCGACGGGGATCATGCGCTCCTGCTGGAGGCGGTCGAGCTGCGCGCGCAGCGCCTGAACCTTGTCGAACTCCTGGTGGTAGTCGGCGTGGGCGCGGCTGAACGCCTCGAAGCGCTGGGCGTGGCCGGAGGCGTGGATGAGGTCGCGGGCGTCGGCGATGGCCTTCTCGATGGCGGCGCGGCGCTGGCGCAGGCGCTCGACGAAGGCGGGATCGCCGGAATAGAGGTAGTTGCGCGCCTCGATGCGCAGGTTGGCCATGTCGGTTTCGAGGCCCTTGGCCAGCGTCGAAACATCCGATGAACGCATCAGCGCCTCGACGTCGGCGCCACCGCGCGAGACGTTGAGCACCGCCAGCGCCGCCTGCGCCACCAGCAGCACCAGGATCAGCCCGAAGGCGAGCCACAGCCGCCGCGCGATCCCCATGTTCGAGACCAGTCCTCCGACCCCGTTTGCCATTGCACGCGCTCCCCGTTCTTTTTGGGTTCTTGACGCCGTGGGTTGGGTTGATCCGCAGGCGAAAACCCAACCCACGGCTGCTTCCCGTCTAGTGGTGCTCCAGCGCCGGCGGCGCCTTGGCCTGAGCCTCATCGCCGCCGGCGTCGGCGGAGAACAGCTTCTCGACGTTCAGCAGCGTCACCATGCGGTGGTCGGCGGTGTAGAGGCCGCTGAGGTACTCGGCGTCCACCATGCCGCTGTCCACGTCGGGCGGCGGCTTGATCTCGTCGTGGCCGATGGCCAGGATGTCGGAGATGGCGTCCACCAGGATGCCGCGCGTGCGCTCGCCGATCTGGATCACCACCACCACGTGGCGCTTCGTCACTTCGGTCGCTCCGCCGCCGAAGCGGGCGCGCAGGTCGAAGATCGGGATGATGATGCCGCGCAGGTTGATCACGCCGCGCACATAGTCCGGCAGGTTCGGCAGCCGGCTTTCCGGCGTCCAGCCGCGGATCTCGCGCACGGACAGGATGTTGACGCCGTACTCCTCGTTGCCCACGGTGAAGGTGACGTACTGCTCCTCGTGGGCGTTGGCGTTCGCGGCGGCATCCGTGCGGACGGCGACGGGGGCAAGCGCGGTCGAGCTGCTCATCGTTGGCCTCAAACCGGTTCGAGTTCGGGGGGGGGAAGGGAGGCGACGGGGCGCAGGCCGGAGGAGTCGGCGTGCCGGCTCATCTCGCGCAGCCCCGCGACGTCGAGGATGAGGGCGACGCGGCCGTCGCCCAGGATGGTCGCCGCCGCCACGCCGTCGAGGCGGCGGAAGTTGGCTTCCAGGCTCTTGATGACGACCTGCTGCTGGCCCAGC
>DASPIO010000383.1:0-45519 GCA_035629155.1 Azospirillum sp. | reverse complement strand
ACCTCGGCCGAGCGCAGCAGCGCCTTGGTGGGGATGCAGCCCCAGTTCAGGCAGATGCCGCCCAGGTGTTCGCGTTCCACCACGGCGGTGGACAGGCCGAGCTGGGCGGCGCGGATCGCCGCCACATAGCCGCCGGGCCCGGTGCCAATGACGATGACGTCGAATTTCATCGGAATCGCCCCTGCTTTGACGTCGCCGCACGTCTTTGAACCAGCCGGCCGCCAGAGCATGCTGTGAACAATGACTCATAGACCATTTCCTACACGGAAGCCTCCCGCAGCACAAGCCACAAAATGCGCGCACTATCCAGCCCGACAGAAGGGCTGCAAATTGGCTTGACGCGTAAATGAGTCGTGAGTCATGATTCTACCTAATAGCGGCGAGCACGATCCGATGCCGCCCAATAAGACAGTGAGGTTTCCGTGCACCAACCCGCCAAACCCACGCCTGACAAGCAGTTGGCGCTTCATCGCACCATGCTTCTCATCCGCGCGACCGAGACGGCCCTGTCCAAGCTGTTCGCCGACGGCGAGATTCCGGGCTTCATCCACCTGAGCGTCGGGCAGGAGGCGGTCGCCGCCGGCGTCGTCGGCGCCCTCGGCGACCGTGACACCTTCGCGACGACCCACCGGGGCCACGGCCACGTGCTGGCGCGCGGCGTGGCGCTCGACCGCTTCTTCAAGGAGATCATGGGACGGGCCGGCGGCGCATGCGGCGGACGCGGCGGATCGATGCACGTGGCCGATCTGGCCCTGGGCGTGCTGGGCGCCAACGGCATTGTCGGCGCCGGCCTGCCGCTCGCCACCGGCAGCGCGCTGGCCCACCAGACGCGCCGCACCGGTGGTGTCGCAGTCGCGTTCTTCGGCGACGGCGCCATGGCCGAAGGTGCCTTGCACGAGTGCCTGAACATGGCGGCCCTGTGGGCGCTGCCGCTGGTCTTCGTGTGCGAGAACAACGGCTGGTCGGAATTCTCCCCGACCTCGCGGCAGTTCGCCGCGTCGCTCGGCGATCTCGGCGGCGCTTTCGGCATCCCGCATCGGCGCGTGGACGGCAATGACGTCGCTGCCGTGACCGCCGCCGCCGAGGACGTGGTCGAGGGGGCCCGCGCCGGCGGACCGCGGATCCTGGAGTGCGTCACCACCCGCTGGCATGGCCATTTCGAAGGCGACCCGCAACGCTACCGCAGCGCCGACGAGATCGCCGGCCTGCCGGAGAACGACCCGCTGCGCCGCTCAGCCGCCGCTCTCCTGGCCGCTGGCGTCGGCGAGGAGGCGCTTGCCTCCCTGGCCGAGGCGGTGGACGCCGACGTCCGCGCAGCGCTGGACGCCGCGCGTGAAGACGCCCTGCCCGACTTCGCCGCCGCCTACCGGGACGTCTACACGCCCGCCATGCACACCGCCGGGGCCTGAAATCCAATGTCGAAGCCGCTGCGCTATGTACACGCCATTGCCCAGGCCCTGACCGACGCGATGTCCGAGGACCCCGCCGTGATGGTGTTTGGTGAGGACGTCGCCGCCGCCGGCGGGCCTTTCAAGGCGACTCGGGGCCTGCTCGACGCCCATGGCCCGGAGCGGGTGCGCGACACGCCGATCTCGGAAGCCTCCATGGTCGGGGCGGCCGTTGGCGCCGCGCTGACCGGCATGAAGCCAGTGGTCGAGATCATGTTCATGGACTTCGTGGCGCTGGCCATGGACGCTGTGGTCAACCAGGCCGCCAAGGCGCGCTTCATGTTCGGCGGGCAGTGCAGCGTGCCGATGGTGCTGCGCACGCCGCATGGCGGCGGCCTGAACGCCGGGCCACAGCATTCGCAATGCCTGGAGGCATGGTTCGCCCACATCCCCGGCCTGCGTGTCGCCTGTCCGGCCACCGTGGCCGACGCCTACGGCCTGCTGCGCGCGTCCATCGATGCGCCCGATCCGGTCGTGTTCGTTGAGAACAAGGCCCTTTATGCCGCTCAGGGCGACATCGACGTGAACGCCCCGCGCGAGGTGGGCCGGGCGCGGATCGACCGGCCAGGGCGCCACGCCACCATCGTCACCTACGGCGCGACGCTCTACGCTGCCCGCACCGCCGCCGACCGCCTCGCCGCCGAGGACATCGAGGCGGAGATCATCGACCTGCGCTGGATCCAGCCCTGGGACGAGGAAGCGGTCTTCGCGTCGGTCGCACGAACCCACCGCGTGGTGATCGCTCACGAAGCGGTGCAGGCCTTCGGTGTCGGCGCCGAGATCGCGGCACGCATTGCCGCCGATGCCTTCGACGACCTCGACGCTCCCGTCCTGCGCGTTGGTGCGCCCTTCATGCCCATCCCGTTCGCCAAGTCGCTGGAGGCCGCCTACCTGCCCGGCGCCGACCGCATCGTTGCGGCCGTCAAGACAACGCTTGCCTGACCGGCCTTCGAAGGATCCAAACCATGACCGAAGACAACGCCATCCTGACCACCCGCACCGGTGCCGTCGGCCTGATCACCATCAACCGCCCGGACACGCTCAACGCGCTGGACATCCCGACGCTGCAGACGCTGGAACAAGCCCTGACGGAGCTGGAGGCCGACGACGGCGTCCACGTCATCGTCGTCACCGGGGCGGGCGACCGTGCGTTCGTGGCCGGCGGCAACATCGCCGACCTCGACAGCCGGCAGGGGTTGGCCCATTACCTGGAGTTCGCCGAGGTCATCCACCGCTGCTTCCGCCGGTTCGAGACCTGCGACAAGCCGACGATCGCCGCCGTCAACGGTTGGGCGCTGGGCGGCGGGACCGAGCTTCTGCTGTCGCTGGACGTGCGCATTGCCGCTGACACCGCCAAATTCGGCCTGCCGGAAATCAACCTCGGCCTGTTTCCCGGCGCCGGGGGCACGCAGCGCATCCTGCGGCAGATCCCAGCCTGCCGGGCGCGCGAGCTGGTGTTCACGGGCGACCAGTTCACCGCGGCCGAAGCCGTGAGCTGGGGCCTGATCAACCGGGCGGTTCCCAAGGCCGATCTGATGGCGGAAGCCATGGCGACCGCCGAGAAGATCGCGGCCAAGTCGCCGCTGATCCTGAAGATGATCAAGCGCACCTTCCGTCACGGGCAGGAAATGCCGCTCGGCCCCGCGCTCGCCTATGAACAGGCGATGATCGGACTGGTGCTCGACAGCCAGGATTCGCACGAAGGATGCCGCGCCTTCCTGGAAAAGCGCAAAGCCCATTTCGCAGGGCGCTGATCCATGGTCCAGGATCTGGTGATGCCCAAGCTGGGGCTGACGATGACCGAGGGGGTGCTCGCCGAATGGCGGGTGCAGCCGGGCCAGCCCTTCAAGACCGGCGACGTCCTGGTCGTCGTCGAGACCGACAAGATCGCTTCGGAGGTCGAGGCCGACAGCGACGGCGTGCTGATCGACACCGTGGTCCCCGCCGGCGAAACGGTGGCCGTCGGCACGACGATCGCGCGCTGGTCGGCGAACGGCGAGGACGCCGCGCCTCGGCCATCGGCGCCGCCGGCCGTCCAGGAGGGGGAACGAATCCGGTCCACTCCGCTGGCGCGCCGACGGGCCCGCGAACTCGGCATCGACGTCGCGCATGTGACCGGCACGGGGCCGCACGGCCGCATCAAGGTCGCCGATGTGGAAGCTGCGGCGCAGGCGGCGCCGGCCGCCTTTTCTCCCGCGCCGCCCGCCTCCGCACCCGTCGCGGTCGGCGCGCGGGCGAAGCCCGGCACCATGCAGGCAGCCATGGCCCGTCGGCTGACGGCCGCCAAGCGCGACGTCCCGCATTTCTACCTCGCCGCCGAGGCGGAGGTGTCGGAGCTGCTGGCCCTGCGGGAACGCCTGAACGCCGACGCGGGCGCCTCCGCGCCGCGCGTGTCGGTGACCCACATGGTGCTCGCCGCCGTCGCCCGCGCGCTCGCCGCGACGCCGGAGATGGACCGTGTCTGGGACGAGGGCGAGATCGTGACGCTCGGGCGCGGCGACGTCGGCATGGCCGTCGATACGCCGCGCGGGCTGGTCGCCCCGGTGCTGCGAGGAGCTGCGCGGCTGTCGCTCGACCAGCTCGCGGCGGCGGCCGGCGCGCTGACCGGGCGGGCCCGCGACGGTCGCCTGGGCGAGGAGGATTTCCAGGGCGGCGCCGTCAGCGTGTCGAACGCCGGCATGCACAACGTCACCTACATGACCTCCATCATCGCTCCCGGCCAATCGAGCATCCTCGGTGTCGGCAGCGTGCGTTCCGTGTTCCGGCCCGACGCGGCCGGCGCCCCGGCGCTAAAGCGTGAACTCGGCCTCGTGCTGTCGGCGGACCACCGCCTGTTCGACGGCGTCACCGCGCTGAGCTTCCTCAACCGCATCATCGGGTGTCTGGAGCAGCCGTTGCGCCTGCTCCGCACCCCCTGACCCGGAGAACAGTCATGGACTTCCAGCTTTCCGACGAGCAACGCATGATGGTCGAGACCGCGACCCGCGTTGGCGATCAGTTCGGTCTCGACTACTGGCGTGCGCAGGACGCTCGAAAGGCATTCCCAAAGGAGGCGTGGGCCGCCATCTGTGACGCCGGCCTGTCCGGCGTGGCGCTGCCGGAAGAGTATGGCGGCTCCGGCCAGGGCATGCTGGAGATGGCGTTGATCGTGGAAGCACTGTGCGCCGCCGGGGGCGGCGCCACCGTGGCGCAGCTCTACATGATCAACCCGATCTTCGGCGGCGTGGCGCTCGCCAAGTTCGGCTCCCAGCGGCAGAAAGACGCCATGCTGCCGGCGCTGATCCGCGGCGACATCAACTTCTGCATGGCGCTGACCGAGCCCAACGCCGGCACCAACACCCTGGAGATCCGCACCTTCGCCCGACCCGACGGCGACGGCTGGCGCCTCAGCGGCCAGAAGATCTGGATTACCGCCGTACCCGACGCGCAGAAGATGCTGGTAGTGGCCCGCACCCGGAAGCTCGACGAAATCACCCGCCGCACCGAGGGCATAAGCCTCTTCGTCATCGACGTCGAGCGCGATGGCCTGACCCATCAGGCGATCGAAAAGGTCGGTACCAACACGCTGGCGTCCAGCACCGTCTTCTTCGACGACGTGCGCATCGAACCGGACGAGGTGATCGGCACCCTGCACGGCGGCTGGTCCGAACTTCTCGATGTGCTCAACACCGAGCGCATCGTGACCACCGCCGGCTTGGTCGGCGCCGGCACTCTGGCGATCCGGCTGGCCGTGGACTATGCCAAGGAGCGCCGGGTGTTCAGCGACCGGCCGGTGGCTGCCTATCAGGGTATCCAGTTTCCGCTGGCGCAGGCGCATGCCGAGTTGCAATGCGCCCGGCTGATGAACCTCAAGGCCGCCGACCAGTGCGACAAGGGCCTGCCCTACGGCAGCGAAGCCAACGTCGCCAAGCTGATCGCCGCGCAGGCCGCCGCATCGGCGACCGAGCGCTCGATGCAGGCGATGGGCGGCATGGGCTATTCCAAGGAGTACCACGTCGAGCGGCTGTGGCGGGACGCCCGCCTGTTCCGCTTCGCCCCGATCTCGGAGGAGATGATCCTGAACTTCGTGGCCATGCACGACCTCGGGATGCCAAGGTCGTACTGAGAGCGAGACCGGCGGCACACGCCGGCACGTTCGGACTGGGAGGATCGACACCATGGTAAACCTGAGCGCCTTCATCCGCTACCACGCGTTGCGCACGCCCGACCGGCTGGCGGTCGTGTATGGGGAGCAGCGGATCGGCTACGCCGACTTCCACGACCGCATCCTGCGCATGGCCGGCTTCCTCGCCGGGCGCGGGATCGGCGAGGGCGACGTGGTGGCGGCGGTGATGAAGAACAGCGCCGCCTTCCTGGAGCTTGCCTTCGCATCCAGCCACCTCGGCGCGGTGTTCCTGCCGATCAACTTCCGCCTGGCGCCCGCCGAGGTCGCCTTCATCACCGGCAACGCCGGGGCCAAGCTGGTGTTCGCCGACGAGGAGCTGGCCGCTCTGGTCGAGGGGGACGGGCGCGCCGTCCTGGTCGATGCGGCGGCCCAGGCCGACGGCCGGACGCTGGCCGGCGCCGGAGGCCCGGTGCCGGAGATGCGGGTGCGCACGACGCAGGACCTGTTCCGGCTGATGTACACCTCCGGCACCACCGATCACCCCAAGGGGGTCATGCACAGCTACGAGAACTTCTACTGGAAGTGCATGGACCACGTGATCGGCCTGGGCCTGACGGCGCAGGACCGGTTGCTGGTCGTCGGCCCGCTGTACCATGTCGGCGCCTTCGACTTGCCGGGTATCGCGGTGCTCTGGCTGGGCGGCATGCTCTGCGTCCTGCGCGACTTCGACCCCGACGCAGCCCTCGCCGCCATCGAACGCGAGCGGCTGACCGGCGCGTGGTTCGCCCCGGTCATGGTCGGCCGCATCCTGGCGTACCCCGACCGTGGCCGCTACGACGTCACGAGCCTGAATTGGGCGATCGGCGGCGGCGAGCGCACGCCCGAACAGCGCATCCGGGACTTCACCACGCTGTTCACTGGCGCCCGCTACGTCGACGCCTACGGCCTGACCGAAAGCTGCTCCGGCGACACGCTCATGGAGGCGGGGCGCGAGATCGCGAAGATCGGTTCCCCCGGCCGCGCGCTGGCGCATGTCGAGGTGCAGATCCGCGACGACGCCGGCAACGTCCTGCCCCCCGGCACGCCGGGCGAGATCTGCCTGCGCGGACCCAAGGTCACCAAAGGCTACTGGCGCGATCCCGACAAGACGGCGCGCAGCTTCTTCGGCGACTGGTTCCGCACCGGCGACGTCGGCTGCCTGGACGCCGACGGCTTCCTGTTCCTCACCGACCGCAAGAAGGACATGATCATCAGCGGCGGCGAGAACATCGCGTCGTCCGAGATCGAGCGCGTCGTCTTCCTGCTGCCGGAGGTGAGCGAGGTCGCCGTCATCGGCGTGCCGGACGAGCGCTGGGGCGAAGTGCCGGCCGCCTACATCGTGCTCAAGGACGGCGCCACGCTCGACGCCGCCACCCTCGAACGGCACTGCCGCGCACATCTGGCCGGCTTCAAGGTTCCCAAGCACCTCGTTATCCGTGACGCCCTGCCGCGCAATCCGTCCGGCAAAGTGTTGAAACGCGTGCTGCGTGATCCGGCGACGAACGGGTGAGCGGCCCATCCGATGGACTTCGTCTCCTTCTCCTGTTTCGCAGGAAACTACAATAGCCTATGACTGCCGGTGGTGCGCGGGACGAGTGCACGGGTGAGGACAGGAGAGTATGGCAGAATGAAACGGACCGGCGTTGCCCGTAAGTCTCGGGTGCAGAAATCCGAAGAAATCCGTGAGGCCCTGTTCCAGGCAGCCGCTGAAGTTGTCGGCGAATGCGGATATGCCGAAGCGTCAATTTCCCGCATCACGCAGCGTGCCGACTTGGCGCAGGGGACCTTCTACAACTATTTCACCTCCCGCCAGGAGATCTTCGACGAGCTGCTGCCGGTCCTCGGCGCCAAGATGATGGCGCACATCCGCCAGCAGGCGAACGGCGCCGTCGGCTATAGGGAAAAGGAGGAGCGGTCATTTCGCGCGTTCTTCAGCTTCCTGAAGCGAATGCCCTATTTCCTGCGCATCCTGAACGAGGCCGAGTTCTTCGCTCCGGTCGCGCACCGTCAGCATTTCCACAACATTTCGAGCGGCTACACCCGGTTCATGAAAAAGGCTCGTGCGGCCGGCGAGATCACGGCGGTGTCGGACGAGGAAATCGAGGCGCTCGTCTACATGCTGATCGCGGCACGCGGTTACCTGGCTCTGCGTTACATGAAGCCGGATGGTTCTGTAGAACTTCCGGAGGAGGCGGTCACTGCGTACATGCGGCTGCTCTCGCACGGGCTGGTCTCACCGCAGGGCGGAGACGTTCCAGTAGATCCGAGCCAGGAACGGGAGCCCCGCTGAAAGTTCGACGCGCCGACCGCATAGGGTGGCTTTCTTGCCGCCGACCGCCGCTTCGTCCGGCACGCGGAGGTGCGGGCAAGCGCCCCCGCACTACAACCCCGTGACCGAGACGCTGTTCGGCTCCTTGAAAGTCGAACGTTCGCATGGCATGCGTTTCGAAACCCGGCGGCAGGCCAAGGACGAGGTCATCGACTGGCTGGGCTTCTACAACCACAAGCGAATGCACTCGACCCTGGACTATCTCAGCCCCATGGCATTCGAGGAGACTTGGCGCTGCCCGCACAACGCGCAGGCAGCATAATCCTCCGGCTATGGGAGGCGTTGCACGGGAGCAAGACCACAGGGACCTGTTGCGGCCGCTCTTAAAGTGATAGCGAAGATTTAGGATGCTCAGTTGCAATAGGCTTGACGCATACCTCGGGGATGGGTGAGCGTCAATTATCATCAAATCATTCGCGCGCTCAAAAAATACTTATTGATCACAGTATTTCGTTCTGCTTACTCTGAAAAAGAACCGTCACCAGGCATTAAATATTTGGCTCATATCGGGTTTTGGGGTGGTCGTTGGGTTCACGTGACGAGAGCGGCGATGAGTGCACTGAGCAGGGCCTTGCCGCGTCGGCGGACGTTGTGAACGAACTGGAACAAGCCGAGGTACACGGGCAGCTTCTCCTGGGAGATGCCGCGGTGCGGGCGCAGCCAGGACCGCAGCAGTGACCAGAAGCCTTCCATGGTGTTGACGTGGATCTCGCAGAAGCCGTCGCCGTCATCGTCGCGGGCGTACTCGCCCCGGCCATGGCAGACGGTTTCGTGGGCATAGCCCCACGCCTCCAGCCGGGCGTAGATGTCGTACTCATCGGTGCAGATCAGGCTGCCGGGCGCCACGGTCGCCTCGATGATGGGTCGGATAGTGATCTGCTGGACATTGGCGAGCATGTGCAGAACCACCTCGCCGCCGCGCTGGATCAGGCCGAGGATGGGCGGCTTCTCTGAACCGCGCCGGGTTTGTCGGAGGCCGGTTTGGTTGAGTCACGCCGCCATGGCGACGGCCTCGGTTTGAGCATAATAACGCGCCTCGGCCTCGGCAGGAGGAATGTTGCCGATGGATTCGAGCAGGCGCCGGTGGTTGAACCAGTGCACCCATTCCAGGGTGGCGAACTCGACGGCCTCCAGGGTGCGCCATGGCCCGCGGCGCCGGATCACCTCGGTCTTGTAGAGGCCGTTGATCGTCTCGGCCAAGGCGTTGTCGTACGAATCGCCGACGCTGCCCACGGAGGGTTCGACGCCAGCCTCGGTGAGGCGCTCGGTGTACCGGATAGCAACGTATTGCGACCCGCGGTCGGAGTGGTGGATGAGGCCGCTGCCCTTGGCCGGCCGGCGCTCATGCAGCGCCTGCTCCAGGGCGTCCAGCACGAAGCCGGCATGGGCGGTGCGTGACACCCGCCAGCCGACGATCCGGCGGGCGAACGTATCGATGACGAAGGCCACGTAGACGAAGCCCTGCCACGTCGCAACATACGTAAAGTCCGCGACCCACAAGGCATTCGGGCGGGGCGCCTGGAACTGGCGCTTCACCCGGTCAGCGGGGCACGGCGCCGCCCGGTCGCTGATCGTGGTGCGCACCGCCTTGCCGCGCGTCGCTCCCTTCAGGCCCATCCGCCGCATCAGCCGGGCCACCGTGCAGCGCGCCACGTCGAGGCCCTCCCGCCGCAACTGCCGCCAGACTTTCCGCACCCCATAGACCTGGAAGTTCGCCTCCCAGACCCGTCGGATAGCCACACTCAGCTCCGCGTCACTTCGCGAGCGGGCCGGCGCCTTGGACGGATCGGCCCGCCGGGCGGCATGGGCACGGTAGGTGGACGGGGCGATCGGCAGCACCTTGCAGATCGGCTCGACCCCGTGGACGGCGCGGTGGGCGTCGATGAAGGCGATCATTTCCGGAACGGGCGGTCGAGCTCCGCCTGGGCGAAATACGCCGACGCCTTGCGCAGGATCTCGTTCGCTTGGCGCAACTCGCGGTTCTCGCGCTCCAGCGCCTTGATCCGCTCACGCTCGTCCGTCGTCGGGCCGGAGCGCTTGCCCTGGTCACGCTCGGCCTGCCGGACCCAGCCGCGCAGCGTCTCGGGATTGCAGCCGATCTTCGCCGCAATCGAGCAGATCGCCGCCCATTGCGAGGCGTGATCCCCTTCGTGATCGAACACCATCCGCACCGCGCGCTCGCGGACTTCAGGGGCGTATTTGGGTGATGCCTGTTTCGTCATGATGACCCCATCCTCTTGTATCTCTCCCTTGCCCGCCGACACGAAGCCGGCGAGGCTGTCGGCGGACGGGAGCCCGCCCATCTCTCGGGTGATCGAGCCCGTTCTTGAGCACGGTGCCCCGTCCGCCGGTTCCATCCGGAACCCGAACAGTCGCTCGGGCCGCAAGGCGAGCCCGCATTCGCAAGGACGGGTCATGGAACAGCCTTCTTCGCCAAGCTTCGTCGGCATTGACGTCTCGAAGGACCGTCTCGACGTACACATTCTGCCTGCGGGGCAGGCCTTCGCCGTTGCGCGCAACGGCGAAGGCCTGGATCAACTCGTCACCGAGTTGCGCACGCGTGCCCCCGCCCTGATCGTGCTGGAAGCGACGGGCGGCTTCGAAGTGACCGTCGCCGCCGTCCTGGCGGGCGCCGGCCTGCCCCTGGCCGTCGTTAATCCGCGTCAGATCCGCGATTTCGCCCGCGCCACCGGGCGGCTTGCCAAAACCGACGCGCTCGATGCCCAGATCATCGCCCTGTTCGCCGAACGCATCCGCCCCGAACCGCGCCCGATCGCCGACGCCGAGAGCCTGGCGCTGGCCGAGCTGGTGGCGCGGCGTCGGCAAGTGGTCGAGATGATCGGCATGGAAGCCAACCGCTTGCGTCAGGCCCGCAGCCCACGGGTCCGCCGCACCATCGAAGCCACCCGGAAAACCCTGGAGGCTCAGCTGGTCGAGTTGGACAAGGACATCGACGACAGCGTGCGCGGCTCCCCCGTCTGGCGGGCTGCGGACGACCTGCTGACCTCAGTCCCCGGCATCGGCGGCATCACCGCGCGCACGTTGATCGCCGATCTGCCTGAACTCGGCCGCCTTGACCGCCGGCGCATCGCCGCCTTGGTCGGCGTCGCACCCGTCAACCGCGACTCCGGCCAGATGCGTGGGCATAGAGCCATTGCCGGTGGCCGCACCGCCGTGCGCAACGCCCTGTACATGGCTACGCTCTCGGCGGTCCGCTGGAACCCCGTCATCAAGGCCCATTACACCAGGATCGTGGCGGCGGGGCGTCCCAAGAAGGTCGCCCTCGTCGCTTGCATGCGCCATCTCCTCACCATCCTGAACGCCATCATCAAGACAGCCTCGCCATGGAAAACCGCTTGACCGGAAACACAGTCGCTCAAGAAATGGGGCCTCCGGGAAACCCGGCGCGGTTCATCTCCTTCGCCAGCGTGCCCCGCCCGCGCTCGCCCTTCAGCCGCCGTCGTCGCCCAGGGCGGCTTTTTTGGCAACGGCGGCCGGGTTCCCCTTGTGCCCGGCGACCACATAGACCTCGTCTGCCTCGACGACACCGTCCAAGGTCGTGGGCGGGAGAGTGGCCGTGATCCCGGAGCGCAGCTGGTCGGTCATTGCTTGCACATCGGAGACGGCGAGGTCGAGTTCCTGAGCGATCTGGCGGTTCGACAGGTTGAGGCCCATGAAGTACAGGCACAGCACCCACACCCGCAGCGGTTGGTGGTGCCCCGCCAGAACTGTGCCGCTCAGGTCGTCGAAGCGGCTGCCGCAGGTCTTGCAGCGGTAGCGCTGCCGGTGCGCTTGGGTGTCGTCCCGCCCGTCGCGGGCGATGGCCGTTCCGGCGCAATGGATGCACCGCACGCCATCGGGCCACCGGTGCTGCCGGATCAGGGCGAAGCACTTCGCGTCATCCAGCAGCGAGGACAGGTTCACCAGCATCGGCGTCATCAAGGCCCCCGGATCGCGTCCGACAAAGCCTCTTCAACCGCCGTCAGAACCGATGGTCACCGGGCCACCCTCACCACCCCGGAACCCGATATGAGCCAAATATTTTTGATATTCTGCATTCAAGACAAAAGAAGGCAGAAACACAGCAACTCTGATGCCATTATAATGTTTTGCGAGGACCAGGCCTCACGGTGAGCAGCAGAGCTGCGAATCCTGCGACGCTCAACCCGGCGATTGCGACGGTCATGGGCAGCGCCGTTCCGTTCCCCAACATGCCGATGACGGCGCCAGCAATGCCGCCAACGCCGAACTGCATCACGCCGATCAGTGCCGAGGCGGTGCCGCGCGGCCGAGCCAGGCTCATAGCGGCAGCGGTGGCGTTGGGACCGATCAGGCCGAGGCTGGCAACAACGACGAAAAGCGCGCCGATCAGCGGCAACGGCTCGGACGGTTGGACAAGCGCCGCGCCAAGCAGGACGATCCCCGCAACTGAATTGAGGACCAATCCCAAGGCGAGAATCGTCCGCCCGGAGCAAACCTTCAAGAGGTGGATGTTCGCCTGCGCCGCAAGGATCAGGCCGACCGCGTTCATCCCGAACAGCAATCCATAGTCCTGCGGCGACATCCCGAAAAAACCGATGAATACAAACGGTGAGCCCGCGATGTATGCGAACATGCCGGAAAAGGAGAGGCTGGTGATGAGCGCGTAGCCAAGGAACTGGCGATTCCTGACCAACGCCACAATGGTGCCGCCAAGGTTCATGAATGCCCTGGATGCGCGGCGCTCCTGCGGCAGAGTTTCAGGAAGCACCTTCAGCACAAGCCCGAAGCAAAGCACCCCGAACAGCGCCAGCACCCCGAAAATGGCTCTCCAACCAGCCAGGACGAGGATCTGTCCACCGATGGTCGGGGCGAGCACCGGCGCAAGGTTCATCACCAGCATGATGATGGAGAATGCCCGCGCGGCGGCCTTCTCCTCAAACCGATCCGTGATCACGGCTCGCGCAATGACGACGCCGGCACAGCCCCCCATGGCCTGAAGCAAACGCCCCAAGGCCAGCGACGCAACGTCGGGTGCCAGTGTTATCCCGGCGGAGGCCATCACGTAGACAGTGATCCCAACCATCAAGGGACGCCGGCGCCCGTACCGATCCGAAATCGGTCCGTACACAAGCTGCCCGACTGCCATGCCGACAAGGAAGGTGGCGAGGGTGAACTGCACCTCTCCCGACGACGCGCCGAAGTCCGCCTGAATGGCCGGGAAAGCCGGCAGGTACATGTCGATCGAAAGTGGCGCAAACGCCATGACCACGCTGGCGATCAACAGGAGGCGGCGGTCGCTGGGCAAGTTCTGGGACAGTGCGATCTGGGACATTATGACTTGATCCTGGTCAGCGGAACTGGCGCACCGGGAATCGTCGAAAGCGTGCCCCCTTTCGCGCCCTACCGGCTATTCGTCAACGATGGTGTTGCGCGGAAGGAGAGCTGGCTGGCCGCCAAGCGCCCCCCTTTCCGCGGTACGTCGGCAGCATCCGTCAGCGCGCGCCTCACGCTGCGCAGAAGATCCTCCAGCAAGCCCGGGCAGTGGTGATCGTCCGCAGGAAGGCCGACGCAGGATTCTCCGTCGCGGATCACCAGCCCCGTCTTCCCATTCATTACAAAGGCAAGAAAGCGCATGGCAATCCTTTCCCAAAACAACACCGATCATCGGGCCGACGGATACACGACGGCCGGCACCGGCCAAGGCCAGCCCCTGAATGCAGGGAGACCGGCCGCGGCGCTTCCGCTCACGGATCGTTCCCGGCAACGGTCAGCAGCGCATCCAGCGCCGCGACCCCGTGCGGTCCGGCGACCAGCGGGTTGATCTCGATCTCCGCCAGACGCCCGTCCGCCAGGAAACGTTCGCAGAGCCCGACGATGGCGTCGGCAAGCGCCTCGACCGGGACGGCGGCGCGGTTTCGAAAGCCGTCCAGCAGCGGCGCGCAGCGCAGTGAGCGGATCAGCCGCACCACCGCCGCCCGGTCCAGCGGCAGCAGGCCCATCGCCACGTCGCCCATGGCCTCCACTTCGACGCCGCCGCGCCCGACCACGACGACCGGGCCGAACACCGAATCCCGCCGGATGCCGACGAGGAATTCCATGTCGAACGGCACCATCTCCTCGACGAGGGTCCCGTCGTAGGGGATGCCGCGCTCCCGCGCCATCGCCTCGAACGACCGGACGGTTTCCATCACCGCGGCGGCGTCCTTCAGCCGCAGCACCACGCCGCCAGCATCGCTCTTGTGCGGCAGGGTCGGGCTTTGCAGCTTGGCGACGAAGGGCGGCGTCAGGCCGGCAAGGCCGTCGGCCCCCTCATCCGGCCGGATCAGCACGCCGCGCGGCAGGGGTACGGCGTGATCGCCGGCGCGCAATAGCGCCTTGCTGTCCCATTCCGTCAGCATGCGGGTGCCACCGTCCGGCTGGATTTGGCTGGGCAGTCCCGTCGGCAGCCTCCGCAAAGCCTGCTGCCGGCGGTCGAAGCGCAGGCTTCCGGCCAGCGCATCGATGGCCGCGGGAATGTCGGCGAACACCGGCAGGCCGGCGTCCTGCAGGCGCCCCACCACCTCGCTGCGCGCCCCGATCCACACCACAACCACGGGCTTGCCCGACGCAGCGCGCGCCGCGCCGATGGCGGCCGCCAGCGTGTCGGCGATGCTCGCCATCAGGCCGACGAACAACACGCAGGCGTCGATCTCCGACGCCTCACCGATGACGGTCAACGTCTTCGACAGCAGGGCCGGGTCCTGGACCACCATGGCAGTCAGGTCGATCGGGTTCTGCGGCTTGGAGAAGACCGGAAGGACGGCCGCGAGCTGCTGCCGGGTCTCGTCGGCGAAGGGCAGGATCTCCATGCCCGCAGCCTCGGCGGCGTCCGCCAGCATGACGCCGGCGCCGCCGGACACCGACAGGACGGCCAGCCGCCGGCCGCGCGGACGCGCGTCGAACAGGAACGGCTTCGCGCGGTCGATCAGCGCCGTCAGGGAGTCGACCCGTTCGATGGCATACTGGTCGAAGAGCGCTTCGTAGAGCGTGTCCTCCCCGGCCAGCGCGCCGGTGTGCGACCGCGCCGCGTCGGCACCCGCCTTGGATCGCCCCGCCTTGATGGCGATGACCGGCTTGCCCGCCTCCGCCAGCCGGCGCGCCACCGCACGAAAGGCTGGCGGGTCCTTGATGTCCTCCATGTAGAGACCGATGACCCTGGTGTCGTCGTCGTCGGCAAGACCGCCCAGGACGTCACCGATGGTGAGGTCACACTCGTTCCCGCTCGACACCCAGGTCGACACGCCGATGCCGGCCTGCGTCACCATGTCGAGCCAGTAAGCGGCCATGGCGCCGCTCTGGCTGACGAAGGCGAAGTGCCCGGGTTTAGGCGGCCGGCCTTCCATCGCCGTGGTGAAGGACGCCACGAGGCCGCTGCGGGCATTGATGACGCCCAGGCAGTTGGGGCCGATGATGGGCACGCCGTGGTGGCGCGACAACTCGGTTAGGCGGCGCTGCCGCTCCGCCCCGTCCGCGTCGAACTCGGCGAAGCCGGAGGAGAAGATCACGAAGCCGCCGACGCCAGCGGCGATGCCTTCGGTGACCGCCTCCTCTACCCGCTCCGCCGCCGTGCCGATGATGGCGAGGTCGACGGGCCGCCCGATCGCCGACAGCGACGGGTAGCTGCGCAGGCCCTGAATTTCGGGCCGGCTGGGATTCACGGGATAGATGTCCCCGTCGAAGCCGATCCCCTGCATGTAGGCGATCGGTCGGCCGGTGAGCTTCGTCGGATCCGACGAGGCGCCGACCACGGCGACGCTGCGCGCGTTCAGGAGGCGACGGACGGCATCACTGCGCACAATCATGGTGTGACTCTTCCCAAGACGATGTGGATACGACTCTTCACCTGCCCGGCGAGCCCGACCAGCCCCTGCGGCGCAAAGCGAATGACGGCGACGAGCAGCACGCCGTAGACGAACAGGTGCAGACCAGGCGTCTGGTCCCCCAGGTTCGAGCGCAGCGCTTCTCCCAAAGGGACGAGAAGCAGCGGCCCGACCAGCGGCCCCCAGATGGTGCCGGAGCCGCCCACGACGGTGAACAGAATGACCTCGATGACGAGCGTAAGGCCGGCGAAGGTATGCGGCTCGACGAACTGCAGGTACTGGGCATAGAAGGTGCCGCCGAGCGCCGTGAAGAAGGCGCTGATGCCCATTGCCGCCATCTTGTAGCGCAGCACGTGGATGCCCACGCCCAGCGACGCCCGCTCGTTGTCGCGGACGCCGCGCAGGTAGAGGCCGAGCCTGGAGTCGTAGACCGCGATCGTGAACAGCAGCACGGCCGCGAGATGCGCCAGGATCACGTAGTAATAGGTGGAATCGCTGCGGAACTGGTACATGGCGGGCGTGCCGCGGATCGGCAGGGACAGCCCGCGGCTGGCACCGAGCACGTCGAGGGTGGACGCCAGCAGGTAGCCCAGCATGCCGAGCGCCAGCGTGACCAGGGCGAAGGATAGCGGCGGCAGCTCGTAGCGCAAGCTCAGCCACGCGATCCCGACGCCCATCAAAGCCGCCACCGCCCCGCCGGCGAACATCCCGATCCAAGGCGTCACGCCGAAAGTGAGCGAAAGCAGGGTCGAGGTGTAGGCACCGGCCGCCACGAAGAGGCTGTGGCCGATGCAGAACTGTCCGGCGATCCCGCCGACGATGTTCCAGGACAGGCAGAGATAGGCGAACAGCAGGGTGATGATGGCGGTGTTGACCCAACTGCCGGGACCGAGGATCGGCAGAAGGGTGGCGGCGATCAGCACGAGGACGGCGGCCGGCAGCCGGTGCCGCAGGGGATCGGCGGCAGTCATCAGCGTTCTCCCAACAGGCCGTGCGGCCGGAACAGCAGCACCAGCACGAGGATGAGGTAGGGGATCATGGCGCCAGCGGTTCCGCCCAGCATCAGGCTGCCGACGCCCTCGGCGACGCCGATCGCCAAGCCGCCGACCAGCGAGCCGATGAAATGGCCGATGCCACCGAACACCATCACGATCAGGGCGACCAGCGTGAAGTCAAGCCCGCTGGATGGCGTCACCGAGAACTGCGCCACAGTCAGCGCCCCCGTGATGCCAAGCAGGCCAATTCCGAGCGCGAACGCCAGCGTCTGCACCCGCCGGATCGGAATGCCCATGAGGGCGGCGGCGTTGCCGTTCTGCGCAATGGCGCGGATCTGCCGCCCGAAGTCGGTGCCCATCAACATGGCGTACAGCAGGATCGACAGCGCCACCGCGCACACGGCGCCGACGACCAACGGCATCGGCAGGATGACGCCGAGGAACTCCAGATGCCGGTTGCTGAGGAACGTCGGCACGCTGCGCTGGTCGCCGCCGAACAGCATGAGCAGCATGTTCTGCTGCACGAACACGAGCCCCAGCGTCAGTTGAGCCCCCGCCAAGTGTCCGCCCGCCAGCACCGGCCGCACGAGGCGGGTGAAGGTCAGCGCGCCGATTGCGGCCAGGGCGGGAAACAGCAACGGCGCCGACAGGTAGGGGTCGGCCCCGGTTAGCTCGAACAGCAGCATGGCGCCGAACATGGACAGAACCATGAAGTCGCCATGCGCGAAGTTGAGCAGGCCGCAGGTGCTGAAGATGAGCGTCATCGACAGCGCGACCAGCGCGTAGATCGCCCCCATCAGCAGGCCCTGAACGGTGGCCTGGGCAATGATGTCAATCGGCATGGCGTCCTCACAATCCGAGATAGGCTTTGCGGACCAGCGGATCGTCGGCGAGCTGCTCCGCGCTGCCCGTCAGGGCGATCCGCCCGTTCTCGATGACGTAGCCGCGCGTCGACACGGCCAGCGACAGGCGGACGTTCTGCTCGACCAGAAGCATCGTCAGCCCGTCGCCGTTCAGCCGCTTCAAGGCGCGGAAGGTTTCTTGGACCATCAGCGGCGACAGGCCGAGCGATGGTTCGTCGAGGATCAGCAGGTCCGGCATCGCCATCAGCCCGCGGCCGATGGCCAGCATCTGCTGCTCGCCTCCCGACAGCGTGCGCGCATGCTGACCACTGCGTTCCTGCAAGCGCGGAAAAAGGTCGAAAACCCGCCGCAGCGTGTCGTCGCGCTTCGGCCGTGCCCGGGGGTTGGAGGCCCCCAGCAGCAGGTTCTCCAGCACGGTCATGCGGGGGAAGACCATGCGGCCCTCCGGCACCAGGCTGATGCCGGCGGTGACCGCGGCCTCGCAGCCGCGCCCCGCCAGCTCGGTGCCGTTGAAGGAAACGTGTCCCGCCGTCGGAGCCAGGAGCCCGGAAATGCACTTCATCAAGGTCGTCTTGCCGGCGCCGTTGACGCCGACGAGCGCCACCATCTCGCCCGTCCCGACGTTCAGCGACACGTCCTGCAACACGACGATGTTGCCGTAGGAGGCGGATACCGCGTGAACGTCAAGCAAGATCCACCTCCCGGCCGAGGTACACGTCGATGACGTGCGGGTCGTTCGCCACCGCCTTGGGCAGCCCCTCGGCGATCACCTTGCCGGCGGCGATCACGACGATGCGGTCGCTGACGTTCATGATCACGTCCATGATGTGCTCGACCAGCAGGAAGGTGACGCCCTCGTCGCGCAACGCGCGGATCAGCGCCACGACGCGCTGCGTCTCCGCCGGCCGCAGGCCGGCCATCACCTCATCGAGCAGCACCAACTGCGGCCCGGTCGCCAGCGCCTTTCCAATTTCCAGGGCCTTCTGGTCCGGCAGGGTCAACTGGCTGCAACGCAGGCTCCCCTTGGTCGCCAGACCGATCTTGGTGCAAACCTCGTGGGCGACCGCCCGGGCGGCCTTCATCGTGTGCCGGACCGACGCGGCCATGGTGAGCACCTCCAGCACCGTCAGCGAGGGGAAGACCTCGACGATCTGGAAGGTCCGCGCCAACCCCATCCGGCAGACCTGCGCCGGGTTCCTGCCGTCGATCCGCGCACCGCGGAAACGCACCGTCCCGGCATTCGGCGACAGGAAGCCCGACAGCATCTGGAAGACGGTGGTCTTGCCGGCGCCGTTCGGGCCGATCAGGCCGACGATCTCGCCGGGCTGCACGGCAAGCGTCACGCCGTCCACCGCCCGAAGCCCGCCGAACTGCTTCACAAGGCCGTCGGCCACGAGGATCCCAGGCGAGCCTCCCCCGTCGGCCCCGAGCGCGCCCGGTGCCGTGGTCGTTATTGCGTTCATGGCGCTTCCCCTATTTGAGGATGGGCTGAGCGGAAGCGACCTCGGGCGGGTAGACCAGAACCTTCTCCCCGTTACGCCACTGCACGAACAGCGGCGTTGTCTGGCGCAGCAGGCCGTTCTCGTCGAAGGCCACGTCGCCGCTGATGAAGGGCAGCACATGCTTGGCCGAGCGTGCGGGGACCCGAAGCGCGCGGAAAGCCGCGTTCACCGCGGCGGCGTCGGCGCTGGCCGCCTTTTCGAATGCCTCAACCGCCAGATGAGCCGCCTGTACGCCGAACATGACGCTCTGGTCGATCACCCGCGTCTGCTGCTCCTTCGCCTGGGCAATGGCCGTCTGCATGCCCGGCAGCGCGGCATCGGCGCTGAAGAACGCCAGACCGAAGCTGGCCGTCAGCGTCTTGCGCGCCACCTCGTCCCCCACAAGCCCCCACAGCTTGTCGTCGGAGAAGCCTGCCGAGCCGCCGATCCACACCGGCTTGTCATAGCCGAGATTGAAGCGAGCCCTGTGCAGCAGGACACCATCGGCCAGATACACCGCCGAAATCACGGCATCTGGATCCAGGCTCTTCACCTTGAGGACGATGGGCGTCATATCCTTCACGGTCGGTTCGACCGGAATGGCATCCAGCACCTTCACACCCTGCGCGGTCAGCGCCTCGGCGGCGGCCTTGGACACCACCTGCCCGTAGTCGTTGTTCGCATAGGTGATCGCCACCGTGTTGATCGTCACGCCCCGCCCGCGCAGCCACCTCACCAAGTCGCCATAGCCTTCGCCGAACTTCGCGGCAGGAATGGAAAGGGTCGCGAAGTACGGCGTCTTGGGAATCACCGTGGTTTGCAGTCCCACCCCACCGACCTGATAGCGGTCTGCCACGGGCATGAAGGTTTCCGCCTCGGGCGTGGAATAGGGGCCCAGGATGAACGACACCCGGTCGTCCGCCATCAGCTTGCGCGCCTGCAGCGATGTCTTGGCCGGGTCGGAGCCAGTGTCGGCGGTGACGAGGACCACCTTGGCCCCACCCAGGCTCTTGATGCCACCCCCGGCGTTGACCTGCTTGATGACCAGATCGACGCCGCGCATGACGCTGGCGCCGCTCTCGGCATAGCGGCCGGTCAGCGGCATCAGCAGCCCGAGCTTCACGTCCTGGGGCTGCGCGACGGCACCGCCTGCTCCAATGAGCAGCGCCAGCGCGGCAAACGACACGCGCTTCAACAGGCTTTTCATGGATCGTCTCCTTCCCTTTCCGGTGTTGTTCGGCACCGGGTTTTCTTTTCAGTTGTGCCTCTTGCAGTCCCACGCGCCGTCGTCCGGCAGCGCCTTCAGCTTGTGGCGTTCGATCTCGCGCTTCGTCACGGAGCGGGGAAACTCGTCGGCGAAGGCGATGAACCGCGGGATCTTGAAGGCAGACATCCGCCCCACACACCAGCGCACGATGGTGGCGGCGAGCACCCTCGTCATTGCGGTGCCGAGGGCATTCATCTTTTCCGCGCGGTTCAGCGTGAGGCGGCGAACGCCGCCGTCGTCGTGGATGAGAACAGCTTCGGTCATGGCGCGGCTTTCCCCTGGCAGGTCACGTGACCGACGATCACGTCCTCGCCCTTCTGGTTGCGCACCCAAACGTCATAGCCGGCATCGTCCGAGCGCCGCTGGCCGCCAGCGGTCACCACGTCGCTCTCGCGCACGGGGCGCACGAACCGGACCCGCAGATCGGCATGATCGACGAAGTCGTCGCCCAGGCTGGCGCGCAGCGACTGCCAGATGAAGTTCAAGGACAGCATGCCGTGGGCGATGATGCCGCCCATCGGCGTCTGCCGCGCGAAGTCGGGATCGACGTGGATCGGATTGAAGTCCTCGGTGATTTCGGCGTAGAGCTGGATCGCGGAGCGGTCGACGCACCGGGACACGGGGTGCAGGTGTTCGGACATGCGCATCTCCTTCACGCGGCCCACAGAATGCTCATGCGCCCACGGAAGCGGACGCCGCCGTCGGTACCGGTTGTCTCCGTGGCGAAGTCGATCCAGCGGCGGTCGCGCTTCAGCTCCTTGCCGGCGCAGGTCAGCGCGGTGACCAGCCTTTCGCCCAGCCGCGGGAGGCGAATCACCTGGAACTGCTGGGCACCATGGACATTGCCGGGCGGGCGAGGCTGCAGGATCTCGGCATAAGCGCGCATGGTCACCGCCGCCATCATGCCGGCCGGCATGCGGTCGCCGTCCGCATCGTCGGGAAAGAGCCGCAGCCAACGTCCCAACAGACCGTCGTCGAGGACCAGCTCGCGCCGCCCCATCTCCGCGCCGACCGGCATGCTGTCGAAGGTCAGCATCGGCCGTCCTCCAGCGGACGGACCTGCGGCAGCGCTCCGCCGCCGGCGGCCGGCTCGAAGAACGCGCCGACCCGCAGGCCGATGCGCAGATCCCCGGCCGGGCAGCCCCGCAGGTTGACCATCATCCGGAACCCTTCGTCGAAGTCGACCAGGGCGATGACGTAAGGAACGTCGTCCTTGAAGGCCGGCGTCGGCGCCCGGTGAACCACCGTGTAGCTGTACACCGTCCCAGTTCCCGCCGAGGGGCGCCATTCGGGCGCACGGCTCCGGCAGCGGACGCAGAAGAAGCGCGGAGGAAACTGCACATGCCCGCATGCGGAACAGCACTGGTGGAGCAGCACGCCGTCGGCGCAGCCCTGCCAGAAGGCGGCGGTTTCCGCTGTGACCCTGGGTTGGGTGCCCATCTCACGCCCTCCCCAGCACAAGCGAGCAATGCGCGGACAGGATGCCGCCGTCACCGTGCACGAAGGCGACCTCGGCGCCGTCGACTTGGCGCCCCTCGGCCTGCCCGCGCAGCTGGCGCACCGCCTCGACCACGTGGAACATGCCGCCGGCAGCGCCGGAATGGCCGTAGGACAGCAGGCCACCGTGCGTGTTGCAGGGCAGCACGCCGCCAAGATCCAGGGCGCCCTCCAGCACGGCCGGACCGGCCTCCCCCTTCTTGAAGAAGCCGATGGATTCCAGCTCGGCCAGCAGGGTGATGGTGAAGCTATCGTAGATCTCGGCGACGTCCACGTCGGCCGGAGTCAGCCCGGCCATGGCGAAGGCCTGGGCGGAGGATTGCTTGCAGCCGAACTCGGTCAGCGTCGGCATGCCGATCACATGCTCATGGGTGTTCATCTGTCCGTACCCGAGGATGGAAACCGGTCTGGAAGGGCGGTCCGCCACGGTGTCCGCCGCGCTGACCACCACCGCGGCCCCGCCGTCGGAGATCAGGCAGCAGTCGAACAGACGCAGCGGGTCGGCGATCAGGCGCCCCGCCATCGCCTGCTCGAGGCTCAACGGGTCGCGGGCCTGGGCCTTGGGGTTCCGGCGGGCGTGAGCGCGATGCGCGACGGCCACCCCGGCGAGATGCTCGGGCGTGACGCCCCACTCGTGCATGTAACGGCGCGCCACCAGCCCGTAGGCGGCGGGGATGCTGATGCCGAAGGGACGCTCGAACTGTGGATGGCCGACCTCGGACAGCGCGGCCACGGCCCCGTCCCGGCTCATCCCGGTCAACCGGTTGTCGCCGCACACGGCCAGCACGTGCCGGCACACCCCGGCGCTGACCAGCGCCGCCGCCTGCATGATGGTGGCGCAGGCCGTCGCCCCGCCCGCCTGCACGGCGGCGCTGTAGGACGGCCTGATTCCAAAGTATTCGCAGAACACCGACGACAGCATCAGGTGCGGCTCGCTCAGCGAATACGCGCACAGCACACCGTCGATGTCGCCCGCACGCAGCCCCGCATCTTCCAGGGCCGCCTGGGCGGCCTCGGCGTGCAGGGACATGCAGCTGCTTCCTTCCAACCGGCCCACGGCGGTGTCCGCGGCGCCCGTAATGACAGCGTTCCTCACGGCTTGTTCTCCTTCGCGTCCTGCCCCGCCACCTGTTCCGTCATGGCGTCCCAGTCGAACGGCAGCGGCCGTTTGCCGAGGAACGTGGCGACGGCATCGCGGTGATGATCGCTCTCGATGGCGACGGCCTGCGCATAGGCTTCGAGATCGGCCAGCGCCCGCTGGTCGAGGTGGAAAGACTGGTTGAGGATGGTCTTGGCCATGCCGATGGCGTCCGTGGACGCGTGCCGGAAGCGCCCGGCAAACGCCAGCGCCGTGTCCTGAAGTTCCCCCTCCGGTATGATGCCGTAGGCGATGCCCAGGGTCTTCGCCTCCTCCGCCCCGACCACCCGAGCGGTGAGGACGATGTCCTTCGCCTTCTGCAAGCCGACGATGCGCGGCAGCAGGAAGAAGCCGCCGAGGTCCGGCACCAGGCCGATGCGCTCGAACACGGCGCAGAAACGGGCGCGCGGCGTGCACAGAATGAAATCGGCGGCAAGCGCAAGGTTGAAGCCGGCCCCGAAGGCCGGGCCGTCGACCGCGGCGACAACCGGCTTTTCCAGGTTGACGAGCTGTTCGAACCAGTGATGAAGCCGACGCACGCGATGACGGTTGGCGACCGCCCCGCGGCGTTCGGCGCTGAGGCTGCGCAGATCGCCGCCGGCGCAGAAGGCGCCGCCGGCCCCCGTGATCACGACCGCCTTCACGTCGGCATCGTCGCGCGCCGCGACCACCGCCCGGCCGATCTCCTCCCGCAGGTCGAGATCGAGCGCGTTGCGGGTCTCCGGGCGGTTCAGCGTCAGCCGCGCCACCCCGTCCAGCACCTCGTATCGGAGAATGGTATCCGTGCTCATAGCTCACAGCTCCAGCGAGCGGGCAATGATGTTGCGCTGGATCTCGCTGGTCCCTTCGCCGATGACGTAGACCAGCGCGTCGCGGTGGAAGCGGCCGACCGGGAACTCCCGCATGATGCCGGCACCGCCCAGGATGCGGATCGCCGCCTCGGTCACGCGCACCGCACACTCGCTGGCGACCAGCTTCACCTTGGACGCGGTCGCCGCGTCGATCGTGCCCTGGTCGACGCGCCAGGCGCCGTAATAGACCAGCCACTTGGCCGCCTCGATGTCGGCCGCCATGTCGGCGAGCTTGTGCGCGATGGCCTGGAAGCGTCCAATCGACTGGCCGCGCACCTGCCGCTCGCGCGCGTAGCGGGTCGCCGCCTCGAAGGCGCCGCGCGCGATACCGATGCAGTTGGCGGCCACACCGACCCGGTTCTCCGACAGGCTGTCGATGATGATCGGGTAGGTGCCGAGCTTGCCGCCGAGCAGCGCCTCCTCGGGAACGAACACCTCGTCGAAATGGATGAGCCCGGTTTCCGAAGCGCGGATGCCCTCCTTCTCCAGCTTGTGGACGTCCACTCCCGGACAGGGCAAGTCGACGAGGAATAGGCTGACGGCGTCCGGGGTCAGCTCCGGCCGGGTGCGGGCCGCCACGGTCAGGAAATCCGCGCAGGGCGCATTCGTGATGTACAGCTTGGAACCGGTGATGCGGAAGCCGCCGGGCACGGCCTGGGCGCGGGTGCGCATGGCACGGATGTCCGATCCGCCATCGGGCTCCGACAAGGCGAAGCCGCCGATGCGCTCGCCGCGCAGGCCGGGCTCGAAATAGCGCGCACGCTGGTCGGGCGTACCGGCCCGCCAAATAGGCCACAGCGCCAGGTGGGTGTGGGCCGACCACGCCGATGCGAACCCTTGGCTAACCCGGCTCAATTCCTCGCGGACGATGCAGTCGGCGATCTTGTCGAATCCGCTGCCGCCATCCTCGACGGGGTAGCGGACACCGAGCAGCCCAAGCTCGCCCCAACGCAGGAAGACGTCCTTGGGGAAGCGCTCGCTTTCCTCGGCGTCACGGACGAGCGGCGCGATCTCGGTTTCCGCAAAGCGGCGGACCGTATCCCGCACCTGCTCGTGCTCGGCGCTAAAGGTGAAATCCATGACGGTGCTCCATTCAACGGTCTGTCTTTTCAAGTACCCAGGCGCAGAGGTGCGCCGGCGAGAAGCGCCTGAATGCGTTGCGTCGTTTCGCGAAGATCCGCCCCCATGTCGGCGGTGGAGTCGGGCGGACACTGGGCGCTCAGCGCCACTGCGGAAATAGCGAGGATGGGACGCTTCGCCGTGTCGAGAACGGCACTGGAGATGGTCGTGATACCGCGGACGAAATGGTCACGGTCCACCGCGTAGCCGGCACGCCGCGCGTCCTCGACCTCCGCCAGGAACCGATCGAAGGGCGGGAGATTGTCGCTGCGCAGTTCGGCGTACATCGCGCGCAGTTCCTCCGGCCGGAAGTCGGCATACGCCGCCATGCAGCGGCCGAGGGCGCCGACGAGGATCGGCAGGCGCTGGCCGACGCGCATGTGGATCTGCACGACCGACCCGGACTGGGACAGGTCCACCAGCAATACCCTCGACCGGCTGACGCGCAACCACAGCGTCGTCGTCACGCGCCAGTGCGCCGCGAACCGTTCGAGTTCGGGATGGACCAGGCGCAGGTAGCCGACCTGATCGAGCGCGCCGCTCGCCAGCTCCACGAGCCCAGGCCCCAGCATGTAGGTCTTGCTGGCCGGATCGAAGCTGACCAGCCCTTCCCCCGCCAACGTCTTCAGGATGTTGAAGCAGGTGCTGACGTTGAGGTCGAGGCTGCGGGCGATCTGGTTGTTCGGAGCCGGCGCCGGCTGCGCCGCAAGGTAGCGCAGAATGGCGACCGCGCTCAGCACCGCGCCCACGGGCTTACCCACAGAAATTCCGGAAGCATCGGCACTCAATTGGCGCCTCCCCTAAATTCTCTATTGAGAATTAAATTCTCTTAGATGAATATTGGTACCGGCCATAGGTGGCGGAGTCAAGCGGCGACTGCCACAGCAGAAGCGGGATAGCCAAACGACCGGTTAAATGCCTGGGGCATTCGAGCCGGATTCTCCGCGAGCCCCCCCCCCTGCAAGGCCGGCGATCCGCAGCCGGCCCATATTCATGAATGGTCCGTCATAGAAATTTCGCCGCGACTCGGGGCTGAGATTCGTAGCCGATCTCGGCACCGGCTTGGCACTTTCCGGCTCATGCGGCCACACTGATTGCATCCTCAACTCGTTGCGTATATGGTTTGTGACTCATGATTCGCAATTATGCCTCGTGCCGAGTACCGCACACCCCATCACGAAAGCCGAAGCGCCTGGACGGGGGTCCGGCGCTTGAGCCTTGGCCAGCATTCATGGTGATCGCGGAGCAAGATTGCTTGGAAGAACCCAGAACTGGCCTCAGTGGCTGCAATCGTCTTTAAGCATCGCAAACACCACGCTCAGAATTCGATCGTCCAGAAACACAGCAAAGGAGACGCCCGCAATGCGTACGAGTGCGATCATCGGATCCCTGGCCGTGGCAACCGCCATCCTGGGCACGCAATCAATCATGGCCGCCGAAAGCGGACCCGTGTCAGGAGGGACCGTCAAAATCGCCGTTCTGACCGATCTCTCGGGTGTCAATTCCGCCGCCAGCGGTTCCGGCGTGACGGAGGCCGTGCGCATGGCCGTCGAGGACTTTGGCGGCAAGGTCCTGAACTCACCGATCGAAATCCTGACCGCCGATCACCAGAACAAGACCGACGTGGGCGCCAACATCGCCAACAAATGGCTCGACGTCGACGACGTCGATGTGATCGTCGACGTCCCCAACTCGGCCGTCGCCCTAGCGGTCCAGGACATCGCGAAGCGGAAGGGCCGCGTCTTCATCGCGGGCGGCGCCAGCATCGCCGACCTGACCGGCGCCGCCTGCTCGCCCACCGGCATCCACTACATATACGACACCTACTCAATGGCCGGCACTGCGGCCGCGGCGGCCGTGCAGCAGGTAGGGAAGAGTTACTATTTCCTGACCGTCGATTATGCCTTCGGCCACGCCATCCAGCAGTCCCTCAGTACCTTCCTGAAGGCCGCCGGGGCCACCATCGTCGGCGGCGTTCGTCATCCGCTGGGCGCCCAGGATCTGTCATCGTTCCTTCTCCAGGCGCAGGCAAGCCCAGCCGAAGTCATCGTGCTTGTCAGCGGCGGCACCGATACCCTCAACGCCATCAAGACCGCCAAGGAATTCGGGATCACGTCGGACAAGAAGCTGCTCGCCCTGATGATGGTCGAGCCCGACATCCACGGCCTTGGCCTCGAAAACGCCCAGGGCATGCTGCTGCCGTCGCCGTTTTTCTGGAGCCGAACCCCGGAAAGCACCGCCTGGTCGCGAACGTTCTTCGCCAGGACCGGCAAGATGCCGTCGTTCATCCAGGCTGGCGCGTACTCCTACACCATGCATTACCTCAAGGCGATCCAGGCCGCCGGGACCGACGAGGGCAAAGCGGTCGTGGCCAAAATGAAGGAGACGCCAATCGACGACTGGTTCGCCAAGGGCACGATCCGCCCCGATGGTCGCATGGTCCATGACATGTATCTGGTGCGGGTCAAAGCGCCGGCGGCGTCGAAGGAGCCATGGGACTATTTCGAATTGGTCGACACGATTCCCGGTGATACGGCCTTCCGGCCCATGAACAAGGGTGGTTGCCCCTTGGTTGATCCGTAAGTTGGGCACCGGCCAGGCACCTGCGATATGACCGGAGCCTGGCCGGATGCCGTGCTTCCAGCTTCCTTCAGCGCGGCAGTTTTTTGGCGCGGTAGTACATCTGTGCGCGGCTGACGCCGAGCATGGATGCCGCCTTTCCCATGTTCCCGTCCGACAACTGGACCGCCGCCCGCACCAGCGCCTCTTCAACGGTGTTCAAAGAGCCCGCGCCGTTCTTCAGGATCATACGCGCCCATTCGGCGATGTCGTCCTCGGAAACCTGAGGGTCCCCGCCGTCGTAGTTGCTGTCCAGCAGATCCACGCCTTCCAC
Organism: Azospirillum sp.; assembly: GCA_035629155.1. Classification (GTDB taxonomy): domain Bacteria; phylum Pseudomonadota; class Alphaproteobacteria; order Azospirillales; family Azospirillaceae; genus Azospirillum. Next base: position 17,653 of record DASPIO010000383.1, on the reverse strand, counting down.
CAGCGATCCCATGTCGCTGAGGTACAGCAGGCCGCTGGCCTCGAACGAGGCGTCGACGCTGGAGAGGTGACGAACATCGAGAGCCTCTCCGTCCTCAGCCAGGATTACCCCCCGCTCAATGACGTTCTCGAACTCACGGATGTTGCCCGGCCAGGAGTGAGACAGGATGGCCTGTAGCGCCTTCGGCGTGACGCCACTCACGGAGCAGCCATGCGCACGCGAGAACTTATCAATGAAGTGCTCAAGCAGCGCCGGGATATCGTCTTTTCGGTCTCTCAATGGCGAAATGGTAATGGGAAACACGTTGAGGCGATAGAAAAGATCTTCCCTGAAACGCCCTTCCCTCACCGCCTTCAGCAGGTTTTCGTTTGTTGCGGCGACAATGCGAACGTCGACTTTCTTGGTGCGCGTACTCCCCAACCGCTCCATTTCGCCGGTCTGAAGGACACGTAGGAGCTTCCCTTGCGCCGTCAGGCTGAGCGTAGCCACTTCATCAAGAAACAGCGTGCCGCCATCGGCGATTTCGAACCGGCCGGCCCGGGAATCGCTCGCGCCGGAGAAGGCGCCCTTTTCGACACCGAACAGTTCCGATTCCATCAACTGCTCCGGAATTGCAGCGCAGTTGATCTCGACGAACACTGCGTCCGCGCGGCGGCTGTGGCGATGCACCTCGCGGGCGAACATGCTCTTTCCCACGCCACTCTCGCCCAGGAGCAACACAGTGGCGTTGGTTCGGGCAACGCGCCGCACCTTGTGCATCACCGAGGCGAACGCAGACGACACCCCCACCATACCCCCGTCGGCCGCACCGGCAGGTCGGGGAGCACACCGTGCCACTGGACCTCCCAGACCAGGTCCACCGCTGGACACCGCCACGGGCAGGGACGGCCGCACGACGGTGCGGCCTTCGATGTACTTCAGATCGGCTTCCGGGTCGTCCCATTCGTCGACCGGCTTGGCAACCGCCAAGCAACGCGCCGAGCCCATGGAGCGGCACTCGAGCTCACGAACGAGAATGCGCTTTCCCATTATCGTGCTGAGATAGCCGGAGCTGTAGCCGATCTCCATCCAGCAGCTCGGTCCATGGTTGGGGCCGTATTCAGCAGTGTCGAATTCGTCCTCGACGGAATGCTTCCAGACGAACTCGGCGTAGCACTGTCCCTTGGTGCTGTCGACGTCGAGGCGAAGCGGTTCGACACGGACAATGCCTTGAAGCGCATGGAATTGTCCACCGGCGGCCAACAAGTCCACCATGGAACCGCCGCCGCGAATCTTCCACGCGATCGCAGCGTCGTTGCAACCCGCGATGTATCCGATCCGCGTGAGCACCCCTCGCGTCGCTTCCACGCCGATCATGTCGATCAGTTGCCGGCGCAGCGTTCCAAAGGCATCGGAATGCAACAGGATCATGCGCCGATCATCGAGCCAGATCCGGCCATCGGATGGATTGAAATAAAGCCGCTCCGCCAAGTCCCCGATTTCGGGTTGGCGCACTTCCCGGAGCACACCGGTCAGCGGATAGATCTCTCCTCTCCGAGCATCCAAGGCTGTGCGCGCAGCACGCTCCATGATATTTCCTCCTGGGTTTTTTTGATGGGAGGATTTCGTAATGCCGCGCCGGCTTTGCGGTTGGATGCGGCATTGGTCTGCGGCGGTGCATTATTGGTTCGCACTTCGCCGTCACCGCCCCCCTTGTCGCGTATAGTTTACCCCCCCCTTGTCGCGTATAGTTTAGCAGATGCTCACGCGTGTTTCTACGCCGCTCCGTCCCACCGGGGCTCCCCCCACCATCTACATCGCGCGAACTTTCTTGAGAAAATCATCGATCTCAAGACGCAGCCGGTCCGCCTCGGCGGACAGAGAGGATGCGCATTCCAGGACATCCGCCGCGATCGACTGAGCGGTTGATGCTGCGTTGGTCATCCCGACAACCGTGTGGGTCACGTCACGGGACGCTTCTGCGGCTTGGCGGACGCTGCCGGCGATGTCCTCGGTCGCGGTGGCCTGGTGCTCCACCGCGGAAACGATGGCGGTGGATGACCCGTCGACCTCGCCGATCCGTGCCGCGATGCCATTGATGGCCGAAACGACATCCCCGGTCGCAGCCTGCACCGCCGAAATATGGACGGAGATATCACCCGTAGCCTTGGCCGTCTGCATCGCCAACCCCTTAACCTCGCCCGCCACGACGGAGAAACCCTTGCCGGCCTCGCCGGCTCTGGCGGCCTCTATGGTCGCGTTCAACGCCAGCAGGTTCGTTTGCTTTGCGATCGCATCGATCAGCTTCACGATCTCGCCGATCTGACCCGTGACCCGCATCAGGTCCTTGACCATTCCATCGGCGCGCCCGGCTTCCGTGGCGGCAGCGCCGGAACTGCTCGCCGCGTAGGCGACCTGCTGGCGGATCTCCGAGATGGAGGCCGTCAGTTGGCTTGCCGTCGCCGACACGGCCTGAACGTTTGCCGATGCCTGCTCCGCAGAAGCCATGAGCATCCGGGCCTGGTTGCTGACCTCTCCGGCGCTTGTCACCATGGCGTGCGCCGCACGTTCCATATCGCCACAGGCAGAGGACACGGAGTGAATCATATCCATCACCGTCCGGTCGAACGCCGCGGCCACCTGTTCCATCGCGCGCGTCTTTTGCTCGGATGCGACGCGACTGGCGCTTTGCTCCGCCGTCAACTGACCGGCCTTGATCATGGTGTCGCGGAAGACCTCCACGGCCTCTGCCATCTGGCCGATCTCGTCTTTGCGCTCCATGGCCGGAATTCGCACGGCGGTGTCGCCCCCCGCCAGATCATACATCGCCCGGGTCATCGCCCGGATCGGACGGACGATGGTGCTCTGGGCGAATATCCATGCCAGCAGCGTCATGCCCACCATCACCGCACCGACGACGACGGCGATAAACATGCTTCGCTCGAACTCCGTCTGAGCGTTGTCCTGGGCGGCACGCGCACTCACGATGCTGTAGTTCAACATCCTCTGCAGCATGCCCTTTGCAACGTCGAAGCTCTGATGCCCGTCCCGCATCAGCAGGGATTCGGCGTCTTCCTTGAGACCGCTCTGGTACGCAAGAAGAACCCTTTCGTTGGCCAGCTTGTAGTAGTCCACCTCTTTCTTGAGAGCCTCGAGCGCGGCCACCTCCATCTGCGACAGCGTCAGCTTCTCATAGCGGCCCACTTCGTCGTTCAGCATCTCGAGACTTTCCGCGATGTCGATTGCCGCGTCTTCACGGCCTGCTTCGTCGTTGGACAGAACATAGCTCGACAGGCGGAGACGATGATTGGAGATCGCAGCATCGATCTGGCCGAGCGAAAACGTCGAGGTCAGCCACTTGGCATGGATTTCCCTCGCAAGTTCATTAACGTCTCCAAAACGCTGCATCATCAGCGCTGTTGCCGCTATATTTATAGCAACAACAAGAAAGAACGAGAAGATAATTCTTTTTGCTATGGAAACATACCCAATAGTCCTGGACAACCGTCGGCTCATCACCAACACTGGCGAATAAAGGACTTTTGCCGCCACCTTAATATTTTGACTAGTTATCACCAACCCCTCACCGCGTTAGTTCTTAATCAAATCTATTGCCGGGACAAACATCCAGCGAGTATGACGAAGCTCATGCCATGTCGTGGCTCGCCTCCGCAGGGCTTTATGTTTTTTGCCTTCCTCTACCCCTGACGCCGCATGTCGCGGCGGGCCGAGCAAGCGGGCTTTGCGGAACAGAAGGGGCTCTTTTATTTTATCCCGCCCGGGACGGCAGACGGCAGACGGCGGACGCTGCTTCGATCGCGCACGCATGATCGAAGCAGCAGATCGTCGCGTTCGTTCCTGGTCGTGATGGTCGACCAATCCGGAACAGATCCGTGCGCTGTTTACGCCGCCACGGAAATTTGGAACTGCGTTGAAGAACGCGGCGTCAGTGCTTCAGGAAGTCGACGACCAGCCGGTTGAACAGGTCCGCCTTCTCCCACTGCCCCCAGTGGCCGCACTTGTTGAAGACGTGCAGCTGAGCGCTGGGAATCTGTTTCACCAGGCGGAGGCCGAAATCGAGCGGCACGAACCGGTCTTCGCTCCCCCAGGTGATCAGTGTGTCCGCCTTGATCGCCGGAAGCCGGGCGCTGTGGTCCGAGACGATGCGTCCGCTGACGGCCTCGACGCTCGCCACGAAGTTCTGGCAGTGCTTCTCGCTTCGCCGCAGGTTCTCCAGGCGGTTGTTGAAAAGCTCCTCCGTGATGGAACCCCGGTCGTAGACGAAGACCTCCAGCATGCGCTCCAGGTTCTCCCGAGAGGGCTCCCGGTACAGGTTGAGCAGGTGCCGGATGCCCTCGGCCGGGTGGGGATAGAACACGCTGGAGCCGACGCCACCGGCACCGATCAGAACCTGCTTGGCGATCCGGTCCGGATACTCGAGGGCGAAGCTCAGCGAAACTGCACCGCCCATGGAATTGCCCACCACATGCGCGCGGCCGATGCCCAACACGTCCAGGAAGTCGCGCAGGACGCGGGCGTGGTGGACGTCGCGGGGCTCGGTCACCACGATTTCCGAAGACTTGTTGAAGCCCGGCTGGTCGAGCAGGATGACCCGGTAGCCCGCGTCCACGAAATAGTCGATGTTGCGATGGAAGTTGCCCCACCCGCTCGCGCCGGGGCCAGAGCCATGCAGCATGACGACGACTTCGCCGTCGCCCGCTTCGTTGTAATGCAGATCGAGGTCGCCGACCTTGGCGAACTTGCTCGTGGCGGCTTCGCTCAGCTTAACCATTACCCACTCCCTATCAAGGTTGCACTTGGTGGTTGAATCAGGCCAGCCCACGCTGGCCGGCCATGGTGAGGGCGGCGTCCTCGATCATGTCCTCCTGGCCGCCGACCATGCCGCGTCGCCCCAGTTCCACCAGGATGTCGCGCGCGGGCACGCCGTATTTCGCCTCGGCCCGTTTGGCGAAGAGCAGGAAGGACGAATAGACGCCGGCGAAGCCCAGGGTCAGGGAGTCGCGGTCGACGCGGATCGGGTGGTCCATGATCGGCACCACCAGATCCTCCGCCACGTCGGCGATTTTGAAGACGTCGACGCCGGTCTCGACGCCCAGCCGGGCGCAGACGGCGACGAACACCTCCATGGGCGTGTTGCCGGCCCCGGCCCCCAGGCCGGCGGCGGCGGCGTCGATGCGCGTCGCCCCGCACTCCACGGCGGCCACCGAGTTGGCCACGCCCATCGCCAGGTTGTGGTGACCGTGGAAGCCGATTTCCGTCTCCGGCTTCAGCGCGTCCCGCAACGGCGCGATGCGGGCCTTCACGTCATCCGGCAGCATGAAGCCGGCGGAGTCCGTGCAGTAGACGCAGTTGGCCCCGTAGCCCTCCATCAGCTTCGCCTGGGCCAGGATTGTCTCCGGCGGCGCCATGTGGCTCATCATCAGGAAGCCGACGGTGTCCATTCCCATCTTGCGGGCCAGCGCGATGTGCTGCTCCGACACGTCGGCCTCGGTGCAGTGCGTTGCGACGCGGATGGTGTTCACCCCTAGGTCCTTCGCCATGCGCAGGTGGTCGACCGTACCGATGCCCGGCAGCAGCAGCGCCGACACCTTGGCCCGCTTCATCAGGGGAATGACGGCACCCAGGTATTCCTCGTCCGAATGCGCCGGAAAGCCGTAGTTGACGGAGGCGCCGCCCAGCCCGTCGCCGTGGGTCACCTCGATCAGCGGAACGCCCGCCTCGTCCAGCCCCCGGGCGATGCGCTGCATCTGCTCCAGCGTCATCTGATGGCGCTTGGGGTGCATGCCGTCGCGCAACGTCATGTCGTGGACGGTGATCGTCTTGCCGTTCAGGGTCATGTCGGGGTCCTCAGGCGGCCGCGGCCAGCAGGCCTTCGGCGAACACCTCGGCGGTGCGCGCCGCGGCGGCGGTCATGATGTCCAGGTTGCCCGCGTATTTCGGCAGGTAGTCACCCAGCCCCTCGACCTCCATGAAGATCGAGACGCGGTTGCCGTCGAAGACGGGGCCGTTCACCAGCCGGTAGCCGGGCACGTAGGTCTGCACCTCGGCGATCATCGCGTGAACGGAGCGGGTAATGCGTTCACGGTCCGGCTCCTGCTCGGTCAGGCAGTGGATGGTGTCGCGCATGATCAGGGGCGGCTCGGCCGGGTTGATGATGATGATGGCCTTGCCGCGCTTGGCGCCACCCACCTTCTCGATGGCGCCGGCGGTGGTCCGGGTGAACTCGTCGATGTTCTTGCGCGTGCCCGGCCCGACCGAGCGCGACGACACGGTGGCGACGATCTCGCCATAGGCCACCGGCTGCACGCGCGACACGGCGTAGACCATGGGGATGGTCGCCTGCCCGCCGCAGGTCACCATGTTGACGTTGGCCTCGCCGCGACCGATGTGCTCGCGCAGGTTCACCGGCGGCACGCAGTAGGGACCGATGGCGGCCGGCGTCAGGTCGATCATGGTGACGCCGGCGGCGTTCAGCTTGCGGGCGTTCTCGGCGTGCACGTAGGCGCTGGTGGCGTCGAAGGCGATGCGGATGCCGTCGGCCGCGACGTGCGGCAGCAGCCCGTCCACGCCGTCGGCGGCGGTCTTCAGCCCCATCTCGGCGGCGCGCTTCAGCCCGTCGGAGGTGGCGTCGATGCCGACCATCCACACCGGGTCGAGAACGGGGCTGCGCTTGAGCTTGTAGAGCAGGTCGGTGCCGATGTTGCCCGGCCCGATCAGGGCGCACTTGATCTTTGCGTCGGTCATGAAGACAGCCTTTCGATGTCAGTCGAAGCGGACGGTGCAGGCGCCGATGCCGCCGATCGTCACGCGCAGGTTGTCGCCGGCCTTCACCGGCACCATCTGCGCCAGCGAGCCGGACAGGATCACTTCGCCCGCTTTCAGCGGCACGCCGAGCCGGCCCAGCGTGTTGGCCAGCCACGCCACGGCGTTGACCGGCGAGCCGAGCGCCGCCGCACCGGCGCCGGTGCCGACGATCTCGCCGTTGTGCTCCAGCACCATGCCGCAGGTGGACAGGTCGACGCGGCGCGGGTCGACCAGGGCGTCGCCCAGCACGAAGACGCCGCACGAGGCATTGTCGGCGACCGTGTCCTGGATCTTGATCTTCCAGTCCCGGATGCGGGAATCGACGATCTCGAAGCAGGCCATCACCCCTTCGGTCGCCGCCAGCACGTCGGCGGTGGAAACGCCCGGGCCGCTCAGGTCCTTCTTGAGGACGAAGGCGATCTCGCCCTCGGCCTTGGGCTGGATCAGCGTCTCCATGGGGATGGTCTGGCCGATGCCGTAGACCATGCCGTCGAGAAGATAGCCGAAATCCGGTTGGTGAACGCCCAGCATGGTCATCACCGGCTTCGAGGTGACGCCGATCTTCTTGCCGACGACGCGCTCGCCGCCCTCCAGCCGGTGTGCCACGAAGCGCTGCTGGATGGCGTAGGCGTCCTCGATGGTCATGTCGGGGTAACGGCCGGTGAGCGGGTCAACCGCCTCCCCGGTGCTCAGCGCCGCGTGCAGCTCGTCACCGAGGCGATGCACCAGCGCGGCGTCCATGGTCGTGTTCGTGGTCATGCGTCTCTCGCCTTGGTTCAAGCGAATGGGGGTGGCGGGAACAGGCCGACGAGGCGGGCGAACAGCGACTGGAAGTCCTCGCCGAAGCTGGCCGCGAAGTTGGGGTCGCCGTTGCCTGAGAAGGCATCGTCGATCGCCTCCCAGTCGGCATCGTGCAGATGCCGGATCGCGGCCGGCAGGATGATTGTTTCTTCCAACGCGATGTGCGCCGTCACGTGGGTGTCAAGGGCGCGTGCGGCGCGTTCCAGCGCCTCGGCATCGGAGGTGGCATCGCCCTCCAACGCGGGGAGCGCCGCCTCCACCTCGCGCAGCAGCTCCGCCTCAACGGCGTGCTGTCGCTGCAGTTCGGCGATGGTGGCGTCGACCTCGTTCGTGCGGCGGCGCAGCGCGCGGAACAGGTGCGATTCCTCCTTGGGATGGTGCAGCGCCTGCGGGAACGCCCGCAGGTACAGGAGGATCGAGCGCACCAACGCCAGGTCGGGGCGCGCACCGCGCCCGCGCGCCTCGTCCAGATGGTGGCGGAATCCGCGCAGCACGACGGCCAGCGAGTCATGCTCGTCCTTGATGACGGCGAGAACCTTACAGACCGGGGTGCGGGCGGTGCGGAAGTTGGTCACCAGCACGGGAACGACGGCCCGCGCCAGCACGTCGAGCGCCACCGAGCCGAGCATCATCGGCATCTTCCCGGCGCGCCCGCTGGTCGACAGGAAGATCAGGTCGCAGCCGCGTTGCGCGGCCGCTTCCAGAATGGCCTCGGCCACGCGGTCCGAAGCCACGCCCAGGGTGCGGCTCGGCACGCCCCGCGCCTCGGCCTCGGCCTGCGCCTTCGACAGAACGGCCGGCGCACGCTGCGTGTAGCTGACCGCGAAACGGTCAGGGGCCATGGTGTGCAGCAACGCTGCATCGCTGCGCAGCGATGCGGACTCGTCGGGCACGGCGTGGAAGAAGGTGAGTTCCGCTCCCAGCGCCTTGGCGAAGGACACCGACTGGCTGATCATCTCGGCGGAGAACGGGCCGCCGTCGATGGGCACCAACAAATGGCGATACATGTCCGGGCTCCCGGGTAGCGGTTCAGATGGTGGCGATGCAGGCGAGGCCGGTGGCGGCACAGGCGACATCCTGCTCTTCGCTGCCGCCCGACACGCCAACAGCGCCCAGCAGCATCCCGTCGGCATGGATGGGCAGCCCGCCCGCGAGCGTGACGAGGCGGGGCCGCTGGGTCAGCGCGTGGCGCACGTGGTCGGGCTGGCGCGCCAGGCCCTGGGCCAGCGCCGCGGTCGGCAGACCGAAGCTGGCGGCGGTGAACGCCTTGTCCTGTGCGATCTCCACGGTGTGGAAGGGCGCACCGTTCATCCGCCCGAAGGCCAGCGGCCGGCCGCCGGCGTCGACCACGGCGACGCTGACGCGGATGCCGAGATCCTGTGCGTGGCGCAACGCGGCGCCGACGATGCTCTGGGCGGCGTCCCAGGCGAGTTGCGCCGCGGCGATGGTGATGGTCATGACGGCCGCCCTCCCCGGCGCGGCAGCAGGAAGCAGGCCAATGCCGGCACGAGGACGAGCGCCCCCAGCATATTCCACAGGAACATGAAGGTCAGCAGGATGCCCATGTCGGCCTGGAACTTGATCGGCGAGAACACCCAGGTCAGCACGCCCAAGGACAGCGTGACGCCGGTGAAGACGACGACGCGCCCGGTGAACAGCAGCGCCCGGTAGTAGGCGGTGTGCAGGCTGGCCCCCTGGCGCAGCCAGGTCTGCGTCACGCTCAGCACGTAAAGGGCGTAGTCCACGCCGATGCCCACGCCCAGCGCGATCACCGGCAGCGTCGCCACCTTGACGCCGATGCCCAACACCACCATCAGCGCCTCCGCCAGCACGGAGGTGAGGACCAGCGGCAGCACCGCGCAGACCACCGCCCGCCAGGAGCGGAAGGCGACGGCGCACAGCAGGACCACCGCCGCGTACACGCCGATCAGCATGCGGTCGTTGGCATGCTTGACCACGATGTTGGTCGCCGCCTCGATGCCGGCGTTGCCGGCCCCCATCAGGAAGCGCGCGTCCGCCGTGCTGTTTTCGGCTGCGAAGGCTTCCACCGCGTCGACCACACGGGCCAGCGTGTCCGCCTTGTGGTCCTTGAGGTAGGCGTAGAGGGCCAGAAGGTCGCAGGTGGCGTTGAACAGCTCGCGCGGGGCGCGGGCGGCGCCGGCGTTGATCATCCCCTGGTTTGATGGCAGGCCGTACCATTTGAGGACGCCCTCGTTCATCCCCACCATCGTCCACTTGGTCAGCGCCGCCAGCGAGTTGGTGCCCTCCACTCCGGGCAGCTGGCGCAGCCGCCATTCCAGGTCGTCGACACGCAGCAGGGTGTCGTACTGGGCGCACTGGCCGGCCTTGGCTTTGGCCATCACGACGAACACGTCGCTGCTGGCCTGGTAGTTGCGGATGATGAAGTCGTTGTCGCGGTTGTAGGTCGAGGTGGGCCGCAGCTCCGGCGCACCGGGATCGAGGTCACCGATCTTCAGGTTGAGGCTGACCGTGTAAGCCCCCAGACCCAGAACCAGGGCGGTGGTCAGCGCGGTGGCGGCCCAGCGCCGCTCGGTGAAGGCGCCGAGGAAGCGCCACAGCGGGTGACGCACGTGGCCGGGCTCATCCACCGCGCTCTCGTCCTTCAGGCTGCGCAGCGCCGCCTTCGGCGAGACGCCGGTGAAGGACAGCAGCACCGGCAACAGCGCCAGATTGGTGAAGACCAGGATGCCGACGCCGATGCTGGCGATGGTCGCCAGTTCCTGGATAACCGGAATGTCCACCATGTGGAGCACGGCAAAGCCGACCACGTCGGCCAGCAACGCGGTGGCCCCAGCCAGGAACAGGCGGCGGAAGGTGTAGCGGGCGGCGATGAGCTTGTGCGTGCCGCGCCCGATGTCCTGCATGATGCCGTTCATCTTCTGCGCGCCATGGCTGACGCCGATGGCGTAGACGAGAAAGGGCGTCAGAATGGAATAGGGGTTCAGCTCGTACCCCAGCAGCGGCAGCAGGCCCAGCAGCCAGACGACGCCGATCAACGTGCAGCCCAGCACCAGCGCCGTGCTGCGGGCACAGCGGGTGAAATAGTAGAGCACGGCCGCCGTGATCAGGATGGCGATGCCGAAGAACACCAGCATGGCCTGCAGGCCTTCGATCAGATCGCCCATCACCTTGGCGAACCCGGTGATGTGCAGGCTCACCCCCTGCGCCTCGTACTTCGCGCGCAACGCGTCCAGCGTGTCGGACAGGGCGCGGTAGTCGAGGCGCCGCCCGGTTTCCGGGTTCACGTCGAGGATTGGCACGTAGATGATGCTGGAGCGGAAGTCCGGCGCCACGATCTGGCCAATTTCACCCGAGCGCGCGACGTTGTTGCGCAGCGCCTCCAGGCTGGCCGGCGAGCCGTCGTAGCTGTCGGGGATGACCGGACCGCCGTCGAACCCGTCCTCGGTAACGCCCAGCCAACGCGTGGCCGGCGTCCACAGCGACTTCATGAAGGAACGGTCGACGCCCGGTACGAGGTAGATCTCGTCGTTCAGGCGCTGGAGCGTGTCCAGATAGTCCCTGGTGAAGATGTCGCCCTCGCCCTTCACCGCGACGGCGATGCGCAGCGCGTTGGCCAGCCCCTTCAGCTCGCTCTCGTTCTTGAGGTAATTGACGATGTAGGGGTGACTGGTCGGGATCGTCTTGACGAAGCTGGCGTTGAGCCGCAGCCCCAGGGCCTGCGCGCCGAGCACCACCGTCAGGATGGTGCACAGCGCCACCACCAATTGGCGATGGTTGAACAGAAGCCGCTCCAGCAGGTTGCCGGATCGCGCATCGAAATCGTTTAGACTGGAGATGGTACGGAAACTTGACATGGACGACTCGTTCTCCATTCTCCGGCTGTTCTTCACTTCGCCGGTGCCAGCGACAGGGTCGCGGTGCCACGCGCACCCACGGCGAGCAGCCCGCCGCCCGCCAGTTCCACTGCATCCAGGAAGGGGAAGGCGCGGCCTTGCGGCTGGCGGTCGAAGGCCATGCCACGGTCGCGGCTGAGCCAGACGGTCCCGGCCTCGTCCAGCAGGACGACGGACCCATCGCCGAGCGCCACGGCGCCGGTGAAGCTGCTTTGGGTGGGCAGTTCCAGCTTCGTCCATGCCGCGCCGCCGTCGGCGGAGCGGTAGAGATTGCCGCGCAGTCCCAGCGCCAGCAGGGCACCGCCAGGCGCCACGACAAGGCCGAAGAAGCTGCCGACATACGGACTGTCGAGCACCGTGAAGCGTCGGCCGCCGTCATTGGAGCGCAGCAGCAGCCCCTGCTCGCCGGCCAGATAGACGGCATCGCCGTCGGCGCGGATGGCGTACAGGTGCTTGCGCTCCGGGTTCGGGACACGGTCCAGCACCGGCTGCCACGACGCGCCGCCGTCCAGCGTCTCGAAGATCAGCCCGTAGGCGCCGATGGCGAGGACCTCGCGTCCGTTCTTCACCAGAAGGTCGAAGAACGGCTTGTCTGGGCCGTCGCGCACCAGCCGCTCGGCCTCGGCCACCGCCTGCACGTCGCCTTTCGGCGTGGCGTCGAGGACCAGTTGCGCGGCGGCGCGGCCGTCGAGCTGCTTTGTCCAGGTCGCGCCGCCGTCGACGGTGCGCAGGATGACGCCACCGTGCCCGACCGCCCAGCCCAGCCGGGCGTCGGCGAACCGCACGGAGGTCAGCGTGACGGAGGTCGGCACGCGGACCTGCCGCCAGGACACGCCTGCGTCGTCCGACAGCAGGATGTGCCCGCGCTCCCCGACGGCAACGATGCGCTCACCGGCATGCGTCACCGCCGTCAGCAACGAGCGGGGGGCAAGCGCACTCGCCACCGCGGGACGGTCGAGCGGATCGGCCGCGGCGTGCGCCACGGAGGCGCCGGCCAGGAGAGCCACCGGCAGAATGACGGCGAGCGACAGGGTTTTCATCATGGCAAAGCCTGACTGAACGGGGCGGAACACGGTGACGCTCCCGCCGCCCCGAGACGGGCCCGAAGGCGGCAGGAAAAGGGGCATGGGGTCAGCGGGCGGTTTCACCCACCACGGAGTCCGGCGTGAAGAAGCTATCCGGACGGGAGGACGTGGGCGCGTACCGGGCGTCGGGGTCGCCCATCGCACAGCGATAGATCCACGCACCCGTCTGCAGATTGTGGAAGGACTCGCCGCAGTGGGTCACAAGACCCGGCAGATCGGGTGCCGCGAAGGGCAGCATGAAGCTGGCGCGCCAGAGCTGCCCCTGTGCATCCCACCCGTCCATGAGGGAAGACCCCCAGGCATCCTCGTCATAGTACTGGATGCGCTTGGGAACCGCGTGCCGCTTGCCAGCCTTCAGCGTCTGCTCCACCACCCACACACGATGGAGTTCCCAGCGCATGAGTTCGGGCTTCAGGTGGTGCGCTCCCATCGCCTCTTCGTCCGAGACGCCGAACAGGCGATTGGTGTTGTAGGGGACGAACATCTCCTTCTTGCCGAGCAGCTTGTAGTCGAAGCGTTCCGGAGAGCCGCTGCCACCGAACGACTCGTCAAAGAAGCTGATGCCCGAGGCCACGAAGTCGGGGGTGTCGAAGCCGATGTTGGGGGCGCGGCGGATGCGGCGCTGGCCGGCCAGATACTGCCAGATCAGGCGCGCCTTCGAGTAGTCGTTCGTCTCGCGGATCAGAATGGCCTCACCCGCGCGGAAGGCCGGGGCGGTCGTCCACTGCACCGCGTAGAAGTAGCCGTTGTCGCTGTCGCTGTGGCCATCCTTCCGGTAATAGGGATATTGCTCGAGCGTCTTCGCTTCCGTGCCCAGGACCGCGCGGCCGTCGTCCGTGACCGTCCAGACCTTGTATCGGGCTTCGATCGCCTGACCGCGCCAGCGGGTCAGGTGGTTCCAATGCACCTCCAGCCCGTTCTTCGGGATCGGGAAGGGCACACCGCCATACGCCCCTTCCAGCGTCAGCCCGTCGTTCTTGAGCTGGGCGCTGGTGGCGTTCTTGAAGGTGTTGTCATAGACCCACTGCGGTGCCGCCGCGGTGCGCCGGGTGGGATAGACGTTGATCTTGAAGGTCGCCGGATACTTCTTCAGCAACGCCTGCACGCCGTCGCTGAGGCGGTCGGCGTACTTGCCCATGTTCTCGGCGGTGATGGTGAACAGCGGCTTGTCGGCGGCAAACGGGTCGCCGCGCCGGTCGCCCGGCGTACCGCCGGGCGCGGCGGTCAGGCCGCCGCTCCAAGCCGGGATGCTGCCGTCCTTGTTGCCGGCCTTCTCGGCACCGAACGGCGTCAGGGTGGTCTTGAGCTGTTCCGCTTCCTGGGCAGTCACCGCGGCCTGGACAGTGCCGGCTACCAGAACGCACAGCGCACCGAGCACCGCACCATATCGGGTGTTCTTCATTCCTATCCTCCCGGTCAGAAGGTGCGGGACAGGCTGAGCGCCACGAAGTCCCGGTCCCTCAAGGTTTGCTTGAACGTGAAGAGTCCGCTCACCGGATCGACCGACGGCGCGGCGGAGCCGAAGTAGTGCGTGTAGGACAGCGAGAACTTCCAGGTCTTGAGGTAGTCGCCGTTGATGCCGATACTGATGTCGCCGCCATGCTCGGGCCCGAAGCCCTGCACCACCGAGGAGCGGCCGTAGGGGGTGTAGCCGATGCCGATGGGAACGCTGATGTCCAGGCCGTTCAGCACCTGAAAGTAGGTCGGCTCGAAGACGAAGCGCAGCGAGACGGCGTCGCGCGTGCTGTTGGGGTCGAGCGCCTGCGGGTTCTTGGTGATGTTGAGCCGGTGATTCCAGGCGATTTCCGCTATGAGGTTGGCGGCTTCCCAGATCTGGTTCCCACCGTACGCGTCGATCATCGACAGGTTGGCGTGCAGCGAGTTGCCAACCGGGTAGGCAGGATTGGAATGGTTGTCGGCCCCCGGACCGGCGAGCACCGAGCCGCCGGTCGCCACCAGCGGCATGTTGCGGCGCATCGACACCTCGCCGGCGACGTTGGCGGTGCCCAGAGTGGTGCTGAAGCTCGCCCCATAGACCTGGATCGCCTCCGGGAAGACGAGGCGGTACTCGCCGATCTTGCCTGGCACGCCGCCGGCACCGACGCCAGGGTCCACATAAATCTGGAAGAACTTGTCATGGTAGCGGGCGGCGTAGAAGCCGAAGTCGGTGTTGGCGCCGTCCGGACGCCAGCGCACCTGCACGCCGCCCTGGCCGCTGTCCTTCGCTTCCACGTCCCGGCCACGGTAGAAGGACAGGCCGCCCGGACCGGCAAAGACGCGCTCACCGCCCTTGTCGACCGCGTCGGCGATGCTGAAGTAGCTCCCCGACGCCGGAATGCGGTTGCGGTCCCATTCGAACTGGTAGTAGGCGCCGACCGAAACGTTCTCGTTGACCTGCACCTGGCCCGACACTTGGTTGATCGGGCGCAGCAGCTCCTTGAACTGGGTGTTGGGAACCGAGATGGCCTTGATCGCGTCGATGGGCGACTGCGCGGCGGCGATGCCGTTGGAACCGAAGAACAGGCTCTCGCCATACAGCAGCGCGTGCCGGCCCAGCCGTCCCTTCACGTTCATCTCGCCGACGTCGGCCTTGCCGAAGACGAAGGCGTCGAGCAGTTCCGCCTTGCGGCCGTGCAGATTGCGCGTGTCGCGGGTGAACGAGTCGTACGGTGCCGAAACGGCGTTGTAGGTGAACGGGAAGTCGTTGCCCGTTCCGCGGTTGTAGACGGTGTCGTACCACGCAGCCCCGCTGACGCGCGCGCCGACGTTTCCGTAGGTGACGTCCAGTTCGCTCAGCAGGTCGAAGCGGTTGGAAATGAGGCCCCGGTCAAAATTTCGGTCGCCGTCGTCGAAATTGGGGTTGGTCAACAGCTTGTCGGAACGCGACGCCACGCGCGCGGCCGCGCTGTACTTGACCGTGTTGTCCCAGCGGATCTTGAGATCGGTGCCGGTATCGAACTCGGCACCAAACGCCGACGACGTGACCGTGGCCCCCAGCGCCGCAGCCGTCACCCACCCCCATCGCTTCCTGGTGTTCGCTTTCATGTTTCCCCCCCAAGGAATTCGCTTGTTTCTTGACGCCGACGCGGTGCCTGCTCTTGCCCGGCCCGTGGGGCGGGACGGACGAGAGCAGTGTCCCGGTCGTGCGTGTCAGGCCTTCGGCAGCCCGTACATCAGCGGCGGCAGAGGCTGGCCGAGGAGGTAGCCGCCGAGGGCCTCGGCGTTGTGATCGGCGTTCTGCGTGATGTGGTTGGCGCCGACGAGCGTATCGCGGAGCACCCGCTGCATGGGGTTGGACAGGAATACGCCGCGGGCCGACAGCGCCTTGTACAGCAGCAGCACGGCCTCTTCGCACTCGCGCCCGACACGGGCGAAGTCAAGGGTGTAGTGGACACGGTTGTCCACGGGCACCAGTTCGCGCCGCGCGATGTAGGATGCCGCTTCGGCGGCAACCTGGAGGATCCGCGCGCGGGCGGAACGGACCCTGACCACCGCGTTTCCGAGGCGATCCTTGGCGTAGTGGTCGAGGGCGGCCTGCGGGCAGCCGTTGATGTTTTCACGAACCTTGATCTGTTCGATGAAGATATCGATCGCGCCTTGAGCGAACCCGACCATGACCGCCGACACGGACCCGAAGAACGCCATCCCGAACGGAAACTGATACGTATCGGCCCCATCGCTGAGGTGGTAGTCGATCATGCTGTGGGCCCGGTGCTCGGGCACGAACACGTTCTTCAGGACCAGGCTCTTGCTGCCCGTCCCGGCCAGGCCGAAGACGAACCAGTCGTCGAGGAACTCATAGTCGGAACGCGGCACCAGCAGAGCGAGACGGTTGATCGGACGGCCCTGTTCATCCTTCAGCCAAACACCGATGAAAGCCCAGTCGCCATGATCGGTGCCACTCGAGGTGCCCCACGTCCCGTTCAGGACGTAGCCGCCTTCGACCTTTGTGACGGTGCCGAACGGCGCGTACGAGGAGGCGACCAGAACGGTGTTGTCCTTGGCCCACACGTCGTCACCGGCACGGGGATCCATCAGGCCGAATTCCCATTGGTGGACGCCCAGGATCATCATGTTCCAGGCGCTGCTGCCACAGCCGCGGCCGAGTTCCATCAGCACGCGCCAGAACACGTCCGGGGTCATTTCCCAGCCACCCCAACGCTTCGGCTGCAGGATCTTGAAGAACCCAGCCTGCTTGAACGCGTCGATCGTCTCCTTGGGCACACAGCGCGCCTTCTCGACCTCGTCGGCGCGCTCGCGCAGCATCGGGATCAAGGCCCGCGCGCGCTCCACCAGTTCATCCGCCGACGGAATTCGGGCGTCAGCAACAGCAATGTTCATGAGAAGCACTCCAATATCTGAAAATGTTCGCGCGTCGCCTCAGGCGAGTTTTGCGAAGTGTCCGTCGAAGTAGAGAAGCGGGTCGGGAGCGACGGGAGCGGCGGCGACCTGCACGTCGACGACGCGGCACAGGAAGACGCTGTGCGTGCCGGCATCGATGGTTTCGGCAACCCGGCAGTCGAAGCCGACCAGCGCGTCCTTCAGCACCGGCGCCCCGGTCACCCGCTCGACCCAGTCGGCCCCCTGGAAGCGGTCCTCACCGGCCACCCCTTCGACCATCCCGGCGAAACGCCGGGCTACCGCCTCCTGCCCGTGCGCCAGCACGTTCACGCTCAGCGCCTCCGAGGCGGCAATCAGGGTGTGTGCGCGCACCTTCTGGTTCACGCACACCAGAAGCCGCGGCGGATCGGCGGTCACCGAACACAGCGCCGTCGCCGTCAACCCGGCGCGCACCCCGCCATGGCGGGCGGCGATGATCGTGCAGCCGGCAGCGAACAGGCGCATGCCCGCCAGAAAACGTTCACTGGACACGGCCGGATCGGAGGCGGCCGGCGCGGCCGTCAGGGGAAACGCGGTCATCGAAGGTCTCGTGTGTGGGAGGATGTGGGTCAGGCGGAGCGCTTGTGGCCCCAGTCGCTCAGCTGCGAGTAGCTGGCGACCGTCCAGGACGCGTCGTCGATGACGATGCCGCCGTATCCGATCTCCAGGTTGAAGCCCGACGGCGTGCGGCAGTAGAAGGAGAACATG
>DASPIO010000382.1:0-172805 GCA_035629155.1 Azospirillum sp. | reverse complement strand
GATCATCATGGTGGGCATCGTCATCGTCTTCCCCGAACTGGTGCTGTCCGGCCTCGACCGCGGGCCGAAGATCGATCCCGACACCATCAAGATCGAGATCCCCACCATGGACTACAACGCGCCGCCGCCGTTCCCCGGCATCGAGCAGTCGGGCGGCGAGGCCGGGCAACGAAAGTAGGGGGGGACGGCACCGCCCCCGTCAAATACAATCACCCCATCAACCAGCAGAAACGCCGACGTCCGGCAGTCATCGCCACCAAGGGATTTTAAAACGGGCGCGCCGAACGCGCGTCCGAAGGAGTTCCCTTTACCATTCGCCCTGCTTTTTTTCAGAGAGGCCAGGCGGCGATGGCGGCACGCACGGATATTCCGGCTCTTTTCCAATCATCCAGGGAGAAACGCGACCATGAATCGTCGTTCGTTCTTGACCACGGCGGGTGCGGGGGCCGCCGCGACGGCCATCGCCGCCCCGGCCATCGCGCAGAGCAATCCGGAGATCCGGTGGCGCTGCGCGTCCAGCTTCCCCAAGAGCCTGGACACCATCTACGGCGGCGCCGAGACGGTGGCGCGGCGCGTGGCCGAGATCACCGAGGGCAAGTTCCAGATCCGCGTCTTCGCGGCCGGCGAGATCGTGCCCGGGCTCCAGGTGCTGGACGCCGTGCAGACCGGCACCGTGGATTGCGGCCACACGGCCTCCTACTACTACGTCGGCAAGGACGCGACCTTCGCCTTCGACGCCGCCATCCCCTTCGGCCTCAACGCCCGCCAGCAGATGGCGTGGATGGCGCACGGCGGCGGCATGGAGCTGCTGCGCGAGTTCTTCAAGGGCTACAACGTCGTCAACTTCATGGCGGGCAACACCGGCACCCAGATGGGCGGCTGGTTCCGCAAGGAGATCAAGTCGGTCGACGACCTGAAGGGCCTGAAGTTCCGCATCGGCGGCTTCGCCGGCAAGGTCGTCTCCAAGCTAGGCGCGGTGCCGCAGCAGATCGCCGGCGGCGACATCTACCCGTCGCTGGAGAAGGGCACCATCGACGCCGCCGAGTGGATCGGGCCCTACGACGACGAGAAGCTGGGCTTCAACAAGGTCGCCAAGTACTACTACTACCCCGGCTGGTGGGAAGGCGGGCTGAACGTCAGCATGCTGGTCAACCAGCAGCGGTGGGACACGCTGCCGAAGCACTATCAGGCGGCCCTTGAGACGGCTTGCTCGGACGCGACCCTCGCCATGCTCGCCAAGTACGACGTGGAGAACATGAAGGCGCTGCGGCGCCTGATCGGCGCCGGTGCGGTCCTGCGGCCGTTCCCGCGCGAGGTGATGCAGGCCTGCTATCAGGCGGCCTTCGAAACCTACGCGGAGGAGGCCGCCAGGAACGAGAAGTTCCGCACGATCTACGAACCCTGGAGCCGCTTCCGCGAGGAGGAGTACCTGTGGTTCCGCGTCGCCGAGAACTCCTTCGACAATTTCGTCTACGCGACCCCGACCCCCAAGAAGTAACGCCCCGTTCCCGCCGGCCGCCCCTCGCGGGTGCGGCCGGCGTCCGGCGCGGCGCGTCACCCCGGCGGCGGCAGCATGCCGTCCACCGCCAGCCGGCCGGCGACCACGGCGGCCTGGGTGCGGCTCACCACCCCCAGCTTGCGCAGGATGGTGGACACGTGCACCTTCACCGTCTGCTCCGCGATGTTCAGGTCGCCGGCGATCTGCTTGTTGAGCTTGCCGTCGACGATCATCATGAGGATCCGGATCTGCTGCGGCGACAGCGACGCGAAGCGCCGCGCCAGGTCCGCGTCGTCCGACGCCCGGCCCGACGCCAGCGCGTCCCGCGGCGCCCAGACCTCGCCGTCGAGGATCGCGCGGATGGCGTCGGCCATGGCCCCCATGCTCAGGGACTTCGGGATGTAGCCCGACGCGCCGTAGGCGAGTGCCCGCTGGATGGTCGTGGAATCCTCCAGCGCCGAGATGATCGCCACCGGCACCGTCGGATGGTGCGCCAGCATCAGGAACAGGCCGGCGAAGCCGTGCGTGCCGGGCATGTTGAGGTCGAGAAGCACGAGGTCGATGTCGTCGGGCCGCGCCGCGACGGCCTGCATCACCGCGTCCAGGGTCAGGCATTCGACCACCGCGACCTCCGGCATCGCCTTGCCGAGCGCGTCGCGCAGCGCCGCCTGCACCAGCGGGTGATCGTCACCGATGACGATCGTCGCGTCCGTCATTCCCCCTCCCCCCTCGTTCACCGTGTTCACTCGGTATCGCCGACCGCCGCCGGCGCCTGGAGCGCCGCGCCGTTGAGAAAGCGGCGCAACGACGCCGGCTTGACCGGCTTGTAGAGGACGCCGCAGCCGCGCTCGCCGGCGCTGCGCCGCACCGCCTCCGAACGGTCGGCGGTCACCAGCAGCCCGCGCACCTCGCGCCGCCAGACGCTCCGCAGCGCGTCGAGCACCTCAAGCCCGCTGGCGGACTCGCCGATATGGTAATCGACGAGGACCACGTCGGGAACCGCGCCGTCAAGGGACGCCAGGGCCTGCGCGGCGTCGCGCGCGGTCACGGCGCGGAACCCCCACTGGTCCAGCAGGGCGTGCAGGCCCGCCAGGATCGCATCCTCGTTGTCGATGCACAGCACCAGCATGCCGTTCGCGGCCCCGGCGCCGGCCAGCGCCCGGTCCGGGCGGCTGCGCTGCGCCGGGCGGTCCGACAGGGGCACGCTCACGGTGAATCCGGTGCCGCGCCCGACCTCCGAGCGCAGGCTCACCGGGTGGCCGAGAATGCGCGAGATGCGGTCGACGATGGCCAGCCCCAGCCCCAGCCCCTTGTCGGCGCCGGCACCGGGGGTTCCCAGGCGGCGGAACTCCTCGAACACCTCGGCCTGCTTGCCGGACGGGATGCCGGGACCGGTGTCCCACACCTCGATCCGCACCAGGCTGCCGTGCCGCCGGCAGCCCAGCAGCACCCGCCCCGACGCCGTGTAGCGGATGGCGTTCGACAGGAAGTTCTGCAGGATGCGCCGCAGCAACTGCGGGTCGCTGCGCACCGTCGCCCGGCAGCCGACGACGCGCAGGTCCAGCCCGCGCTCGCGCGCCAGGGCCGAGAACTCGACGCGCAGCCGCGACAGCAGGTCGTCGATGGCGAACGCGCCGACGTTGGCCCGCACGGTGCCGGCGTCGAGCGACGAGATGTCCAGCAGCCCGCCCAGCAGCTGTTCCGTCGAGCGCAGGGAGGCCGCCGCGTTCTCCAGCAGCGCCCGCTCCCGCGCGCGCTGGTCCGCCCCGGCGGGCGGCTCGCGCATGCATTCCTCCAGGGCGGAAACGAACAGCCGCGCGGCGTTGAGCGGCTGCAGCAGGTCGTGGCTGGCGGCGGCGAGGAAGCGGGTCTTGCTGGCGTTCGCCTGCTCGGCCTCGGCCTTGGCCCGCTGCAGCGCCTCGGTGCGTTCGCGCACGCGCCGCTCCAGGCCCTCGTTCGCCTCGCGCAGGGCCTCGGCTGCCCGGTAGCGCTCGGTCACGTCGGTGTAGGTGGAGACGTAGCCGCCCTCCGGCATCCGGTCGCAGGCCACCTCCAGCACCGTGCCGTCCGGGCGCCGCCGCTCGTACACGTAGGGCCACGCCTGCACGCTGACGTCGCGGTTGACGATCAGCGCCTTGAGGTCGGCGGCGCCGTACTCGCCGCGTTCGGCGTTGAAGCGGATCAGGTCGCCCAGCGGAATGCCGACCCGCACCACCTCGCCCGGCAGGTCCAGCAGCTCCAGGAAGCGCCGGTTCCAGGCGGAGATCCGGAACTCCGCGTCCACCGCCAGGATGCCCTGCCCGACGCTCTCCAGCGTGGCCTGGAGGAGCTTGCGGTTGAAGGTCAGCGCCTCCGACGCCTCGTCCAGCATCGCCATGGCGTCGCCGCGCGACAGCGCGCGGCCCTGCAGCGACGCCGCCATCACCACCCGCGCCGACGCCGCGCCGATGGCGCCGGCGACGAGGTTCTCGATGAACCGCACCGCGTCCAGGTCGGCCACCGCCGCCGGGTCCGCCCCCGACGCGCCCATCTGGCCGCGGTTCTGCCGGCGCCCCGCGAGGTAGGCGTCGAAGCTGGCGCCGCCCCGCTCCTGCCCGACGAAGCGGATCGCCAGCGCCCGCAGGTCGGACAGGCGGGTGACGGCGCGCCAGGGCCGGTGGGCGGTTTCCACCGCCATATGGTCCTGGACGAAGGCGACGGCCTGCGCGCGGTCCACCGGGCTCTGCCGGCTCGCCAGCGAGACGCCGACGTAGGCCGCCACGTTGGCGAGCAGGCTCCACAGCGTGGCGTGCGAGATCGGGTCCATGCCCTCCACGCCGAACAGCGCCCCCGGCCGCAGCCAGCGCACGCCCCAGGGGCCGGCCTCGACGAGGCCGGTCAGCACGTCCAGGATGCCGGACATGGACGGGACGAGCAGCGTGTACACCCACAGCGCGAAGCCGGCCAGCAGCCCGGCCAGCGCGCCCGCCCGGCTGGCGCGCCGCCAGTACAGCCCGCCGAAGAACGCCGGCCCGAACTGCGCCACGGCGACGAAGGAGAGCAGGCCGATCAGGGTCAGCGGATAATCCTGGTCGATCACCCGGTACATGCCGTAGGCCAGCAGCAGGATGGCCACCACGGCCGCGCGCCGGATGGCCAGCAGCACGCGGGTGACGTCGCGCCCGCCGGTCGCCGCGCCGACGTAGCGCAGGTGCAGCAGCAGCGGCACGACCACATCGTTGCACAGCATGGTGCTGAGCGACACCGAGGCGACGATGACCATGCCGGTGGCCGCCGACAGGCCGCCGATGAAGGCGAGCAGGCTGACCGTCTCCGCCCCGGCGGCGATGGGCAGCGTGATCATGTAGGTGTCCGGGTTGACGCCGCCCTCGCCGAAGGTGCTCAGCCCGGCGATGGCGATCGGCAGCATGAAGAGGCTGAGGGTCAGGAGATAGGCCGGGTACAGCCAGGCGGCCGAGCGCACGTGCCGCGGGTTCTCGTTTTCCACCACCACCACGTGGAATTTCTGCGGCAGGCACAGGAAGGCGATGGCCGCGATGACGGTGTTCGACAGCCAGGTCGGCTGGGTGAAGTCGGGCACCAGCAGTTCCGCCGTGCGCGGCGACGCCGCGGCGCGCGCCATCAGGTCGCCGAAGCCGTCGAAGATCCCGAAGACGATGTAGGCCGCGACCGCGAGGAACGCCGCAAGCTTGACGAGGCTCTCGAAGGCGATGGCCAGCATCAGGCCGCGATGGTGTTCGCTGGCGTGGATGTGGCGGACGCCGAACAGGATGGTGAACACCGCCATCGACACCGCCACGCCGAAGGCGGTGTCGCGCCAGAACGGCCGCTCCTCCGGCACCGGGGTCCAGGACGGGGCGGTCAGGACGTCGTAGCTCGCCGCCACCGCCTTGAGCTGCAGCGCGATGTAGGGAAGCACGGCGACCAGCGCCGTCAGTGTGACGAAGGCCGCCACCGCCTGGCTCTTGCCGTAGCGCGCGCCGATGAAGTCGGCGATGGAGGTGACGTTCTGCGCCTTGGTGATGGCGATCACCTTGGCGAACACCGGCTGCGCGAACAGCAGCATCAGCGTCGGCCCGAGATAGATCGGCAGGAAGTCGAAGCCGCTGGCCGTCGCCCGCCCGACCGAGCCGTAGAAGCTCCAGGACGTGTTGTAGACCGCCAGCGTCAGCGCGTAGAAGACCGCCGCCCCGCGCGTGTCCACCGCGCCGGCCCCCCGGCCCGCCCTGCGGTCGCCCCACCACGCGATGGCGAACAGCACGCCGAGGTAGGCCGCCGAAATGGCGAGAACCGGCCAGCTCTGCATCGATGCACCCTCATGGCGCGGCAACGCGGCCGCTGCTTCCGCACGGACCGTAGCCCCCGGCCCGCGGGCAGACAACACATGCGGATGCCGGCTGCCCGAAAAGTGGGCAGAGCGGAGCTAAGGTAGGGGGGCGCCGAGGCGGGGGCGCGGGCTTTCACGGCGCCGGCGGCGGTTCCCTCCGGTATTCGAGCTGCATGGCGACGAAGTCGGCCGTGCGCGTTCCATAGCGGGCGGCGATGCCGTGCAGGGCCTGATCCAGCGCATGCGCCGGTGGCCGGTCCCCGATCGCCGGAATCCGTTCCTCCGTGGGCCAGGACGTGGCGACCCGATCGGGGACGACGCCGATGCCGTTGCGGGTCCGCTGCGCGCCGGCCGTGCCGGCGAACGTCACCGCGCGGGACCGATAGGTCCGCGACCAGGCGTCCGCGACGAGGGCGAGCGACACTTCGTCGATGCCGGGCGCCAGTTCGATGCCGAGCCGTTCATGGTTCCAGACGGCGAGCCGGTTGCCGATCGCCGTCAACGCGAACGGGCGCGTGAACCGGAACGCATCGCTGGCGTGGCGCGCGTCCCAGTGCGCGAGGCCGAGGTCGCGGCCGACGGCGCGGGCCTTGTCCCGGCCGGCGATCGCCTCGATCAGGGTGAGCGACATCGGCATGGACGCGGTGATCCCCGTCGTCGTCGCGACGCCCTGGTCGACCACCAGACGCCGGTCCGCGACGTAGCGGATCGCGGGATGCCTGTCGCGCAGCGCGTCGAGATAATACCAGTGGGTCGTCGCCCGCTTGCCGTCGAGCAGCCCGGCCGCGCCGACGACCTTGGCTCCGGCGCAGATGCCGACCACGATCGCCCCCTTGGCCGCCTGGCTCCTGATCCATTGCAGCGCCGCCGGGTCGTCGTCGCGGCTCATGGCGGGGACGATGACATAATCGGCGCCGTCCGGATGCCGCGCGTCGAAGTCCGCGACCGTCGCCTGCGGCTCGACCGTGAGCGCCGGGTAGAGCGTCACCGGCCCCGGCCCCGTCGCGAGCGCCACCACGTCGGCGACGTCGGCGCGCCGAAGGACGCCGTAGGGCATGAGATAGTCGGTGGTCTCGGTGGCGTCGTTGATGCCGATGATCGCGACCAGCGGGCGCCGGCGTTTCGGCGGCTTCAGGGCCGCGAGCGTGGCATCGGCCTCTTCCCGCGCGATGGGCGGCGCGGCGGCGGCGGCCGGCACCGGAGGCAACGAGAGAATCCAGGCCCCGCCGATCGTCACGAGAAGGGCGGCGGCGCCCAGGCCGCTCCAAAAGACAAGCCGCGTGTTCATGGCGATCCTCCTCCGCTGAGCGCGCGGTTTCCGGTGTCGCAGGGCTTGACGCGCAGACTACCGTCGTCATGTTCTGTCCGAAATGACGTAAATCGGGCGAAAACTGCCATGCGCCGAGAGATCGCCGTCGTGATCTTCCCCGGATTCCAACTGCTGGATGCGGCCGGACCGACAACGGCGTTCGAGATCGCGGAGCGGTTCCGGCCGGGAAGCTACGGTCTGGCGCTGCTGGCGCCCGGCGGCGGGCGCGTGGAAAGCTCGTCCGGGTTCGGGCTTTCGGCCGGGCCGCTCGGGGATGGCGCCTTCGACACGGTCCTGGTGTCGGGTGGCGATATCGTCCGCTCCATGGCGGCGCTGGCGGAGATCGTCGCCTGGCTGAGGCGCGCGAAGGCGCGGCGGATCGCCAGCGTCTGCTCCGGCGCCTATCTGCTCGCGGAGGCCGGGCTGCTCGACGGCCGCCGCGCCACCACGCACTGGGGCAGCACGGACGACTTCGGCCGCCGCTATCCGAAGGTCACGCTGGATGCGGAGCGCATCTTCATCCGGGACGGAGACGTCTGGACCTCGGCCGGCATTTCCGCCGGCATCGATCTGGCCCTGGCGCTCATCGAGGACGACCTCGGCCCGGCGGTCGCCCGGCGGACGGCGCAGCAGCTCGTCGTCCACCAGCGCCGGCCCGGCGGCCAGTCGCAGTTCTCGGCTCTCGTGGAGCTGGGCGGGCGGACGGGCCGCTTCGTCGAGCTGATCGCGTGGATGCGGGCGCACCTCGCCGAACCGCTGACGGTCGAACGCCTTGCCGACCGCGCCGCCATGAGCCCGCGGCACTTCGCCCGCGCCTTCGCGGCGGAGACCGGAACGACCCCCGCGAAGGCCGTCGAGCGCCTGCGCCTGGAGACCGCCCGGACGGCGGTCGAAACCAGCCACGCCCCTTTCGAGCGCATCGCCGAGGTCGCCGGCTTCGGCGACCCCGGCCGCATGCGCCGCGCCTTCCTCCGCACCTTCGGCCAGCCGCCGCAGGCGTTGCGGCGGTCGGCCCGGGCATAGGCGTCGCCGCCGCCACCGGGCGCCGGGAGAGACCGCCTGTCCGGCGCGGTGCGCATCGCCGAGGCGCTTGATTATGCCTCCGCGAAGCCCGCAATGTGGAGGCGCCGCGTCCGGGCCGTCCGGACGCGCGGCGGCGGAGCGGCGCGGGAGCCATGGCATTCGGCTGGCAGATCCACGGAGTTGCGGCGCAGCGCCTCGCGCCGGCGCGCCGGCTGCCGCGCGCCCTGCGGACGGCCCTGCACTGGGCGGGGGCCGCCGCGCTCGCCGCCGTGGTCGTCGCCACCGCCGCCCTCTGGCGCGAGCGCAGCGGCATCGGCGACCTCACGTCGGTGGGCGAGCATCGCCTCGCCCTCTACGTGAACAACCTGGAAAGCGCGATCGAGCGGCACGGCTACCTGCCGTTCGTGCTCACCATGAACGCCGACATCCGCGACCTGCTGCACCATCCCGACGACGCGCGCCTGCGGGACCGCGTGAACCGCTACCTCGCCACGGTGACGCAGGAAGCGCGCTCGGCCATGCTGTACGTGATGGACGCCGACGGGCTGACCCTGGCCGCCAGCAACTGGGACACGCCGCAGACCTTCGTCGGCAACAGCTACGCTTTCCGCCCCTATTTCCGGCAGGCCCTGGCGCAGGGGCGCGGCGCCTTCTACGCGATCGGCGTGACGACCGGCACGCCGGGGCACTTTCTGTCGCACGCCGTCTACGACGAGGGGCGCATCATCGGCGTGGTGGCGGTCAAGGTCAGCCTCGACGGGCTGGAGGAGGCGTGGCGGTTCGGCGCCGAGCGGGTGCTGGTCGCCGACGGCGCCGGGGTGGCGTTCCTCTCCTCGGAACCGGCGTGGCGGTTCCGCACGCTGGAGACGCTGTCGCCGCTGGACGCCGGGCGGATGAGCCAGACCCGCCAGTACGCCGGTGTCGACCTCCTCCCGCTTCCCATCGCCGAGCGGCGCGAGGTGAACGGCGCGACGCTGCTGGCGATCCGCAACCCCGACGGCGCGGGCACGACCGAGTACCTGGCGCAGGCCGCCACCCTGCCGGGGACGGGCTGGCGCCTCCTGATCCTGTCCGACCTGGCGCCGGTGCGGTCGGCCGTGCACGCGACCGCCGCCATCGCCGCCTTCGCGGTGGTCTTCCTGCTGCTGGTCCTCCTCTTCCTGCGCCAGCGCCGGCGGCGCATCCGCGAGGGCACGCTGGCCCGCGCCGCCCTGGAGCGGGCCAACGCCGAGCTGCGGCGCACCCGCGACGAGCAGGAGATCCGCATCGCCGAGCGCACCGCCGACCTCGTCGCCGCCAACGACCGCCTCAAGCTGGAGATCGCCGAGCGCGAACGGGCCGAGCGCGTGCTGCGCGAGGCGCAGGACGAACTGGTGCAGGCCGGCAAGCTCGCCATGCTCGGGCAGATGGCGGCCGGCATCACGCACGAGCTGAACCAGCCCCTGGCGGCGATCCGCACCTACGCCGACAACGCCGTGGTGCTGTTCGAGCGCGGCCTGCACGACGACCTGCGCGGCAACCTCGTCCGCATCGCGGATCTGGTCGTGCGGATGGCGCGCATCACCGGCCAGCTCAAGGCCTTCGCGCGCAAGACCAAGGCGCGCGACGAGCCGGTGCCGGTGGCCCGCGCGGTGCAGAACGCGCTGGTCCTGATCGAGCAGCGGATGCGGCTGGAGACGGTCGAGCTGGCCTGCCATCTGCCCGACCACGCCGTCGAGGTGGCCTTCGAGGAGGTGCGGCTGGAACAGGTGCTCATCAACCTCTACCGCAACGCGCTGGACGCCATGCGCGGCCGGCCCGCGCGGCGCCTGGAGGTGATCGTCGAGGAGGCGGACGGGGAGGCGGGCGGGCGCGTGCGCATCCGCGTGCGCGACACCGGCTCCGGCATCGCCGACGACGTGCTGCCGCGGATCTTCGAACCGTTCTTCACGACCAAGGACGCCGCCGGGCTCGGGCTCGGCCTGTCCATCTCCGCCGGCATCGTGCGCGACGCCGGCGGGCAGCTCACCGCCGCCAACCGGCCGGAGGGCGGCGCCGAATTCGTGGTCGAACTGCCCCGCGCCGGGGCCCGGAAGGATGCGGCCTGAGATGGACGGAATGACGGTGCTGTTCGTCGAGGACGAGCTGGACGTGCGCCTGGGCAGCGAGCAGGCCCTCAAGCTGGCCGGCATCGCCGTGCAGGGCTTCGAGAGCGCCGAGCAGGCCCGGCCGCACCTGACCCCCGACTTCGAGGGCGTCCTGGTCACCGACGTCAAGCTTCCGGGCATGGACGGGCTGGAGCTGCTGCGCGCCGCCCGCACCGTCGATCCGGCCCTGCCGGTCGTCCTCGTCACCGGGCACGGCGACGTGTCCATGGCCGTGGGCGCCATGCGCGAGGGGGCCTACGACTTCATCGAGAAGCCGTTCTCGTCCGAACATCTGGTGGAGGTGGTCCGCCGCGCGCTGGAGACGCGCCGCCTCGTGCTGGAGAACCGGCGGCTGCGCCGGCACATCGGCGGCGGGCGGACCATCGAGGACCTGATCCGCGGCGCCTCGCCCGCCATCGCCGAGGTGCGCCGGCTGGTCGGGCAACTGGCCGAGACCTCCGCCGACGTGCTGATCCACGGCGAGACGGGCACCGGCAAGGAACTCGTCGCGCGGGCGCTGCACGACATGAGCCCGCGCCGCGCCCGCAACTTCGTCGCGCTGAACTGCGGGGCGCTGCCGGAGAGCGTGTTCGAGAGCGAGATCTTCGGCCACGAGGCCGGCGCCTTCACCGGGGCGATCAAGCGCCGCGTCGGCAAGATCGAGCACGCCGACGGCGGGACGCTGTTCCTCGACGAGATCGAGACCATGCCGCCGGCCCTGCAGGTCAAGCTGCTGCGGGTTCTCCAGGAGCGGCGCGTCGAGCGGCTGGGGTCCAACGATTCGCGCGCCGTGGACTTCCGCGTCGTCGCCGCCACCAAGGAGGACCTGAAGGCGCTGTCCGACCAGCAGAAGTTCCGCGCCGACCTGTACTACCGGCTCAACGTCGCCACCCTGACGCTGCCGCCCCTGCGCGAGCGGGTCGAGGATGTCCCGGTGCTGTTCGAGCACTTCGCCATGGACGCCGCGGTGCGCTACGGCCGCTCCCCGCCGACGCCGTCGCACGCGCAGATGCGGCTGCTGTGCACCCACGACTGGCCGGGGAACGTGCGCGAACTGCGCAACGTGGCCGAGCGCTACGTCCTCGGCCTGCTGCGCGAGCCGTTCGCGCCGGGGCACCAGGGCACGGCGGCGGCGGCGCCCTCCCCGCTCTCGCTGGCCGAGGAGATGGACGCGTTCGAGCGCGGCGTCATCGAGCGCGAGCTGGCGCGCTGCCATGGCGACGTGGCGGCGACCTGCGCCGCCCTCCAGCTTCCGCGCAAGACCTTCTACGACAAGCTGCGCCGGCACGGCATCGACCGCACCCGCTTCGAGCGGCCCTGATACCCTGATACCCTGATACCCTGACACCCCGCGCCCGCGGATTCCGCGCCCGCGAAGGCCATGCCGAAATCCGCACGCCCGGCACCGGGGCGTGCGGTTCTCCGCACAGGCGCGGCGCCGGGCGGCGCCGGCAGGCCCGCGAATCCGTCCGTTCGCCCCCCGAACAACACTGGCACGGCCCTTGCCAAGGGACGCCCCACGGGGCTCCGGCCCCGGACAACGAAAACGGGAGGGCGCCCCTATGACCGGACGATCCAGGCAAGCCGTGCCGACGGCGCCCCTCACCCGCATGCGCGCCGTCACAGGCGCTTCGCCGAGGGAGACTTTCATGACGTCATCGTTCACCGCCGCCTGCGTCGCGGCCGCCGCATCGTTCGCCGCCTCGTTCGCCGCCGCCCCGGCCGGGGCGGCCGAGTTCATCAACGTCCTGACCGGCGGGACGAGCGGCGTGTACTACCCGCTGGGCGTCGCCGTCGGCAAGCTCGTCGCCGCCAAGCTGCCGGACGCCAAGACCTCGGTCCAGGCGACCAAGGCGTCGGTCGAGAACCTCAACCTCCTGCAGGCCGGCCGCGGCGAGATCGCCTTCACGCTGGGCGACTCCCTCAGCATGGCGTGGTCCGGCGACGCCGAGGCCGGCTTCAAGGCGAAGCTCGACAAGCTGCGGACCATCGGCGCCATCTACCCCAACTACATCCAGATCGTCGCGCGCGCCGACAGCGGCATCAAAACGCTGGCCGACCTCAAGGGCAAGAAGATCTCCGTCGGCGCGCCGAAATCCGGCACCGAACTGAACGCCCGCGCCATCCTCGGCGCCGCCGGTCTGGGCTACGCCGACTTCGCCAAGACCGAGTACCTGCCGTTCGCGGAGTCGGTGGAGCTGATGAAGAACCGCCAGCTCGACGCGACGCTGCAGTCGGCCGGCCTCGGCGTGGCGTCGATCAAGGACCTCGCCGTCAGCACCGACATCGTGGTGGTGGAGGTGCCGGCGGCGGTGGTCGCCAGGATGGGCAATCCCGTGTACGTCGGCGCCACCATCCCCGGCGGGACCTATCCGGGCCAGACCGCCCCGGTGGAGACCGTGGCGGTGGTCAACTATCTGGTGACCCACGCCGGCGTGTCGGACGACACGGCCTACGCCATGACCAAGGCGATCTTCGAGAACGTCGGCGAACTCGCGGCGGCGCACAGCGCCGCCAGGCAGATCTCCGTCGACACGGCGGCGACGCCGAGCCCGGTCCCCCCGCATCCGGGAGCCGCGCGGTACTTCCGGGAAAAGGGCCTGGCGAAGTGATCCCGACGCCGGGAGGTGCCCGCCTCCCGGCCCCCCATCGACGCAACGCCCCCGCCACCGGAGACCACCCCATGACCGCCCCCCTTCCCGGCGCCGCGGATGAAGCCGCCGCGCAGGATGCCGAGACCCGCCGCATCGTCGACCGCGAGAACCCGGCGAGCGCCCACCTCAACCTTCCGCGCTGGACGCAGGGCGTCATTTTCGCCGTGGCCGTCGCGTTCTCGCTGTTCCAGTTGTGGACCGCGACCTTCGCACCGCTGTCCAGCGGGGTGGTGCGCGCGATCCACGTCGGCTTCCTGCTGCTGCTGACCTTCCTGCTGTTCGGGCCGAGCCAGCACCGCGACCGCACCGCGGTTCCCTGGTACGACTGGCTGCTCGGCGGCCTGGGCTTCGGCCTTGCCCTGTACCACTACGTCTTCGAGCACGACCTGCTGCTGCGCGCGGGCGACCCGACGGCGACGGACATGGCCGTGGGTGCCCTCACCATCGCGCTGGTGTTCGAGGCGGCGCGCCGCATCATGGGGCTGGCGCTGCCGATCATCTGCGGCGTCTTCATTCCCTTCGCGCTGCTCGGCCCGCTGCTGCCCGGTCCGCTGGCGCACCGCGGCTACGGCGTGGACCAGGTGATCGAGCAGCTCGCCTTCGGCACCGAGGGCATCTACGGCACGCCGGTCTACGTCTCGGCCACCTTCATCTTCCTGTTCATCCTGTTCGGCGCGTTCCTGGAGCGCGCGGGCATGATCCAGTTGTTCAACGACATCTCGCTGGGCCTGTTCGGGCACGCCAAGGGCGGGCCGGCCAAGGTGGCGGTGCTCTCCTCGGGCTTCATGGGGACGATCAACGGCTCGGGCGTGGCCAACGTGCTGACCACCGGGCAGTTCACCATCCCGCTGATGACGCGCTTCGGCTACCGCCCGGCCTTCGCCGGGGCGGTGGAGGCGACCGCCAGCATGGGCGGGCAGCTCATGCCGCCGGTCATGGGGGCCGCCGCCTTCATCATGGCCGAGACCATCGGCGTGCCCTACAGCGAGGTGGTCGCCGCCGCCGTCATCCCCGCCGTCCTCTATTTCGGCGCGGCGTTCTGGATGGTCCACCTGGAGGCCGGGCTGCACAACCTGAACGGCGTGCCGAAGTCCGAGTGCCCGAACGCGCTCAAGGCGATCCGCGCCCAGTGGCATCTGGTGTTTCCGCTGCTGGTGCTGGTCTACCTGCTGTTCTCCGGCTTCACGCCGATGTTCGCGGGCGTCATCGGCATCGCCTGCACCGTCGTCCTGATCCTCGGCACCGGCGCCGCGGGGGCGCTGTCCTCCACCGCGCTGCGCGTCGCGTTCTGGGTGGCGCTGGGGCTGGCCGCCGCCGGCCTGTGGCGGCTCGGGCTGCGCATCGAGCACCTGGCGGTCGCCATGGTGGGCCTGCTGATCCTGCCCAGCCTCGCCATGCGCGGCGGGCGCGAGACCCTGGCGCTGCTGACCCACAGCTTGGCGGACGGCGCGCGCAACGCCATCGGCGTCGGCGTCGCCTGCGCGCTGGTCGGCGTGCTGATCGGCATCCTGACCCTGACCGGCCTCGCCTCGGGCATCGCGGCGGGCATCGTCCAGATCTCGGGCGGCAACCTGGTCCTGGCGCTGCTGCTGACGATGGCCGCGTCCATCGTGCTCGGCACCGGGCTGCCGACGACGGCCAACTACATCATCACCTCGGCCATCGCCGCCCCGGCGCTGCTGGAGATGGGCGTGCCGCTGATCGTCAGCCACATGTTCGTCTTCTACTTCGGCATCATGGCCGACCTGACGCCGCCGGTGGCGCTGGCGGCGCTGGCAGCCTCGTCCATCGCCCGCGCCGGGCACATGGAGATCGGCTGGATCGCCACCCGCATCGCCATCGCCGGCTACGTGGTGCCGTTCATGGCGGTCTACGACCCGGCCCTCATGCTGCAGACCGACGACTGGCTCGCCGTCGCCTACGTGGTGGCGAAGGCGGTGGTCGGCATCATGCTGTGGGGCGGCGCGTCGGTCGGCTACTTCATGACCCGGCTGTCCTGGCCGGAGCGGGCCTTCGCCACCGCCGCGGCCTTCATGCTGGTGGTCGCCATGCCGGCCACGGACGAGGCCGGGCTCGCCATGGCCGCCGCGTTCGTCGGCTGGCAGTGGTGGCGGACCCGCCGGGCAGCGCTCCAGGAACGGACGGCCTAGCGGGGCGCGGCGGCCGGTCCGTCCGGGCCGGCCGCCCATCGGCACCCGTATTCCGAATGATCGTTAGAGAACAGGACGAACCGCCCGCCGGCACGCCGGCCACGGGCGAACGGGGAGGAAGCGCGATGCGCCGGACGGCCGGGATGGGAATTGCCCTCAAGCTCTTCGTCGCGATCGGTGCCGTATCCGGCCTGACCGTGGTCGGCAGTGCCGTCGGCTGGTGGTCCTACGGGGCGGTCGAGGTGCGCATCGCCGACATCATCGACGACAAGCTGCCGGAGGTCGTCGCCGCCAGCGGCCTGTCCAAGGCGAGCGCCGCGCTGGCCGCCGCCGCGCCCAGCCTGGAGGCGGCGGTCACCACGGCCGACCGCGACGCCGCCGTCGCGCAGATCGCGCAGCTTTCCGGCGGCATGATGGAGCGGCTGGGCGCGCTCGGCGGCCTCGGGCTTCCGGCGGAGCGGGTGGAGGAGCTGGCCGGCGCCGCGCGGGCCATCGCCGCCAACCTGGAACGCCAGACCGCGGCGACCGACGAGCGGCTCGCCCGCCGCCGGCACCGGCTCGACCTGGTCGGGCGGCTCAACGCCACCCACCAGACGCTGCTGGGCGCCATCGCGCCGCTGGCCGTCCAGGCGCGGCAGGACGTCGTCGCGGCGGCCGAGACGCTGACCGACGACACGGCCGCCGCGGCGCGCGGGCTGGTCGACGCGTCGATCGGCGGCCTGCGGGCGGCGCTGCGGCTGCGCGCCTCCGCCGCCACCATGGCGGCGGCGCTGGCCGAGGCGCACGTCGCCGCCACCCCCGCCGACGCCGGGCGGGCGGCGGACACCTTCGCCGCCACGGCCGCCGGGCTTCCCGACCTGCTGGGCGACCTGGGCGGCGCCGCCGCCGCCCTGAGGCCGGCGTTCGACCGGCTGGCCGCCTTGGGGACCGGCGCCGGCACCGGCGCAGCCGTGCGCGCGGCCGGCGCGCTGCGGGCCGAACTCGACGGGGCGCTCGCCACGCTGGCCGACGCGGCGCGCGACCGGGTGATCCGCGCCGGGGAACGCATGCACCGCGACACCACCTTCGCGCTCAGCGACCTGACGACCGACGCCCTGCAGCGCTTCAGCGTCTTCCGCGAGCTGAGCGCCGCGACCAACCTCGCCGCCGGCCTGCTGAACGAGGCGGCCAACACCCCGGACGGCCAGCGCCTGCCGGAGCTGCGGACCCGCTTCGAGGCGGCGGCGGCGGAGATCGAGGAGCTGGTCGCCGCGCTGCCCGCCCGCGACGCCGCCCGCGTCGACGGCGCGGTGAAGACGATGCTGGCCATCGGCCGCGCGCCGGACGGGCTGTTCGCCGTGCGCGCGGCGGAACTGGCCGCCATGACGGCGGGCGGCGCGCTGCTGGCGGAGAACCGCGACCGCGCCGCCGCGCTCGACCGCACGGTGGGCGCCATCGTCGAGGCGACGCGCGCCGACACCCGCGCGGCGGCGGACGCGGCGCGCGAGGCGACGGCGTCCGGCCGCCTGTGGCTCGGTTCGGTGGCGGCGCTCAGCATTCTCGGGGCGGCGGTGATCGCCTGGCTCTACGTCGGCCGGAACGTCGCCTCGCGGCTGGGCGCGCTCGCCCGCGCCATGCACGGGGTGGCCAACGGCGACCTCGGCGTGGAGGTGCCCACCGGCGGACGCGACGAGGTCGCCGACATGGCGCGGGCACTGCTCGTGCTGCGCGAGGCGTCGGCCGCCGCGGCCACGGCGAACGAGCGCGTCGAGGAGGAGCGCGCCCGCGCCGCCGAGGAGAAGGGCCGCGCCCTCCAGGCGCTCGCCGAGCGCTTCGAGGCCAGCGTCAAGATGGTGGCCGACGCCGTGGCGGAGGCCGCCGCCGGCCTGCAGGGCACGGCGGTGTCGATGGTCGGGCAGGCCGACGAGGCCAGCCGCCAGACGCAGGGCGCCACCGCCGGGTCGGCCCGCACCCTGGACGGCGTCCAGACGGCGGCCGCCGCGGCGGAGGAGCTGACCGCCTCCATCGGCGAGATCGAGCGGCAGGTCGGCCTGGCGACGGAGATCGCCGGGTGCGCGGTGCGCGACGCCGTGCGCACCGACACCATCATCCATCAGCTTGCCGCCGCCGCCGGCAACATCGGCAACGTGGTCGAACTGATCGGCAAGATCGCCGCCCAGACGAACCTGCTCGCCCTCAACGCGACCATCGAGGCGGCGCGGGCGGGCGAGGCGGGACGCGGCTTCACCGTCGTCGCCAACGAGGTGAAGACGCTCGCCAACCGGACGGCGGCGGCGACCGGCGAGATCGCCGGCCAGATCCGCTCCATGCAGGCGGCGACCGACGACGCGGTCTCGGCCATCGGCTCGATCGCGGAGACGATCCGCAGGATCGACGGCGTGGCGCGGACGGTGGCCGAGGGCATGCGCGAGCAGGCCTCGGCGACGCACGAGATCAGCCGCAGCATCCAGGAGGTGGCGCGCGAGAACGGCGAGCTGTCGAACGCCCTGGACGTGGTCGCCGCCACCGTCGAGGCCAGCCGGGCGTCGATGCAGACCGTGCTGTCGGCATCCGGCCTGATGTCGGCGCAGGCGCAGCGCCTCGACGGCGAGATGCGCCACTTCGTCGGCTCCATCAGGACGATGTGACGCCGAGGGACGCCGGCGCGCCGCCCACCACATCGCGCTTGTCCGCCGACGCCGCATGGGCTTTGATCCCGGCGGAACCACCGGCCGACGGCCGCACGAGAGCATCGGAACGGGCAACATGGCTGGTGACTTCGACATCGACGCTCTGCTGTTCCCCGACGGCTCGCGTCAGCACGCGGGCGAGGCGGGGCCGACGGTCACCATCAGCTTCGGGCCGAGCGAACTCCACCGGTCGACCGGCACCGACTGGCAGCCGCTGCCCGAGGCCGTGCGCGCCACCATCCGCGCCGCCCTGGCCGAAGCGTCGGGCTTCGCGCGCGTCACCTTCCGCGAGGTCGGCGACACGGCGAGCGCGGACATCAGCTACTCCCAGACCCTCGGCCTCGGCGCCTCCGGCATGGCGACGCGGCCGACGGAATCCGGCAGCCGCGTCTGGCTGTCCCCGGAGCTGGTCGAGGAGGGCGGCGTCACGCGCCGCTACGACGTGGCGCACGTGAGCGTTCACGAAACCGGGCACGCTCTCGGCCTCAACCACCCGCGCTATTACGACGGTCGCGGCGGCACCGCCGACCGCCCGCAGCTCGACGAGTCCGAGGATCGCGGGTTCAACACCGTGATGTCCTACGACACCTCGGCGTCCCTGACCACGTGGGGGTGGCTGGACAAGCTGGCCCTGGTCCGGCTGTACGGGGCGCGCCAGCCCGTTGCCGCCGGCGACGCGAGCGACGCGGTCGCGGGTGGCGAGGGGGCCGACATCGGCGAACTCGGCGCCGGCGACGACGCTGCGGCGCTCGGCGGCGGCGATGACGTCATCCACGCCGGATCCGGCAACGACATCGTCTACGGCAATCCCGGAAACGACGCGCTGGTGGGCGCCCAGGGGGCCGACACGCTGTTCGGCGGCCAGGGGCGCGACCTGCTGTTCGGCGGATCCGGCGGCGACGTGCTGTACGGCAATCGGGAAGCCGACACGCTCGATGGTGGCGATGGCGATGATGGCGATGGTGGCGATGGCGGTGATGGCGGCGGCGGCGACAGCCTTTACGGTGGCCAGGGAGCCGACGTGCTCTCGGGCGGCGGCGGCGGCGACCTGCTGTTCGGCAACCTGGACGGCGACACGCTCTACGGCGGACAGGATGGCGACGCCCTCTACGGCAATCCGGGCGCCGACCACCTCCTGGGCGAAAGCGGCGACGACACGCTCCATGGCGGCCTTGGCGACGACGTGCTGTACGGCGGCGACGGGGCCGACGTCGTCGCCGGCGGCGACGGCGTGGACACGCTGTCGGGCGACGGCGGCGACGATACGCTGATCGACACCAGCGGTGTCATGCTGTTCACCGCCGACGGCATGGTCCTGACGCAGAACGACCTGAACGGCGGCGACGGAAATGACGCGCTGATCGGCGGCGGCGGCGGTGACCGGCTCCACGGCGATGGCGGCGACGACACGCTGTCCGGCGGAGGCGGCGACGACGTGCTGTTCGGCGATGCCGGAGCCGACCGCTTCGTGTTCGCGCCGGGCAGCGGAAACGACCAGCTTTTCGGCTTCGACGCCACCGCCGGCGACCGGCTCGCGCTGGCTCCGGGCACGACGTGGACGCTGGGAACCACCACCTACGCGACCATCGTGTTGAGCACCGGCGACACCATCAAGCTCAACGGAATCAGTCCGCTGTCGGTGGCCCCCGGCTGGTTCGTGACCGCCTGACGGGACGCGGCCGCGAGCGGGCAACCCATTGTGCGCCCGTCCGGAAGGGTGTATGCGGCCAGCGGTGGGTTGGCCGTCGGAGGTGCCGGCGTGAGATGGCGTTTGCTCAAGTTCGCCGTGGCGGCGGCCCTGGCGGGCCTGTCGGCGGGCGCCGCCCGGGCGGAACCGCCCATCCGCATCGGCGTGCTCGCCTACCGCGGCGGCGACCACGCCACCGCCGCCTGGGAGCCGACGGTCCGCTACCTCGCCGAGCGGTTTCCCGAGCGCGGCGCCGAAATGGTGCCGCTCGACCTCGCCGGGATGGAGACCGCCGTGCGCGCCCGCACGGTGGACTTCGTGCTGACCAACACCGGAAACTACGTGGAGCTGGAGGGGCGCCACGGCGTCACCCGCATCGCCACCCTGCATTCCTCGCGCGCGGCACCCTCGGGCGCCGCCATCGGCTCCACCATCCTCGTGCGCGCCGACCGCACCGATCTGGCCGACCTGCGCGACCTGCGCGGCCGCACCGTCATGGCGGTGGACCCGGACGCCTTCGGCGGCTTCCAGGTGGCGTGGGGGGAGATGCTGCGCGCCGGCATCGACCCCTATGCGGACCTGAAGGAGCTGCGCTTTTCCGGCTTCCCGGTCGACCGCATCGCCTACGCGGTGCAGGACGGCAGCGCCGACGCCGGCGTGTTCCGCGCCTGCGTGCTGGAGGATCTGGCGGCCGAGGGCAAGGTCGACCCGGCGCGCTTCCGCGTCCTGGCGCCCAGGCCCACGCCCGGCGTCGACTGCGCGCTGTCGACGGACCTCTACCCGGACTGGCCGCTCGCCCGCCTCGCCTCCACGCCGGGGGACCTCGCCAAGGCGGTCGTCGTCGCGCTGTTCCAGATGCCGCCCGACCACCCCGCCGCCAGGGCCGGCGGTTACGAGGGGTGGACGGTGCCGCTCGACTACCAGCCGGTGCACGACCTGTTCCGCGCGCTGCGCATCGGCCCCTACCGGCACCTGCGCGAGGTGTCGCTGGTCGACGTGGCGCGCGAGCACTGGGGCTGGCTGGCCGCCGCCGCGCTGGCGCTGCTGTGGTGGGCGGGGCACTCCCTGCGGGTCGAGCACCTGATCAAGGTGCGCACCGCCGAACTGCGGGCGGCCAACCACAACCTGCTGCGCGAGGCCGCCGAGCGCCGCCGCGC
This sequence comes from Azospirillum sp., assembly GCA_035629155.1. Taxonomy (GTDB): domain Bacteria; phylum Pseudomonadota; class Alphaproteobacteria; order Azospirillales; family Azospirillaceae; genus Azospirillum. Next base: position 152,205 of record DASPIO010000382.1, on the reverse strand, counting down.
CGAGGAGGAGGCCCGCCTGCGCCAGCGCGAGATGGACCACGTCGGCCGCCTGTCGATCCTGGGCGAGATGGCCAGCACCCTGGCGCACGAGCTGAACCAGCCGCTGGGCGCCATCGCCAACTACGCGCGCGGCTGCACGCGGCGCCTGGAGTCCGGCACGGTGGAGGCCGCGCAACTCGCCGAGGCCACCCGCGCCATCGCCGAACAGGCCGACCGCGCCGCCGGCATCATCGCCCGCATCCGCGACTTCGTGCGCAAGCGCGCCCCGCAGGTCGGACCGCTCGACCTGAACGAGGCGGTGCGCGCCGCGGTGTCGCTGTGCGAGCCGCTGGCGCGCCGCGACGGCATCGCCGTCACGCTCGACCTCGCCGACGGCCTGCCGCCGGTGTCGGCCGACCGCGTGCAGATCGAGCAGGTCGTGCTGAACCTCGTCAAGAACGCCCTGGACGCCATGGAGGACCAGCCGCGCGGCACCGCCGGCGTCACCGTCCGCACCGCGGCGGACGGCGACGGGCGGGTCGAGGTGGCGGTGGCCGACCGCGGCCACGGACTGTCGCCGGAGGCGCGCGCGCGCCTGTTCGACCCCTTCTACACCACCAAGCCCGCCGGCATGGGCCTGGGCCTGTCGATCTGCCGCACCATCCTGGAATCGCACGGCGGCCGCCTGTGGGCGACCGACAACGACGGCGGCGGGCTGGTCATGCGGTTCGCCCTGCCGGTCGCCCCGCCCGTCGCCAACGAGGAGCAAACCCATGCAGGCTGAGGCTCCGCGCACCGTCTACGTCGTCGACGACGACCCGGCCATGCGCCATTCCCTGGCGTGGCTGATCGGCTCGGTCGGGCTGACGGTCTCGTCCTTCGCCTCGGGCGAGGAGTTCCTGAAGGCGTGGCATCCCGACCAGCCCGGCTGCCTCGTCACCGACGTGCGCATGCCGGGGATGAGCGGGCTGGAGCTGCAGGAGGCACTCGCCAGGGCCGGCTCGATCCTCGCGGTGATCGTCATCACCGGGCACGCCGACGTGCCCATGGCGGTGCGGGCGCTGCGCGCCGGGGCGGTGGACTTCATCGAGAAGCCGTTCAACGACCAGCACCTCCTCGACCGCGTGCACGAGGCGCTGGAGAAGTCCATGGCGCTGTGGAAGGGGCACAGCCGCAAGGCGCGCGTCCGCGCCCTGCTGGCCCGCCTCACCCCGCGTGAGCGGCAGGTCGCCGATCTGGTGGCGGCGGGCAAGCCCAACAAGGTGATCGCCTTCGAGCTGGACCTCTCCATGAAGACGGTCGAGGTGCACCGCCACAACGTCATGGAAAAGCTGGAGGTGGCGAGCGTCGCCGACCTCACGCGCCTGCTGCTGGAGGCGGAGTAGCGGGCGCATCCTGCCCCTCCCTCCCCCGCGACACATCGTCACTGGGGAAAACCCTAGCCGCGGTAGGGACACCCCCAATGGGCCGGCGGCGGCGATCCGCGTACCCTTGGCACCTGACAGCCCGTGGTCCGTCACGGGCCGGGGATCACGTGCGAGGGGCCAGCCATGGACCGTTCACGACGCAACTTCTTCACGGGCGTCAGCGCCGCCACCGTGGGGGTGGCCGCGCTGACGGCCCTGCCGCAAGCCGCCGCGGCGGACCGCCGCCAGGGCGACCCGGCTCAGCGCTGGGCAATGGTGGTGGACGTGCGCAAGTGCGTCGGCTGCCAGGCCTGCACCGTCGCCTGCATCATGGAAAACGACGTGCCGGAGAACAGCTTCCGCACCATCGTCTCCACCTACGAGGTGACGGAGCAGGGCAAGGCCGGGTCGTACATGCTGCCGCGCCTGTGCAACCACTGCGAGGACCCGCCGTGCATCCCCGTCTGCCCGACCGGCGCGACCTTTCAGCGCCGGGACGGCATCGTGGTGGTGGACAACAGCGTGTGCGTCGGCTGCGCCTACTGCGTGCAGGCCTGCCCGTACGACGCCCGCTTCATCAACCACGACACCCAGACCGCCGACAAATGCACCTTCTGCGTCCACCGCGTGGAGGCCGGGCTGCTGCCCGCCTGCGTGGAGACGTGCGTGGGCGGTGCGCGCGTCTTCGGTGACCTGAACGACCCGAACAGCGCGGTGTCGAAGCTGGTGCACAGCCAGGACCCCAAGGTGCTGAAGCCCGAGCAGGGCACGCAGCCGCGGGTCTTCTACGTCGGCCTCGATCCGAAATTCCAGGGCAAGGTGGACGGCACGCCGACCCTGTGGCGTCCCGCCCGAGAGAAGGAGCACGTGTGATGGAAAACCAGATCGTCGAGGTCATCAACGTGACCCGCGAGGTCGCGTGGCTTCCCTGGGCCGTCCAGTACTTCTTCCTGATCGGCCTGTCGGTGGGCGGCGTGCTGCTGAGCCTGCCCGGTTACGCGCTGGCGCGCGAGGAGTGGCGCAAGCTCGGCCGCGTGGCGCTGCTGGTGGCGCTGACCTGCGGGCTGGCGGCACCCGTGGCGCTGCTGTCCGACCTGCACCAGCCTGGCCGCTTCTGGCACTTCTACGTGGTCTTCCGCCCGACCTCGTGGATGTGGTGGGGAGCGCTGTTCATCCCCTTCTATGTGACGGGCCTGCTGTTCTACGCGTGGACCTGCCTGCGCGAGGAATTGCAGGAGCACGGCCGTATCGACAGCCGCCTGGGCGCTCTCTACCGCCTCGCCGCGCTGGGCGGCGGGCGCAACGACGCGCTGATCCGCGTCGCCGGCGCGGTGGTGCTGCTGGGCGCGGCGCTGGTCGCCCTCTACACGGGTGCCGAGGTCGCCGCCGTGAAGGCGCGGGCGCTGTGGCACACGCCGTTCCTGCCGGTGCAGTTCCTCGCCACCGGGCTGGTCGGCGCCGCCGGCCTCGTGCTGGTCCTCAACCGCTTCGCGGCGGATCGCGACCGCCACGTGGAGGAGCAGGCGAACCGGCTGCTCGCCGGCTTCCTGGCCGCGGTCATGGTGTTCGGCGGCGTGTGGCTGGCGCTTGGCCTGTCCGGCATCGACGCCACGCACGCCGCGGCGCTGGAAAGCGTGGCCGGGTCCGAGGCGTGGCGCGTCACCGCCGTGTGGGCCGTCGCCGCCACCGTGGTGCCGTTCGTCATCGCCGTCGCCCGGCCCGCCGGCACCGGGCTGCTGACCGGCCTGATCGCCGTGCACAGCGCCTGGATGTTCCGCTGGACCGTGTTCATCGGCGGCCAGAGCGTGCCGAAGACCGGCGCCGGCTTCTACGAATACGCGCTGCCCGCCGGTCCGGACGGGATGCTGGGCATCCTCGGCACCGCCGGCCTATGGCTCTTCCTGCTGATCGTCCTCACCACCGTGCTGCCGGCGCCGCGCCGTCCCGCCGCCCACGCCGCCCGCGCGCCCAAGGCCGCCGGGCACGCCGTGGCCGCCGCCGACTGACCGCCGCCATCTGACCTCCAGGGCCGCACACCGGAGTGACCGCCATGTCCATCACCCGTCGCCTCCTCCTCAAGACCACCGCCGCGGGCGGCGCGCTCGCCGCCTTCGCGGGCGGCTTCTCGGAAACCGGCCGCAAGCTCGTCAAGGGCGCCTGGGCCGGCGAGAAGCCCGCCGACGCCGTCACGGGCAACGCGCTGAAGCCGGAATTCCGCGTCGATCCGAAGACCGGTGCCGTCGAACCGACGCCGGGCCAGATCGTCGCCAACGTCGCGTGCCTGGGCTGCACCACGCTGTGCGGCGTGCGGGTGCGCGTGGACACCGCGGCGAACCGCGTCCTGCGCGTGGCCGGCAACCCCTACAGCCCGCTGTCCACCGACCCCTTCCTGCCCTACGCCACGCCGATCAGGGAGAGCCTCAAGTCCCTCTCGCGGTTCGGCGAGAAGGGGCTGGAGGGCCGCTCCACCGCCTGCGGGCGCGGCAACGCGGCCCTGGAGATGCTGACCTCGCCGTTCCGCATCACCGCGCCCATGAAGCGCGTCGGCCCGCGCGGGGCCGGCAGGTGGGAGCCGATCGCCTTCGACCAGTTGGTCAAGGAGGTGTGCGAGGGCGGCGACCTGTTCGGCGAGGGGCCGGTCGAAGGCCTGCGCGCGCTGCGCGACCTGACCACCCCCATCGACCCGGCCGCGCCCGAGCTGGGGCCGAAGGTCAACCAGGTGGCGCTGCTGTCCTCGGTGAACGACGGGCGCGAGCCGTTCGTGCGGCGCTTCTTCCAGAAGTCGCTGGGCACCATCAACTTCGTCGGCCACGGCGCCTACTGCGGCGGTGCCTACCGCTCCGGCTCGGGCGCGGCGTTCGGCGACCTGAAGGCCATGCCGCACGCCAAGCCCGACCTGCAGAACGCCGAGTTCGTGCTGTTCATCGGCACGGCTCCCTCCAACGCCGGCAACCCCTTCAAGCGGCAGGCCATGCTGGTCGCCAAGGGGCGCACCGACGGGGCGCTGAGCTACGTGGTGGTCGATCCGGTGCTGACCAACGCCGACAACCGCGCCGCGGGCGACCGCGCCAACTGGATCCCCATCCGGCCGGGCACCGACGGCGCGCTGGTCATGGGCATCATGCGCTGGATGTTCGAGAACGACCGCATCGACGCCAAGTACCTGTCCCAGCCCAACGCCAAGGCGGCCGAGGCGGCGGGCGAGGCCGGCTGGTGCAACGCCACGCACCTCGTCGTCACCGCCAAGGGCCACCCGCGCGAGGGGCGCCTGCTGCGCGCCTCCGACCTGGGTTGGGTGACGCTGAACGAGAAGGAGCGCTACGGCGACAAGGACGCCTTCGTGGTGATCGATCCGGCCACCGGCGCACCGGCCGCACACGATGCGCTGATGGCGCCCGCATCCCTGTTCCACGACGGCGCGGTGGCCACGCCGGCCGGCGACGTCGCGGTGAAGACCGCCCTGACCCTGCTGCGCGAGGAGGCGATGAAGCTCGACCTGCGCGGCTGTTCGGAAGTCTGCGGCGTCCCCGCCGACGTGATATCCGGGCTGGCGCGGGAGCTGACCAGCCACGGCAAGAAGGCGGCGGTCAACGCGCACGGCGGCATGATGGCCGGCAACGGCTTCTACAACGCCTTCGGCGTGGTGACGCTGAACACGCTGCTGGGCAACCTGAACTGGAAGGGCGGCACCATCTTCGGCGGCGGCCGCTTCCCGGACGAGCAGGACGGCCCGCGCTACAAGCTGGCGACCTTCCCCGGCCAGGTGACGTTCTCCGGCACCGCCATCAGCCGCCCGGTGCCCTACGAGAAGTCCAGCGAGTTCAAGGCGAAGAAGGCGGCCGGCAAGCCCTATCCGGCCAAGGCGCCCTGGTACCCGAACGCCCCGCAGCTCACCACGGAATACCTGACCAGCGGCGTCGCCGAAGGCTACCCGTACCGGCTGAAGGCGCTGTTCCTGTGGAACAGCAACCCGGTCTACGGCATCCCCGGCATGCGCGCCGCCGTCGAGGCGACGCTGAAGGACCCGAAGGCGCTGCCGCTGATCGTCGCCATCGACCCGTTCATCAACGAGACGACGGCCTTCGCCGACTACATCGTGCCCGACACGGTGCTGTACGAGACGTGGGGCTGGGCCTCCCCGTGGGCCGGCGTGCCGACCAAGACCTCGACCGCCCGCTGGCCGGTGGTGGAGCCGCGCACCGAAGCACTGCCCGGCGGCGGCCACGTGCAGATGGAGACGTTCCTGATCGCCATGGCCAAGCGCCTCGGCCTGCCGGGCTTCGGGCCGGACGCCATCGCCGACATGGACGGCAACACCCACCCGCTGGAGCGGCCGGAGGACTGGTACCTGCGCGGCGGCGCCAACGTCGCGTGGCTGGGCAAGCAGCCGGTGCCGGACGCCTCGGACGAGGACGTCGCGCTGTCGGGCGTGGAGCGCGTGCTGCCGGCGCTGAAGGCGACGCTGAAGGCGGAGGAGTGGCGCAAGGTCGCCTTCATCCTGGCGCGCGGCGGCCGCTACCAGAACCAGGCGGAGGGGTTCGAGGGCGACAAGGCCGCCCACAGGTTCACCAAACCGCTGCTGGTCTACAACGAGGCCGTCGGGTCCTCGAAAAGCAGCATCACCGGCAAGCGCTGGGCCGGCACGGCCACCTGGATGCCCCCGGTCTTCGCCGACGGCACGCCGGTGCGCGCCGTCCACACGCCCGAGGACTGGCCGTTCCAACTGGTCAGCGCCAAGTCGGTGCTGGTCAGCGCCTACACCATCGCCGCCAGCCGGCTGCGCCACCTGCACCCGGACAACCCGGTGGGCATCAACGCCGACGACGCGCGGCGCCTCGGCATCCAGACCGGCGACCGCATCCGCATCGCCACGCCGGGCGGGGCCGGGCTGGCCACGGCCATCGTCCGCCATGGCGTCATGCCCGGCGTGCTGGCCGTCGAGCACGGCTTCGGCCACAAGGAGTACGGCGCGCGCCCGCACGTGGTCGGCGGCGTCAGCCAGCCGAAGGTCCCGGAGATCGGCGCCGGCATCAACGTCAACGACCTCGGCCTCGCCGACCCGACGCGCCCCGGCGCCTCGGTGTGGCTCGACCCGGTCGTCGGCACCTCGGTGCGCCAGGGCATCCCGGCGAAGGTGGAGCGCCTCGCGGGCGAGGCGTGACGGCCGATGGGGCGCGGGCGGGAAACGGTGATCGCGCGGTGCGGCGGGCCCGGTCGAGCGGCCTGCCCCACCCCGCCCCGCACGCCTCAGTACCCGCCCGCCGGTTTCTCCGGCCCCGGCGGCGCCGGGTCGCCGCGATAGAGCGCGGCCAGGCTGCCGGCGGCGCGGGCATAGAGCGTCGTGTCCACGCCGACCCCGACGAAGCGCGCGCCCTTGGCCACGTAGCCGCGTGCCAGCGCCTCGTCGGTCGCCAGCACGCCCGGCGCCTTGCCGGCCGCGGCGACGCGCGCGATGCCGTCCTCGATGGCGGCCTTGACCACCGGGTTGCCGGGCTCGCCGATGAAGCCCAAGGACGCCGAGAGGTCGGCGGGGCCGAAGAAGACGCCGTCCACCCCCGCGACCGCCGCGATGGCGTCCAGATTGTCCAGGCCGCGCCGGGATTCGACCTGCACCAGCAGGCAGATCTCCTCCTCCGCCCGGTTCAGGTAGCGTGCAACGGCGTTCCAGCGCGACGCGCGCGCCAGCGCCGCCCCCACCCCGCGCACGCCGTGCGGCGGGTAGCGCGTGGCGGCGACCAGCGCCGCCGCCTGTTCGGCGCTCTCCACCATCGGCACCAGCAGGGTCTGCGCGCCGATGTCGAGCATCTGCTTGATCACCGCCGTGTCCCCCGCCACCGGGCGAACGATGGGATGGTTGGGGTAGGGGGCGACGGCCTGAAGCTGGGCCAGCACCGAGCGCACGTCGTTGGGCGCGTGCTCGCCGTCGATCAGCAGCCAGTCGAAGCCGGCCCCGGCGGCGATCTCCGCGCAATAGGGGTCGGCCAGCCCCAGCCACAGGCCGAACTGCGTGCGCCCCTCGGCGAGCGCGCGCTTGAAGGCATTCGTCGGCAGGTCCATGGGCGCACCCCTCAGGCGAAGCGGAAGGCGATGGAGCCGAACGGGCCGTAGTCGGCGTGCACCGTGTCGCCGGCCTTCACCGGCACCGGCCGGGTGAAGGAGCCGGCCAGCACCACCTGCCCCGGCTCCAGCGCCACGTCGTGGGCGGCGAATTTCCTGGCCAGCCAGGCGATGCCGTTGGCCGGGTGGTTCAGCACGCCGGCCGCCACGCCCGTCTCCTCGATGACGCCGTTGCGGTACAAGAGCGCCGCGACCCAGCGCAGGTCCACGTCCATCGGCCGCATCGGCCGGCCGCCCAGCACGATGCCGGCGTTGGCCGCGTTGTCGGAGATGGTGTCCATCACCTTGCGCGGTCGCTTGCTCTCCGGGTCCACGCGGTGGCAGCGGGCGTCGATGATCTCCACGGCCGGAACCACGTAGTCGGTCGCCGACAGCACGTCGAAGAGGGTGACGCCGGGCCCCTTCAGCCGGTCCTTGAGGACGAAGGCCAGCTCCACCTCGACCATGGGGGCGATGAAGCGGCCGGCCGGCACGTCGGCGCCGTCGGCGAACACCATGTCGTCGAGCAGCGTGCCGTAGTCCGGCTCGTCGATCTGCGAGGACATCTGCATGGCGCGCGAGGTCAGGCCGATCTTGTGGCCCCACACCGTGCGCCCCTCGGCCAGCTTCAGCGACACCCAGGCGCGCTGGATGGCGTAGGCGTCCTCGATGGTGATGCCGGGGTGGTCGAGGGAGATCTGGCGCACCGGGGTGCGCGTCCGCTCGGCCTCGTGCAGGCGGCGGGCGGCGGCGCGGATGACGTCGGGGGAGAGCATGGGCGGTCAGGCCTTCTTGAAGCGCGCGTGGATGTTGTTGTGCTTGTGGGTGCCGCCCTCGCTGAACTCGATCAGCTCCATGGACAGAGCCAGATAGCGGCGGGCGAACAGCTCGGCGAAATGGTCCCTGATGGCGGCGAAAAGGTCGTCGCAGACCTTCTTCCTGACCGCCTCGGAGCGGCCCGAGCCGATCTTCAGCGTGACGTGGACGAAGGCGTCGTCCTCCGCCCCGTCGGCGACGCGGTAGTCGGTGAGGCGGATGGCGCGCGAGCGGATGCCGCCGGTCGGGAACACGCCGCCCTGGGCGATGAGGACGCCGTTGATCGTGGCCAGCAGGTCCGCGATGCGCGCCTCGGCGGCGATGTTGTCGGTGTATTCGACGATGACGTGGGGCATTGGGGTTTAACTCACACCGGGAAGACGGCGTTGATCTGCCCCGTGCCGGAGCTGGGGAAGTACGGCGTCACCACCTCGGCCTTGCCCCGGTATTCGTCCCAGCCCAGAGCGCCCAGCAGCATGGCGGTGTCGTGCATGAAGCCCTCGCCCCAGCACTTGTCGGCGTACATCGGCAGCATGGCGGTGAAGGTCTTCCAGTCGCCCTTCTCCCACAGCTCGACCACGCGCAGGTCCACCTGCTCCAGGAACGGGTCCCAGATCGCGTTGAGGTACTGGTCGGAGACGCCGTTCTGCGCGAAGCGGTGCGACAGCGAGCCGCTGGCGAAGATCGCCACGGTGCCGTCGTACTCCTCCTCGATGGCGCGGCGCACGGCGCGGCCGAGCGTGGCGCTGTCGGCCAGGTTGTGCACGGTGCACTGCGCGGAGACCGACACCACCTTGAAGCGCTGGTCCTCGTTCATGTAGCGCATCGGCACCAGCGTGCCGTACTCCAGCGTCAGGCTGGTCTGGTCGTGCGCGCGGGTCAGCACGCCGGCCCTGGTGGCGGCGTCCGCCAGCAGGTGCCCCAGGCGCGGGTTGCCGGGGTAGGCGTACTCCAGGTTCTTGATGAAGTGCGGCAGCTCGTTGCTGGTGTAGACGCCGGAGAAGTGTTCGGCGCAGTTGACGTGGTAGCCGGAATTGACCAGCCAGTGCGTGTCGAAGACCACGATGGTGTCCACGCCCAGGTCGCGGCAGCGGCGGCCGATCTCCTGGTGGCCGGCGATGGCCGCGGCGCGGCAGCCGTGGTTCGGCCCCGGCAGCTCCGACAGGTACATGGACGGGACGTGGGTGATCTTGGCGGCGAGAGCCAGCGTGCCCATGGTGCTTTCCTCCGGTTTATGATTGTTCGGCTTCGGGGCTTTCGGGGGCGATGGTGTTGACCAGCCGCCCGATCCCGTCGATCTCCGTGGCCACCTCGTCGCCCGGCTTCACGTCCACCAGCCCCTCCGGCGTGCCGGTGAGGATGACGTCCCCCGGCGCCAGCGTCATGAAGGACGACAGGTACGCGATCAGCGTCGGCACGTCGAAGATCATGTCCCGCGTGTGCCCCTCCTGCGTCACCGTGCCGTTCACCAGCGTGCGCAGGCGCAGGTCCATGGGGTCCGGCACGTCGGCGGCGTCGACCAGCCAGGGACCGAGCGGCGTGCAGCCGTCGCGGTTCTTCACCCGCAGGTTCGGCCGGTAGTAGTTCTCCAGGTAGTCGCGCACCGCGTAGTCGTTGGCGACCGTGTAGCCGGCCACCACCTCCAGCGCGCGCTCCTTCGGCACGTCGCGCGCGGTGCGGCCGATGACCACGGCCAGCTCGCATTCGTAGTGCATGAAGGTGGCGTCCGCCGGCCGGCGCGTGCGCGCCCGGTGGCCGACGATGGTGTTGGGTCCCTTCAGGAACACCAGCGGCGTCTCCGGCGCCTTGAACGCCAGCTCCCTGGCGTGGTCGGCGTAGTTGAGGCCAAGCGCGAAGACCGTGCGCGGTTCGACCGGCGGCAGCCACACCACCGCCGTCTCGTCGAGCCGCCGGCCGTCGGCGAGGCGGAGCTTGCCATCGGCTTCCGTGGCGTGGTGGATCGCCCCTTCGAAGGCGACGCGGGCGTGTTTCATCGGGCGTCTCCTTCCAGGGCGGTGTCCAGGCCCAGCGCGATCTCCAGGCGGCCGATGCCGGCGACCTCCACGGCGACGCGATCGCCCGGCCCGGCCTGCGGCAGGTCCAGCGCCACGCCGGCCAGCAGCACGTCGCCGGGGTTCAGCGTCATGAACGCCGTCACGTCGGCGAGCAGCTTCGGCACCGGCCGGACGAGGTCGGACAGGCGGCGGACGGCCACCTCCGCCCCGTTCACGAAAGTGCGCACGGTCAGGTCCGACGGGTCGGGCACGGCGGCGCGCTCGACGACGGCCGGGCCCATGGGGCAGGCGCCGTCGAAGCACTTTTCCCGCACCAGCGGGCGGTAGACGCTGGGACTGGGCAGCGACAGGTCGAGGACGACCGTGTAGCCGGCCACCGCGTCCAGCGCGGTCGCCTCGCCCAGCCGCGTGGCCGGCGCGCCGATCACGATGCCCAGCGTGGCTCCCAGGTCCACCCGGTCGGCCCCGCGCGGCAGGCGCACGGTGCTGCCCGGACCGGCGTGCGTGTTGTACGGCTTGATGTAGAGGACCGGCGCCTGCGGCGGCTTGCCGTAGGGCGGCTGGTTCAACGCCCCGCCCATCCGCTCCAGCGAGGGGCGGTCGTTCAGGATGGTGCCGTAGACCAGCCCCTGCACCGGGGGACGCGTGATGGTGTCCATGGATCACCCTCCGATGACGCCGACGAGCCAGAGGCAGACGCCGGGGAAGAAGACCAAGAGCAGGATGCGCAGCAGGTCCGACGCCAGGAAGGGCAGCACGCCCAGCGCCGTCTCGCCCATCGGCACGCCCCTGGCGAGCTTGTTGATGACGTAGAGGTTCATGCCGACCGGCGGGTGCACCAGCCCGATCTCCACCACCATCAGCGCCAGGATGCCGAACCAGATGGACTTGTCGGCGACCGACAGGCCGAAGAAGTCCAGCCCCATGATCATCGGATAGAAGATCGGGACGGTGAGCAGGATCATGGCCAGCGAGTCCATGACGCAGCCGAGCAGGATGTAGACGGCGATGACCGTGAACAGCACCAGCAAGGGCGGCAGGCCGCTGTTCTTCACCCAGTCGGCCAGCTCGTTCGGCATCTGCGAGATGGCGAGCGCCGAGTTCAGCAGGTCGGCGCCCAGCAGCACCACGAAGATCATCGCGGTCGCCTGCGCCGTGCCGTAGAGGCTCTGCAGCAGGTCGTCGAGCTTCATGCCGCCGGACAGCAGCGCGATGATCCCGCACGCCGCCGCACCGATGGACGCGGCTTCCGTAGGGTTGGCCCAGCCGCCGTAGATGCCGACGATCACCACCAGGAAGACCAGCAGCACCGGCAGGATGTTGAGCTGCGCCAGCAGCCGCTCCTTCCACGGCACCGGCGCGCTGGCCGGGCCGGCGTCGGGATCGCGGCGAACGATCAGGAAGATCACCGCGAGGTAGCCCAGCGCCGCGATGACGCCCGGCACCACGGCGGCGACGAACAGCTTGCCGATCGATTCCTGGGTCAGCACCGCGTAGACCACCAGCGGCACCGAGGGCGGGATGAGGATGCCCAGCGTGCCGCTGGCCGCCAGCGTGCCGGTGGCCAGCCGGCCGGAGTAGCCGTAGCGCTGCAGCTCGGGCAACGCCACCTGCCCCATGGTCGCGGCGGTGGCCAGCGACGAGCCGCAGATCGCCCCGAAGGCGGCGCAGGCCGCCGTGGACGCCATCGCCAGCCCGCCGCGCCAATGCCCGATCAGCGCCCCGGCGGCGCGGAACAGCGCCTTCGACAGGCCGCCGTGCGTGGCGAACTGCCCCATCAGCAGGAACAGCGGGATGACCGCCAGGTCGTAGTTGGAGAAGCGGGCGAAGACGAGGTTGTTCAGGGTGAACAGCAACGCCAGCGTGTTGCCGCCGTTGATCACCAGATAAATGCCCGCCCCCGCCAGGAACATGGCGATGCCGATGTGCATGCGCAGGGCCAGCAGCATCAGCAGCCCGGCGAAGCCGGCCAGCCCGACCGCGGTGCCGCTCATCGCTGTTCCTCCCGGCCGGTGAGAAGGCCGGTGACGGCGCGGTGGGCGGCGCACGCCGCCGTCAGCGCGAGGCTCGGCACCAGCGCCCCCACCGCCAGCCACACCGGAATGGAGAGCAGCGGCGTCACCTCCCGCGCCTCGCGGAGGTCGACGGCCTGCAGGCCGGTGCGCCACGCCAGCGTCGCCATCACCAGCGCCAGCAGCAGGTCCGCCACGCCGTCCAGCGGGCGGCGCAGCCACGCCGGCGCCTTCTCGGTGAAGAAGTCGACGCGCAGATGCTCGCCCCGGATCGTGCAGTAGGGCAGCAGCGCGGCGGCGGCGGCGGCCGTGCCCGCCTGCATCATCTCGACGTCGCCGGTGATCGGGGTGCCCGCCAGCTTGCGGCCGACGATCGACACCAGCGACATCGCGATCAGCCCCAGCAGGGCGGCGCCGCCGAGCAGCGCGAACCCCTTGGCCGCCGGGAGCAGCGCACGCTCGACCACGTCGTGCGGCACCACGGCGGCGGGCAGCCCGATGGGCTCGTTCATGGCCATGTCCCCCTCGCCCGTCCCGGCCGGCCTCAGCGGCCGGCGGCGAGGCCGCGGGCGGCGGCGACCAGGGCCGCGGCGTCGATGCCCTTGCCGGTCATGTCCTTGACCCATTCCTCCTCGACCGCCCGCGCGGCCGCGCGCATGGCCTCATAGTCGGCCGGGGTCTGCTGGGTGATGGTGCCGCCCTGCGCCAGGACGAGCGTGCGGGTGGCGACCGTCGCCGCGTCCCAGGTGCGGCCGAAGGCCTCGACCAGCGCCGGGCCGCTGTTGCGGTCCACGGCGGCCTTCAGGTCCGCCGGCAGCCCCTCGTAGCGCGGCTTGTTCATCAGCAGCGCCAGCACGGTGGTGGAGTAGTAGGGCTGGCCCGCCGGCGGATCGGTGTGGAACTTGGTGACTTCATGGAGCTTGGTCGGGGTGACCACCTCCCAGGCGCCCATGGCGCCGTCGACGACGCCCTTGGCGATCGCCTCCGTCACCTGCGCCGGCGGCATGTTCACCGGCACCGCGCCCAGCGCCGCCAGGGTCTTCGACACCATGCGGGTGGAGGCGCGCAGCTTCAGCCCCTTCGGGCTTTCCGGCGATGCCACGGACCGCCCGGCGGTGTGGAAGGCGACACCGCCGTCGACGTGCACCGCCAGCACCTTGTAGGCGTCGAACTCCTTGCGGGCGTGCTGCTCGTAGAAGGCCCAGGCGGCCTTGCTGCCGCTCAGCGCATCGCGCACGACGAACGGCAGCTCCATGGCTTCGATGACCGGGAAGCGGCCGGCCGAGTAGCCGGGCGCCGTCCACACCACGTCGGCGATGCCGTTCTTCACCTGATCCACCAGTTGCCCCGGCGTTCCGCCCAACTGCATGGCCGGAAAGATCTGGCACTTGACCTGCCCGCCGGTCTCCTGGCCCAGGCGCTCGCACCACGGCTCGATCACCTGCTTTTGCGCGGGCGACGTCGGCGGCAGGAAGTGCGCGACCTTCAGGGTGACGGGTTCCGCCCGGGCGGAAAAGGGGGCGGACAGGGCGGAACCGCACAGGGCAAGGCCGAACGCGAGCGCGCGAAGCTTCATGGATTTCCTCCGTGGGGGCGGCGGGCCGTTGGCGGCGCGCCATTTCGTTATCATGTTAACAACATTGATCGTTAACATGTTAAGTTGTCAAGCGCCTTTTTTTCCGGCATGCTCGATGGCATATCGGGGAGTGCCGGCCGGAAGCGCGTTGGCGGGGGAAAAAGGCAGAGGTTCCATGACGCAGGCGATCGACCGCCGCAATTTGCCGCTCCTGCTCCTGCAGGTGCGGGAGGGAGTGTTCTCGCACTTCCGCCCGATCGTGAGCCACTTCGGCCTGACCGAGCAGCAATGGCGCGTCCTCCGCGCGCTGGGCGAGAAGGGGGAGATGGAACAGAATCAGGTGGCGGACACCTGCCAGATCCTGGCCCCGAGCCTTGCCGGCGTGCTGGCGCGGATGGAGGAGGTCGGGCTGGTGCGGCGCCGGCGCCACGAGACCGACCTGCGCCGCGTCCTGGTGTCCCTGGCGCCGAAGGGCGAGGACATCGTGGAACGCGTCGCCCCGCTGGTGAAGGAACAGTACGAACTCCTTGAGGAGGCTGTCGGCCGCGACGTGATCGCCGGCCTGTACCGGGCGCTGGACCGGTATCTCGAAGCCGGACAGGTGCCGGTCCCTTCGGTCGGCCTGCCGCCGCTGGACGATGTTCCGGTCCCCCAGCGGGAACGCCGGCGCAAGGCGGGGTGACGGCGGACGCCACACGCCTCCTTGTTGACAATTATCCTATTTGAAGGCATATTGTCCTGATCGCGGGCGGCGTGTGCCCGGACCGGACCATTCCCCCCTCCCCCATCGACGAGCCTGCCATGATGACCACCGCCGATGCGCCGGCGGCGATGCCCGACGTCGCCCTGATCCCCCTGGACCAGATCCAGCTCCACCACGGCCGCCCGCGCCGCCGCGTGTACGAGGAGGAACTGGCCGCGCTCGCGTCGTCGATCGAGGCGTTCGGGCTGCTGCAGCCCGTCGTGGTGCGCCAGACCGCCCGCCAGCGCTACGAGCTGCTGGCCGGCGAGCGCCGGCTGCTGGCGTTCCGGCGCCTGGGCCACGGCGCCATCCCGGCGGTGCTGGGAAGTGGCGTCGGGCCGGAGGTGTCGCTGGTGGAGAACCTGCAGCGCCAGGACCTCGACCCGCTGGAGCTGTCGGAGGCGCTGCACCGGCTGGCCGCCAAGGGGCACGCGCGCGAGGCGATCGCGCGCATGGTCGGGCGCGGCAAGACCTGGGTCGGCGACGTGATGGTCATCGCCACCCTGCCCGACGTCATCAAGCGCGAGTTCCCCGCCCACCGCCGGCACGTGTCGCGTTCGCTGCTGACGGAGATCGCGCGGGTGAACCACGAGCCTGCCCAGCTCGCCATGTGGGAGCTGGCCAAGCGCGGCGGCCTGACGGTGCGCGCCGCGCGCGAAAGGCGCCGTCAGGCGGCGGCGGAACGGCCGGTCACGTGGCCCCGCGCCATCGCCGCGGCGCGTCGGGCGACCGGCGTCCTCGCCCGCCTGGAACCGGCCGGGGAACCGCTGGCGGAGTCCGACCGCGACGCGCTGCTCGACCTGCGCCGCCGCATCGACGCGCTGCTGGGTGGGGCTGACGCGGCGCGTGGTGCCGTCGGGACCTAACCCGTGGTCCTGCGCCGGCGGCCGCCGAGGTCGACGAGGTCGGCACGGCCCATGCGGCGCAGCGACACCTCCAGCCGCGCCTCGGCGTCGCGAATCTCCTGCAGCGTGCTGTTGACGTAGGTGATGTGGCGGGACGCCGCGTCGCGGGCGCGTTCCGGATCGCCGTCCATCACCGCCTCGTACACCGCCTTGTGCTGGTCGATCAGCAGGTCGCGCACGCCCTTGCGCTCGTACAGCTTGTGGCGGTTGTAGAAGATGTCGTTGCGCAGCAGGTCCGACAGGCTGCGCATGATGTGCAGCAGGACGACGTTGTGCGTCGCCTCGTAGATCGCCAGGTGGAAGTCGGCGTCGGCGTCCGCCTCCTCGGTCGGGTCGTCCTTGCCGTGCGAGGCCTCCATGCGCTCGTAGGCTTCCCGGATCGCCTCGCGGTCCACCGCGGTGGCGCGCCTGGCGGCGTAGTAGCCGGCCGAGCCTTCGACGGTGCTGCGGAACTCCAGATAGTCGAAGGTCGCCTCGGGGTTCTCGCGCAGCAACTGGACCAGCGGGTCGCGGAACGTGGCGCCCAGCGTCTCCGCCACGTAGGTGGCGCCGTGCGGGTCGGCCACCAGCAGGCCGCGCTCCACCAGCTTGGCCAGCGCGTCGCGCAGGCTGGGGCGCGAGATGTCCAGCTTCGCGGCCAGTTCGCGCTCCGCCAGCAGCCGCTCGCCCGGGCGCAGCGCCCCTTCCAGGATCAGCCGTTCCAGATGCCGGGCAACGGTGTCGGCCAGCTTCGCCGGCTTGATGGTGTCTGGCTTCATGCGACCCTCCGCGTCGAGGCCCGTGGCTCGCCAGTGCTTTACCAGCGGGTGGGGGCAGCGTCCACACCGGCATTTGGTTCCAAACGGCATCCAGCGCAACCGCGTTGGCGCGGAAAATTATCCGCTTGACCATTTTGGACAAAAAATTTTACCAAGCATGCAACTGGTCAGAATGACAGACAGCTACGCCGGCCAACGGATGCCCGTCGCCGGACGGGACCGCTCGCACCCGGCGGCGCGACCACAAGCCTTACCGAGGAGGAACGCCCGTGAGTGGCACCCTGTTTTTCCTGTTGGCCTGTCTCCCGATCGCCCTCGTCTTCCTGCTGCTGGTGGTCATGCGCCGCTCGGCGAAGCTGACCATGGCGATCGCCTACACGGCCACCGTTCTCGTCGCCCTGTTCCTGTGGGGGACCGACCCCGCCAAGATCGCGGGGGCGTCGGTGAACGGCGTCATCACCGCGCTCAACGTCCTGTACATCGTGTTCGGCGCCATCCTGCTGCTGTTCACCTTGCAGGAGAGCGGCGCCATCCGCACGATCCGCCAGGGCTTCATCGCGATCTCGCCCGACCGGCGCGTGCAGGCGATCATCATCGCCTGGCTGTTCGGCTCGCTGATCGAGGGCGCCTCGGGCTTCGGCACGCCGGCCGCCATCGCCGCGCCGCTGCTGGTCGCCATCGGCTTCCCGGCCATGGCCGCGGTGCTCGCCACCCTGATCATCCAGAGCACGCCGGTGTCCTTCGGCGCCGTCGGCACGCCGATCCTGGTCGGCGTCAACACCGGCCTGTCCAACCAGCCGATCGTCGGCAAGGTCATCGGCGCCCTGCCGTTCTCCGACTACCTGCTGCAGGTGGCGGTCCACGTCGCCCTGGTGCACGCGCTGGTCGGCTTCCTGATCCCGCTGATCATGGTGTGCATGATCACCCGCTTCTTCGGCGAGCGCCGCTCGTTCTCTCAAGGGTTCGGGGCGTGGAAGTTCGCGCTGTTCGGCGGCCTGGCGTTCACCCTGCCCTACTACGCCGTCGCCGCCCTGTTCGGGCCGGAGTTCCCGTCGCTGCTGGGCAGCCTGATCGGCCTGCTGATCGTCGTGCCGGCCGCCCGCGCGGGCCTGTTCCTGCCCAAGGACGTGTTCGACTTCCCGCCCAAGGCGGCGTGGGAAGCGGGCTGGGCCGGCGCCGTGCAGAAGGACGACCCCACCGGCCACGGCACGCCGATGCCGCTGCTGCGCGCCTGGGCGCCCTACGTGATCGTCGCCGTGCTGCTGGTCGCCACCCGCGCCATCCCCGAGGTGAAGGCGTTCCTGACCTCGCCGGCGGTGACGTTCAAGCTCGCCAACCTGTTCGGCTCGGGCATCAGCGCCTCCTCGCAGCCGCTGTACCTGCCGGGCACCATCCTGATCCTGGTGTCGCTGCTCACCTACGCCATCCACGGCATGGGCCGCGCCGGCACCTACGCCAAGGTCTGGGGCCTGTCGGCCCGGACCATGGTGGCGGCCGCCCCGGCGCTGCTGCTGGCGGTGCCGATGGTGCAGGTGTTCATCAACTCCGCCTCGCCCTCGCACCTCAGCATGCCGCTGGTTCTGGCCGGCGGCGTCGCCGACACGGTCGGCGGGATGTGGCCGATGGTCGCCCCGACGATCGGCGCGCTGGGCGCCTTCATCGCCGGGTCGAACACCATCAGCAACATGATGTTCTCGCTGTTCCAGTTCTCGGCGGCCGAGCAGATCGGCCTGGGTGCCGCGGGCGCCGCCATCGTGGTGACGCTGCAGGCCGTCGGCGGCGCCGCGGGCAACATGATCTGCGTGCACAACGTGGTGGCCGCCTCGGCCACGGTGGGCCTCGTCAACCGCGAGGGCGACCTGATCGCCAAGGCGCTGCTGCCGATGACCTACTACGTGGTCGCCGCCGGCCTGTACGGCATGGCCCTGGTGACCGGCGGGTTCAACGGCTGGTGGATCGCCGCCGCCGTGTGGACCGCGTCGGTGCTGCTGGCGATGGTGCTGTCCGACCGCCGCGAGACGCGCCGGCTGCAGCCGGAGGCCGTCTGATCCGCACGACGGACCGGCCGGGCAACACCCGGCCGGTCCCCTTCTCCACCAGCCGGACCTGCGAGATCGGCTTGGCGCACCACTCCGGCATGCCGTACCGTTCCATCGTGGACCTCGTGGACGCCCGCACGACGGCGAAGACGGCCGGGACGGTGCGGGCGATGGAGCCAGCGTTCTGAGAAAGGCCCCCTCCCCCGACGGGGAAGGAGCGACAAAGAGTTCTGGGAAGGAAAGCCCCTGATGAGCACCACACGCCCCGGCACCGTCTATTTCTTCGGCACCTGTCTGGTGGATCTCTTCTACCCGCAGGCCGGCATGGCCGGCATGGAGCTGCTGCGGCGGGAGGGTGTGCGCGTCGTCTTCCCGCAGGGGCAGAGCTGCTGCGGCCAGCCCGCCTACAACTCCGGCTACCGGGAGGAGGCGCTGAAGGTCGCCCGCGCCCAGCTCCGCCTCTTCACCGAGGACTGGCCGGTCGTCGTGCCCTCGGGCTCGTGCGCGGGCATGATGAAGACGCACTGGCCCGACCTGTTCAAGGGCGAGCCGGAGGAGGCGCACGCCGTCGCGGTCGCCGGCCGCACCGTCGAGCTGACGCAGTTCCTGGTCAACGTCCTGAACGTCGCGCTGGAGGACAAGGGGGAGCCGGTGCGCGTGACGTGGCACGCCTCCTGCCACGCGCAGCGCGAGATGGGCGTGGTGGACGAGCCCAAGGCGCTGCTGCGCCAGCTCGCCAACGTCGAGCTGGTGGAGCTGAAGCGCGAGAAGGAGTGCTGCGGCTTCGGCGGCACCTTCGCCGTGCGGCATCCGGAAATCTCCGCCGCCATGGTCGAGGACAAGGTGGCGGACATCGAGGGAACGGGCGCCAGGGCCGTGGTCTCGGGCGACTGCGGCTGCCTGATGAACATCACCGGTGCCCTGCAGGCCGGCGGCAAGCCGGTCCAGGGCAAGCACATCGCCGAATTCCTGCTGGAGCGGACCCATGGCACACGCTGACGTCAACTTCGCGGAAGCCTCCCGCGCGGCGCTGAAGGACCCGCAACTGCGCGCCAACTTCCGCCGCGCCATGGACGGGCTGATGTCCAAGCGCGCCGTGCAGTTCGCCGACCCGCAGGAGTGGCACGCGATGCGCGCGCTGGGCGCCTCGGTGCGGCTGCGGGCGTTGTCCAGGCTGCCGGAACTGCTGGAAACGCTGGAAGAGAACTGCACGCGCAACGGCATCACGGTGCATTGGGCCTCCGCCACCGAGGAGGCCAACGCCATCGTGCTGGCGATCATGCAGCGCGTGGACGCCCGGCTGGCGGTCAAGGGCAAGTCCATGGTCACGGAGGAGATGCACCTCAACGCCTTTCTGGAAAAGCAGGGCATCGAATGCATCGAGGCCGACCTGGGCGAGTACATCGTCCAGTTGGACCAGGAAATGCCTTCGCACATCATCATGCCGGCGATCCACAAGAACACGAAGCAGATCGCCCACCTGTTCCGCGAGAAGATCAAGGACGCGGAATACACCGAGGACGTGGCGCAGCTCACCGATCTGGCGCGCCGCGTGCTGCGCAGGAAGTTCATGAACGCCGACGTCGGCATCTCCGGCGTCAACGCCGCGGTGGCGGAGACCGGCACGCTCTGCCTCGTCGAGAACGAGGGCAACGGGCGCATGGTCACCACCGTGCCGCCGGTGCACATCGCCGTCATGGGCCTGGAGAAGGTGGTCGAGACGCTGGAGGACGTGCCGCCGGTGCTGAGCCTGCTCACCCGCTCGGCCACGGCGCAGCCGATCACCACCTACGTCAACATGATCACCAGCCCGCGCAAACCGGGCGAGAAGGACGGCCCGCGCGAGATCCATCTGGTGATCCTCGACAACGGCCGGTCGAAAATCTATGCCGACGAGGAGCTGCGCCACACGCTGCGCTGCATCCGTTGCGGGGCGTGCATGAACCACTGCCCCGTCTACACGCGCGTCGGCGGCCACGCCTATCAGGCGCCCTACCCCGGCCCCATCGGCAAGATCCTGGTGCCGCAGATGGAGGGGCTGGGCACGCGGGGCGAGATGCCGCACGCCTGCACCCTGTGCAACGCCTGCGTGGAGATCTGCCCGGTCGGGATCCCCATCGCCGAATTGATGAACCGCCTGCGCGCGGAGGCCGTGCATCCGGACGGCACGGTGAAGGACGCCGGAGCCCAGGCATCGACGGTGGAGGCACTGGTGTGGAAGGGCTGGGCGGCGGCGTTCGCCTCCCCCACCGCCTACCGGATGGCGACCATGGTGCTGTCCACCGTTGGCAACGCCGCACCGGCATCGCTGCCGCTTTTGAAGGAGTGGACCAGCGTGCGCGTCAAGCCGCGCTTCGCCGGCCGCACGCTGCACGACCTCGCCCGCGAGAAGGGGATTCCCGATGCCTGACGCCCGTTCGACGATCCTGGCGACGCTGCGCGCCGGCCGCGACGCCCACCCGGTGGAGACGGTGCCCTCCGACTTCACCGTGCTGAAGGACAAGCGCTGGGAGCCCGCCGAACGGCTGGAGCGCGTCAAGCGCCTGATGGAGGCCGTCCACACCGAGTTCATCGACGCCACCGAACAGGACTGGCCGGCGGTGGTGCGGGCCTTCCTGACCGAGGCCGGCGCGCGGACGCTGCTCTACGCCCCCGCCACCGGGGCCGGCGCCCGCCTGCACGCCGAATGGGGCGACGACGGCCCCGAACTGGTGCGCTACGACCGCAGCGTCGATGACTTCAAGGAGGAGATGTTCACCGGCATCGACGCCGGCATCACCATGACGCTGGGCGCCATCGCCGACACCGGCAGCCTCGTGCTGTGGCCGGGCGCGGAGGAACCGCGCCTGCTGTCGCTGGTGCCGCACATCCACGTGGCGCTGCTGAAGGCGGACGCGCTGTACGACACCTTCTGGCAGGTGATGACCAAAAACCGCTGGGCCGACGGCATGCCGACAAACGCGCTGCTGATCTCCGGCCCCTCCAAGACCGCCGACATCGAACAGACGCTGGCCTATGGCGTTCACGGGCCGAAACGGCTGGTGGTCGTGGTGATCCACTGAGGGTTCGACGTCCGGTATTTCCACGGACGCCGTGTATCATCCTGCATCTAATCGATGATTTCATTTGAAATCGGTGACGAGCAGCCGCGCCTATGCTACAGGGCCGGCTGCCGTTACCTATGAGGAGCCTTCATCCATGACCGACTCCACCCGCCCCATCCGCAAACTGCTGGTCGCCAACCGCGGCGAGATCGCCATCCGCGTGTTCCGCGCCGCGACCGAGCTGGGGGTCTCCACGGTGGCGGTCTACTCCACCGAGGACCGCTTCGCGCTGCACCGCTTCAAGGCGGACGAGAGCTATCTGATCGGCCAGGGCAAGGGACCGATCGAGGCGTACCTCGACATCGACGCCATCATCGACGTCGCCCGGCGCACCGGCGCCGACGCCATCCACCCCGGCTACGGCTTCCTGTCCGAGAACCCGGCCTTCGCCGACGCCTGCCGCGAGGCCGGCATCACCTTCGTCGGCCCGTCGTCGGACACCATGCGCCTGCTCGGCAACAAGGTGGCGGCGCGCAATCTGGCGGTGTCGGCCGGCGTGCCGGTCATGCCCGCCACCGGCGCCCTGCCCGATGATCCGGCCGAGGCGCTGCGCCTCGCCGAGGAGGTCGGCTTTCCGCTGATGCTGAAGGCCAGTTGGGGCGGCGGCGGGCGCGGCATGCGCATCGTCGAGACGGCCAGGGACCTGCCCGACGCGGTGGCCGCCGCCCGGCGCGAGGCGCAGGCTGCGTTCGGCAACGGCGAGGTCTATCTGGAAAAGCTCGTCCGCCGCGCCCGCCACGTCGAGGTGCAGGTGCTGGGCGACGCGCACGGCACGCTGGTCCACCTGTTCGAGCGCGACTGCTCGGTCCAGCGCCGCAACCAGAAGGTCGTCGAGCGCGCCCCCGCCGTCTACCTGACCGCCGACGAGCGCGCCGCCCTGTGCGACGCGGCGCTGAAGCTCGCGCGCGCCGCCGGCTACCGCAACGCCGGCACGGTGGAATTCCTGATGGACGCCGACACCGGCGCCTTCTACTTCATCGAGGTCAACCCGCGCATCCAGGTCGAGCACACCATCACCGAGGTGGTGACCGGCATCGATCTGGTGAAGGCGCAGATCCGCATCGCCCAGGGCGCGGCCATCGGCACGCCCGACAGCGGCGTCCCCGCCCAGGCCGACATCCGCACCTCCGGCCACGCCATCCAGTGCCGCCTGACCACCGAGGACCCGGACAACAACTTCATCCCCGATTACGGCCGGATCACCGCCTACCGCGGCGCCAACGGCTTCGGCATCCGGCTCGACGGCGGCACCGCGTTTTCCGGCGCGCTGATCACCCGCCACTACGACAGCCTGCTGGAAAAGGTCGTCTCCTGGGCGCCGACGCCGGAGGAATCCATCGCCCGCATGGACCGCGCCCTGCGCGAGTTCCGCATCCGCGGCGTGGCCACCAACCTCGCCTTCCTGGAGGCGCTGATCGCGCACGAGCAGTTCCGCGCCGGCACCTACACCACGCGCTTCATCGACACCACGCCCGAGCTGTTCCGCCACCCGCCGCGCCGCGACCGCGCCACCCGGCTGCTGACCTTCATCGCCGAGGTGATGGTCAACGGCAATCCCGAACTCAAGGGCAAGACCCTGCCCCGCCCGGCCGAGCCGAAGCCGCCGGTGGTGGCGCCCGACGCGCCGCCGCCCGGCCTCAAGCAGCGCCTGACGCTGGACGGCGCCGAGGCGGTGGCGGCATGGATGCGCCAGCAATCCCGCGTGCTGGTCACCGACACCACCATGCGCGACGCCCACCAGTCGCTGCTGGCCACGCGCGTGCGCAGCCACGACCTGCTCGCCGTGGCGCCGGCCTACGCGCGCCTGCTGCCGCAGCTCTTCTCGGTCGAGTGCTGGGGCGGCGCCACCTTCGACGTCGCCATGCGCTTCCTGAAGGAAGACCCGTGGGAGCGGCTGGAGCGGCTGCGCGCCGCCATGCCGAACCTGCTCCTGCAGATGCTGCTGCGCGCCTCCAATGCGGTGGGCTACGCCAACTACCCGGACAACGTGGTCCGGCACTTCGTCGAGCAGGCGGCGGCCGGCGGCGTGGACGTGTTCCGCGTCTTCGACAGCCTGAACGGGGTCGACAACATGCGCGTCGCCATCGACGCGGTGCGCGGCACCGGGGCGCTGTGCGAGGCGGCGGTCTGCTACACCGGCGACCTGCTCGACCCGCGCCGGCCGAAGTACGACCTGAAATACTACGTCGGCCTCGCCAGGGAGCTGGAGGCGGCCGGCGCCCACATCCTGGGCATCAAGGACATGGCCGGCCTGTGCAAGCCGGCGGCGGCCGCGCTGCTGGTGCGCACGCTGAAGGAGGAGGTGGGCCTGCCCATCCACTTCCACACGCACGACACCTCCGGCGCCTCGGCGGCCAGCGTTCTGGCGGCGGTGGAGGCCGGGGTGGACGCGGTGGACGCCGCCATGGACAGCCTGTCGGGCCTGACCTCGCAGCCGCCGCTCGGTTCCATCGTCGCGGCGCTGAAGCACACGGCGCGCGACACCGGCCTGGACGACGCCGCCATCACGCGGCTGTCGCACTACTGGGAGCAGGTGCGCCAGGGCTACGCGCCGTTCGAGAGCGGCATCCGCGCCGGCTCGTCGGAGGTCTACGTGCACGAGATGCCCGGCGGGCAGTACACGAACCTGCGCGAGCAGGCGCACTCCCTGGGCCTGGAGGAGCATTGGGAGGAGGTGGTGCGCGCCTACGCCACGGTGAACCGGATGTTCGGCGACATCGTCAAGGTGACGCCGACGTCCAAGGTGGTGGGCGACATGGCGCTGATGATGGTCAGCGGCGGCCTGAGCGAGGCCGACGTGCTCGACCCGGCCAAGGAGATCGCCTTCCCGGAGTCGGTGGTGCAGCTCATGCGCGGCGAGCTGGGCCAGCCGCCGGGCGGCTTCCCGGAGTCCTTGCAGCGCAAGGTGCTGAAGGGCGAGGCGCCGCTGAGCGTGCGGCCGGGCGCGGCGATGGCGCCGCTCGACCTCGACGCGGCGCGGGCGGAGGCGGCCAAGGCGGCCGGCGGGGCGGTGGACGAGCGGCGGCTGGCCGCGCACCTGATGTACCCCAAGGTGTTCGCCGACTTCGCCAAGCACCGCGCGGCGTACGGCGACGTGTCGGTGCTGTCCACGCCGGTGTTCTTCCACGGGCTGGAGACGGGCGAGGAGGTGACGATCGAGCTGGAGCCCGGCAAGACGCTGCTGGTGCGCCATCTGGCGACCGGCGAGGCGGACGAGCAGGGCCGGCGCGCGGTGTTCTTCGAGCTGAACGGGCAGCCGCGCACGATCAAGGTGATGGACCGTTCGGTCGCCCCGGCGCGGCCGGCGCCGCCCAAGGCGGACGACCACGACGCCAACCAGATCGGCGCGCCGATGCCGGGGCTGGTGAGCGCCATCCTGGTCCGTCCGGGCCAGCGGGTGGAGGCGGGCGACGCGCTGGTGTCGCTGGAGGCGATGAAGATGGAGACCACCGTGCGCGCCGAGCGCGCCGGCACGGTCGAGCGCATCGTCGCCGAACCCGGCCGCAGCGTCGAGACCAAGGACCTGCTCGTCGTGCTGGCGCCGTGAGCGGGGGCCGCGTCAAAGGCCTTCGCGCACGGCTCTGAATTGCCTGCGGAACCCTCCACCCCCTCCCGTCACGGGAGAGGGCCGGGGGACCGCGCGACCAATCGAACGTCCGCCCCCCCATCACGCCGGCCGGCGCGGGTTCCAGCCGATGAGGCTGGCGAGGGCCGCGGCGTCCCGCGCGAACAGATCGTCGAGGACGGCGCGGTCGGTGCCGGCGAGACCGTCCGGGCGGCGGGCGATCAGGTTGCGCACGGGCTGGTGCAGCGATTCCGGCAGCAGCCCCTTGACCGCCGCCGACAGCGCCTCCATGCGCCGCTCGGTCCCCAGCGCCCGGCGCAGCCAGCGGCCGCACGCCCGATAGGTGTAACCCTGGTTGAGCGGCCGGCCCTGGGTGAAGGCCACCTCACCGTCCGGCAGGCCGAGAAAGGCGAGGCAGCGGCGTGCCTCCCGCTCCGGCGCCTCGCAGAGGTCGGCGAAATCGACGAAGCAGAAGGCGCTCAGGTCGAAGTGCTCCAGATAGCAACTGAGCTGCCAGTGATAGTGGCTGGGATCCAGGAAGCCCGGCCGCTCGCGAATCGCCTGCTGGAAGGGGCGGGCCTCGCCGCCCTGCCGCACCGTGTGGAGGTAGGCGGAGTAGGTGCGGTCGGCGCGGTCGCGCAGGATGTAGATGAACCGGGCGTCCGGGCGGAGCTGGCGGATGCGCCGCGCCACCTCGCGCCCGCAGGGGTCGTTCGGCCGCGCCCACCGGCTCTCCTCGCGCGGCGCCATCGTATAGTTGGTCGAGGCGTCGAGAAGCATCCGCCCCTCCGCCCCCCGGAAGAGGTCGCGGTACCACGCCACCCCGCGCTCCCAGTTCAGCGTGTAGAACTCGGGCTCCTTGCGGGCGCACGGCGCGATGGCCGGGTGCTGGCCCAGGAGGTGGGCCAGCGTCGTCGTCCCGGCCTTCTGGGCGCCGATGATGAAGGCCTGCGGGGGGAAGTCCATGGGGTGGGCCCTCCGGTCCGTGTCATGCCACGAACAGCGCGTCGTAGGCGGCGACCATGCTTTCGGCCGCGAAGTGGCGCTCCGCCCGCAGCCGGTTGGCCCGGCCGACCGCCCGCCGCCCGTCGGCGTCGCCCAGCAGGGCCGCCAGACGGCTGGCGAAGGCGGCCTCGTCGTGCCTGGGTACGATGAAGGCGTGGTTCTCCGCGGCCACGACGGCCCGCACGTCGCCCACGTCGGTGGCGACCGCCGGCAGGCCGGCGGCCATGGCTTCCAGGAGGCTGAGCGGCATCTGCTCCGTGTCGGAGGGCAAGGCGAAGACGTCCAGCCAGGGCAGCAGCGCCTCCGGCCGGGCATGGCCGCCGATGAAGGTGACGCGTCCGGCGAGGCCCAGCCTGGCGGCGGCCCGTTCCAGCCCGGAGCGTTCCGGCCCGTCGCCGACGATGACGGCGTGCACCGGCGGATCGCCGGGCAGCCGGGCGATCACCCGCAGGAGGCGGCCGAGGTTCTTCTCGGCGCGCAGGCTGCCGACCGCCCCCACCAGCAGCCCCGGACACGCGCGCCGCACGGCGGCCAGCGCCGGATCACGGGGGGCCTCGGGGTGGAAGCGTGCGCAATCGACGCCGTTGGGCACGTAGAGGACGGATGGTTCGGCCAGACGCCACTGCTCGCGCGCGATGCGCTCCAGCGTGCGGGAGGGGACGACGACGCGGGTGCGCCGGCCGAGCGCCAGACGCCGCATCCACACCCGCCGGGGAAGCTGCCGCCCGTCCGATTCCTCCGGGCCGAAACCGTCCTCGAAGTGCAGATGGCGGCCGACCGGCCACAGCCGGTGGGCCAGCGCCCATTCGACCGCCCCCCAGTTCTGGGTGATCAGCGCGTCGGGCCGCCGCGCGTGCAGGACGCGGGCGAAGCGCATCAGGTTGCCGGGGTCGAGCGCGCGGCCCTTGCGCGCCGGCACCGTCACCAGTTCGACACGCAGCGCCGGGTCGAGCCGGTCGGCACAGGCGAAATCGCCGTCCATCGCCACGATCGTGTGCCGGTACTTGGGTCCCAGCCGGTTGGCGACCGTGGTGAAGCGCACCTCCGGCCCCCCGACGCCGAAGCTCGGGAACACGTGCATGAGGTGGCGGGCGGGGGCGTCAGCCGGCATGGGCCGCCACGGGGACGGGTGGAAAGGCGCGATCGACGAACAGGTCGCGCGCGGCGACCGGCCGCCAGCCGAGATCGGCCTTGGCGTCCGCCGTGTCGAAGCGCGCCACCATGCCGCGCGACGCCAGGTCCCCCCACTCGGGGAAGGGGGCGTCGCGCCGCCCGGCGGCGATCTTGACCAGCCACTTGCCCACCTCCTCGGCGTACAGCAGCGGCAGGGCGCGGGGGTGGAAGCGCAGCGGACGGCCCTGGCGGGCGGCCAGCGCCGCGGTGTACTCCCGCGCCGTCAGGCGCACGTCGCCCACGAGGTTGTAGGCCTTGCCCGGCACGCCGTCGGCCGTCGTGGCGCGCATCACCGCGTCCGCCACGTCCTCCACCAGCACCAGCGGCAGCGGGTTGCTCCCGCGGTTCCAGCCCAGGCAGTGCTGCTCCCGGTAATAAAAGCCGATGCCGCTGTGGAAGGGCACGCCGTCCCGGCCGACCACCACGCCGGGCCGCAGGACGACCACGGGCAGCCCGCGCGTGCGGTGCCATTCGGCCAGCAGCCGCTCGGCCTCCGCCTTGGCGCGGGTGTAGCCGTCGCGCCGGTCGGCACGCGGGTCGGGGGGGGCGGCCCCGGTCACCGTGTCGTGCCGGTTGCCCAGCGCCAGCGCGGCGATGCTGCTGACGTGGACGAGGCGTTCGGTGCCGGCGTCCAGGCAGGCGGCGGCGACCGTGCGGGCGCCGCCGACGATGGCCCGCTCCAGCGCCGGCCACGTCTCCGCCCCGCCGCCGTGCGCCAGGTTCACCACCACGGGCACGTCGGCCACGGCGCGCCGCACGGCGGCCTCGTCCTGAACGTCGCCCTGCAGGACCGCCACCGCCGGATGCGCCAGTTCGGCCGGCAGGTTGTCCACCCGGCGCGCCATCACCGTCACCCGCCGCCCCTCGCGGCACAGGGCGGACACCACGTGGCGGCCGATGAAGCCGGTGCCGCCGATGACCAGCGCGTCGGCCGCGCGGTTGCTCAGGACGGCCGGCGCCGGGGCCGGAGTCAGGGTCGGGGCCGGGACGGGCGCGGCGGCGGCCATGCGCTCGCACAGCGCCACCAGCCGTCTGGCGGCGGCGCCGTCCAGTCCCGCCCCCCCGGTGTCGAGCGCCCGGTGAAAGGCGGCCACGCTGGCCGCCATGCCCAGGAAGAAGGGGTCGCCGCGCGGCCGCAGCCGCAGCGTCGAAAGCGCGTAGTCCAGCAGGCCCCGCTGGCTGTCGCGCGCGGCCTGAAGCGCCTGCGACCAGCCCGACGCCCACAGGTCGATCGCCTCCATCCAGCGGGTCGGCGCGGCGCGGGTCACGCGGTTGGCGGCGATGTCGGCGACGATCGCGCCGTCCTCGCAGAGCGCCGTCACCGTCCACACCGGGAAGGACTCGGCCACCGCGAAGTGCAACTGCGCCGTCGCCCGTTCGCCCGCCAGCGAGGCGGACCACACCGTGGGCAGCGGGCGGTCGTTGGCGGTGCGGACCGGCGGC
Source organism: Azospirillum sp. (assembly GCA_035629155.1). Taxonomy (GTDB): domain Bacteria; phylum Pseudomonadota; class Alphaproteobacteria; order Azospirillales; family Azospirillaceae; genus Azospirillum. The sequence continues at coordinate 123,571 of DASPIO010000382.1, read as the reverse complement.
GGGGACAGGGCGGCCACGTCGCCGACCGGACCAACGAGGTCCTCGATCTGCGACAGCGGGTGCACGGCCTGTTCGAGCAGCAGGTTGCGCGGCTCGCGGAACATCCAATGGCCGAACTGGCGGGCGGAATACTGCGCCAGCGGCATGCTGAAGAGGCAGGAAACGTGCCGCAGCCGGCCCAGCGTCCCGGCCGCCACGGCGTCGGCCAGACGCCGGTGGGCGGGGTGGTGCGCGGCGTTCTGGTTGACGTGCAGCGCGGCCCCGCCGGCCCGCGCCGCGTCTTGCAGCGCGGCGCAGTCGGTTGCGCTCTCCGCCATCGGCTTTTCGAGCAAGACGTCGATGCCGGCGCGCAGCAGCGGCTCCGCCACCGGGCGGTGCAACGGCGGCGGCACCAGCACGTGGGCGGCGTCGACCCCGCCGTCGGCCAGCAGTTCGTCGACGCTGGCGAAGCACCGGGGAATGCCCCAGCGCCGGGCGAGCGCCTCCGCCCGGCCGGGCGCCGGATCGACGACGGCGGACAGCTCCGTTCCGGGAACGCGGCGGAGCGCTTCGGCATGGATCCCGGCGATGAAGCCGGCGCCGATCAGCCCCACCCGCCGGGGCCGGCTGACGGGCATGGTCATGCCTGTTCCCTTGCGATCTGCGGGCGGAAGGCCCGGGCCATGTCGTCGGCCAGATAGCCGAACCGGCGGTTCAGCGGGGTGACGTGCCGTTCGATGGTGGCGAGGTCGGCGGGAGACAGGGCGGTCTTCCACCGTTCGTCCAGGCGGATCTCCGTCGTGCTGGCGAGGCGCATGCGGTTGCCGATGATGTGCTGGCCCGCCCGGAAGTCGGTCGGGGCGGGCTGCGGCTCGACCCCGATGAACCGGTGCAGCATCTGCATGACGCCGGCGGGCTCCGCGCACAGGTCCTCGTAGCGCAGCATGAGCCAGGAATCGGGGGCGAAGTGGGGGCGCGCGCGCAGGCAGTGCCGGTTGGTGCGGGTCCACAGCCGGGCGGCCTCCTCCGCCGGCATGGACCAGTTCTTCATGGCCGAGCAGGCCACGGCGCGCCCGTCGCGGACGAGATGGATGACCTTGACCGACAGCCCCGGTGTCCGCCGCAGGTAGAGCGCGCGCTCCGGCCGCTTGGAACCGTCGAGGAAGACCCGCGCGCCGCGCAGGCGGGTGACCACCTCGATGAAGTCCCGATTGCGGGCCTTGAGGGCCGCCAGGGTGCGCCGCGCCCCGGGCGCCAGCATCAGGCCGACGTCGCGCAGCGCCTCGAACGCGGCGCCGCGACCACGGAAGCGCAGCAGGGCATCGACCAGCGGCCGGTCGGGCGCGCGGAAGACCAGGCCGGAATCCTCGATGTCGAAATCGTACCCCCGCTCCGCCATGGCGCGGGTCACGTCCTGCCAGAAGGCGCAGTCGTGGTACGCGGCGTGGCAAGAACAGGTAAAGGCCATCCGTTTGTTTGGAGAGCGCGGCGCAATCGCCGTTTCGCCCACCGTGGCGATGTCGGGATGCGATCCAAGGAGGAGGGCCAACAGCGTCGATCCGGATAACCCATGCCCCATGATGTAGACGACGTCCGTCATATCTTGACTTTGCCTCCGTTTTCGGATCGGCATAGGTGCTTTGGTAGTCTGCCGGAACTTGGAAAAATGTTATGCGGATTTACCCGATGAAGCAGATGACTATTGAGGGAGGGGAACGATCCATCGGGGGTCATCCGCCGGCAACGGCCCGTTGCCCCGATCGTCGCGCGGAAGCGCCCGACGGCACCGGGCGCGCCCCTTCCGCCAACCGCAGATCGCGGGCGACCACCCAGCGCGTCAGCGCCGCGACGGCAACCAGCGCGTAGAGCGGCTCCAGGTACGCGATGCTGAGGAAGGCTCCGCCCACCGCGTAGGCGGCGAAGGTCACCGGCAGCATGGAGGCGAGCTGGACCGCCCACGCCAGATCGGCCCGCCCCCGCGCGGCGCGCCGGACCCAGGCGCAGTTGCGGAACGCGAACAGCCCGATCGTCAGGAACAGCGCAAGGCCGGGGAAGCCGTGCTCGCCCAGCATCTCGAAGTAGATGCTGTGCGCGGCGCGCGGCGCGATGCCGGGGGTGTAGATGGCGAAGACGCTGGGCAGGAAGGCCTCGAACCCGGCGCCGGTCAGCGGCCGGCTGGCGACGATGTTCAGCGCGTGGCCCCAGGCCTCGATCCGGCCGCGGGCCGATCCGTCCTCCTCGTACTCCTGGATGGTGTTGATGCGGTCGAACCAGCGGTCGTCGATGACGGTGAGCGACAGCGCCACCAGGACCGCGAACACGCCCGCCGTCATCACCTTGTGCGGCGAGCGCAGCCACAGGAAACCCAGCATGACGGCCAGCGTCAGGAAGCCCCCGCGCGAAAAGGTGCCGATCACCGCGACGGTGACGAGGCCCGCCGCGACCAGCAGGCCCATCCGCAGCAGGTGGTTGCCGGTCTGGCCGCGCAGGAACCACAGGAGCGGCAGGCTCATCGCCATGGCGACGGCCAGCGCGTTGTTGTCCTGGATGTAGCTGCCGGGTGGCCCCAGCACGATGTGCCGGCCGCCGGACAGCACGGTGAACAGCCCGCCCTTGACGCCGTAGAAGGCCAGCGAGCCGGCGATCACCGCGATCAGCGCGACGATGCGCCCGCGGCTGCGCATCAGCGCCAGGATCAGGGCCACGCCCAGGAACTTCTTCCACGCCTCGTTCCATTTGATCCAGGCGGCGTCCGGGTTCACCGCCGCCAGCGTGGTCAGCGTGATCCAGCCGAAGAACAGGGCGAACAGCACCGTCGTCGGCGTCAGCGGCAGCGTCTTGGGCTCGCGCGACAGGACCCACGCGGCGATCGTGGTCAGGAACACGACCTGCGCGAAGGGAAACGTGTAGGCCATGCCGAACGTCAGCCGGTGCGGCACCATGAACGACACCCAGGCCCAGACCAGCACGCCCAGGTGCGGGGTCCACAGGACGAACGGCAACGCCCCCAGGATCAACGCGGTCAACAGCATCGAACGCATGCGGTCCGCCCTCCTCCCCTCAGCGCCGGGCCAGCGTGCGCAGCAGCAGGCGCGCCACTTCCCGCTCGACCGTCTCCGGCCGGCCGGACAGCCACCATGCGGCGAACAGCGTGGCGGCGTAGGCGGCCGTGCCGACGATGGCCTTCGCCAGCAGGTCGGCCGGCGGCCAGCCCGTGAGCAGCGGCGCCGCCTGATGGATGGCCAGCGCCATCACCCCGGCGGCCAGCACCGGCCGCCACAGCGCCCCGGCGACGGCCCCCGCCGGCACGCCCAGCGTCCGCCCGAGGACGCCGAGATAGCTCAGCGTCACCAGGATGACGGTCGCCGTGCGCGCGGCGGCGATGGTCTCCAGGTCGCCGTCCGAAAACTCCAGCGCCGCGGCCGACAGCACGACCGCCAGCAGCCCGGTGCGGATCCAGCCGAGCGCCGCCGCCAGCCGGGCGGAACCGGCGACCTGCAGCACCGTCGCGATGTTGTTGGTCAGCGCCGTGCCGATGCCGGTGAGCGCGTGCCAGACGACCAGCGGAGCCGCCATCGCCCATTGCGGCCCCAGCACGACGCCGACGAACTCCGCCGCCGTGGAGGCGATGCCGACGCCGAGCAGCCCGGCCACCAGCGCGGCGCTCGCCACCCCCTGCAGCGCGGTGCGGCGCAGCGTCTCCCGCGCGTCCGCGAGATGGGCGTAGATCGGGAACAGGGCGAAGGCCATCGGCATGGTCAGCGCGTAGGTCGGCGCCGTCGCCATGTCCTCCGCGACCTTGTAGTTGCCGAGCGCCTCGGACGTGCCCAGCCGGCCGATCCAGAAGGCGTCGATCTGCCGCGCCAGATAGTCGGCCATCGCCTGCACCAGCACCCAGGCCGAGAAGCCCCAGATCTCCCCCATCTTCTCCAGCGACAGGCGCGGCCGGTAGGGGTGCATCCGGAAGCTGGCGGCGACCGCCACGACCTTTTCCCCGACCATGGCGACCGCGAGCGCCCAATAGTTCTGCAAGATCACCGCCAGCCCGACGCCGATCACGAAGGACGCCAGCTTGCTGTAGACGAAATAGCGGAACAGGCGGTCATACCGCAGGTTGATGCGGTACTGGGCGATGCCCGTGCTGATGAAGCCGTTCAGGAACGCCCGCAGGGCGAGCACGTGGATGACGGCGGCGATCCGCTCGTCGCTGAAGAAGCGGGCGGCGTACGGGGCGGCGGCGGTGATCATCGCGGCCAGCAGCACGCCCAGCAGGATCTGCAGGGTCCAGGCGGCGTCGTAGTGGGCCGGCGTCGGGTCGCGCAGGCGCACCAGCGCCATCCCCTGCCCGCTCTCCGCCACCACCTCGATGAAGGCGACGACCAGCATCGCCATGGCGATGACGCCGAAATCGGCCGGCGACAGGATGCGCGCCAGCACCAGCGTGCTGATCAGGCCGATGGAGCGCACCATCCAGCGCGACAGCGTCATCCACGCCGAGCCGCGGACCATGTGCGCGGCGATCCGCGACTCCGCCAGGCCGGCGGCGTGCTCCAGGTTCCGGCGCCCGTCCGGCGCGAACGGCACGGCCTTGCCGGTCATGGCATCTCCTCCGGCGGCGGCGTCACAGGATCGAGAACACGGCGTGCATGCCGTGCGCCTCGATGTCGACTTCCCAGAACGGCCGGCCGCGGGCCAGATCGACGCCGCAGATCCGCGTCGGCATCGCCAGCGGCTCGACGCCGAGGCCAAGCCAGGTGTTGGCCTGCTCCTTCACCCAGGAGACGCTTTCCATCACCCGCGTCGGGCGCAGGCGGGTGAAGCCGATCAGCACCCGGTCGTGGTCCAGCACCTTGATGCCCCGGCACCAGCCCAGCGGGCGGTCGGCGCGGAAGACGGCGCGCAGGTCGACGACGCGCGTCACCCGCCCCGTCGCCGCGTCGGCCACCACGACGTGCCCGTCCACGGTGGTGAAATAGACGGATCCCTCGAACACCACGCCGTCGTGCGGCTGCTGGACCGCGATGTCGATGCGCCGGCCGGGATCGGTCAGGCACAGGCAGTCGCGCTGCACCAGCCGCGTCACCCACACGTCGTCGCCCAGCGTGAAGACGTGGTTGGGGTGGGACAGGTGCGGCTTCGTCGTCGCCACCTTGCGGTAGTCGACCGTGCGCGAGAACCGCTCCCACGTCGGCGGGTCGACGACGCTCCACTCCCGCACGACGGAGCCGTCCTCGCGGATCTCCACGACGAGGTCGAGGCCGGTGGAGACCACCAGCAGGGTGCCCCGCGGCGTGGGCGTCACGTGGTGCACGTCGTTGAAGCAGGGCAGCGAGACGTAGGCCCGGCGCGTGAAATCGCCGGTGTCGCAGACCATCACCTCGGTCTGGGTGCAGGCGTACAGCCGGTCGCCGGCCAGCGCGCCCGCCTTGAACAGGATGGACGGCCGCCAGTCCGGGCAGGCTTCCGGCGGCGACACGTACTCGTGCACGGGCGTCACCCGGCCGGTGTCCGTCTCGACCGTCAGGACCAGGCCGCGGCGGAAGCGGTGCCATTCCTGCTGCCGTCGCGCCTGTTCGCGCTCCCCGCCGCCCAGAACGTACAGCACGGTCATGGATGTTTTCCCATCGCGCACGGCACCGGAAGGACGGCACCGCCCGGCACTATATTTTCACTTGCCGACGCCGGGGAGCGGCGGCTCCGACGTAAACCCTTCGGGGCGGCGGGGTTCCAACCGCCACGTTCAGGGTAATTCCTCTCCGGTGCCGCGATAGACCACGGCGCGCTCGGTGGGCGCGGGCGGCTGCACTACGCTCATGCCATTCCGCCCTTCCCCCTGGCAATCCGGGCACTGCGATGGTCACGACGCTGACGGTGCGCGAACTGGATTCCGACGCGGCGGAGCGGTGGGACCGCTTCGTCGAGGGCTGTCCGAACGCCACCTTCTTCCACAAGGCGGGCTGGAAGCCGGTGATCGAGGCCAGCTTCGGCCACCGCGCCATTTTTCTGTACGCCCAGCGCGCGGGGGAGATCGCCGGCGTGCTGCCGCTGGTCCACATGCACAGCCGCGTCTTCGGGCGCGCGCTGGTCTCCAGCGCGTTCTGCGTCGAGGGCGGGCCGGCCGCCGCCGACGCGGAGGCCGCGGCGGCGCTGACCGCCCGCGCCTGCGAACTGGCGGACGAACTGGACGTCGACTACGTGGAATTCCGCGGCGTGGCGCGCGCCGCCCCCGCCTGGGCCTGCAAGGACGACCTCTACGCCGTGTTCCGCCGGCCGCTGGACCCCGATCCCGACCGCGCGCTGGCCGCCATCCCGCGCAAGCAGCGCGCCGTGGTGCGCCAGAGCCTGCAGGCCGGCCTGACCGCGACGGTCGAGGACGACCCGGCGGACTTCTTCCGCGCCTACTCGCACAACCTGCGCAGCCTCGGCACGCCGGCCTTTCCGCGCCGCTATTTCCGCGCGTTGAAGGAGCGCTTCGGCGATGCCTGCGAAATCCTGGCGGTGCGCCGCGACGGGCGGGTCGTCGCCGGCCTGACCACGTTCCATTTCCGCGGCACGGTGCTGCCCTACTACGGCGGCGGCACGGACGAGGCGCGGGACACCGGCGCCTACAACTTCATGTACTGGGACGTCATGCGGCGCGCCTGCCTGTCCGGGCACCGGGTGTTCGACTTCGGGCGCAGCAAGCGGGGCACCGGCGCCTTCGCCTACAAGAAGAACTGGGGCTTCGAGCCGCAGCCGCTCTACCACGAATACCTCGTGCGGCGTGGCGCGGTGCCGGAAAAGCACGCGCTGAACCCCAAGTTCCGACCGCTCATCGCGCTGTGGAAGCGGTTGCCGCTGGCGGTGGCGAACGGCCTTGGGCCGCTCATCGTGCGCAACTTCGGGTGAGCCGATGCGGGAGATCCTGTTCCTTGCCCATCGGATCCCCTATCCGCCGAACAAGGGCGACAAGATCCGGTCCTGGCACACGCTGCGCCATCTGGCGGCGCGGCATCGGGTGCATCTGGGCTGCTTCGTCGACGATCCCGACGACCTGCGGCACGTGCCGATGCTGCGGGCGCTGTGCGGGGAGGTGCTGGCCCTGCCGCTGGCCCCGGCGACGGCGCGCCTGCGCTGCCTGCGCGGGCTGTGGACCGGCGAGCCGCTGACGCTGGCGTGGTACGGCAGCGCCCGCATGACGGCGTGGACGCGCGGCGTGCTGCGTGCGCGTCCGGTGGACGCGGTGGTGGCCTTCTCCTCGGCCATGGCGCCCTTCGCCGCCGTGCCGGAAGCGGAGGGCCGCGCGCGCATCGTCGACATGGTCGACGTCGATTCCGAGAAGTGGCGCCAGTACGCCGGAACGCGCCCCTGGCCCCTGCGCCGGGTGTTCGAGCGCGAGGGGCGCACGCTGCTCGCCGTCGAGCGGGCGGCGGCGGCGGCGGCCGACGCCGTGCTGTTCGTCTCCCCGGCCGAGGCGGAGCTGTTCCGCACCCTGGCGCCGGAGAGCGCGGCGCGCGTGCTGGCCGTCGAGAACGGCGTCGACCACGGCTTCTTCGCGCCGGGCGGCGGGTATCCCAACCCGTTCCCGGCGGGGACCGTGCCGGTGGTGTTCACCGGGGCCATGGCCTACTGGCCGAACGCCGACGCGGCGGAATGGTTCGCGAACGCCGTGCTGCCGGCCGTGGCGTCCGCCGTTCCCGGCGTGCGGTTCCACGTGGTCGGCGCCAACCCCGGCGCCGCGGTACGGGCGCTGGCGCGGGCGGGGCCGGTGGAGGTGACCGGAACGGTGCCGGACGTGCGGCCCTACCTTGCCCACGCCCGCGCGGTGGTGGCGCCGTTGCGCGTCGCGCGCGGGGTGCAGAACAAGGTGCTGGAGGCCATGGCCATGGGCTGCCCCGTCCTGGCCACGCCGGAAGCGGCGGAGGGGATCGACGCCGTTGCCGGCGTCCACCTCCGCGTGGCGGAGCGCGACGGCTTCGCCGCGGCGCTCACGGCGCTGCTGCGCGACCCCCAGGCGGCGGCGATGGGGCAGCGCGCCCGCCGCCTCGTCGTCAAGCGGTATGACTGGAGCCGCACGCTGGCTCCCCTCGACGCACTGGTCGCGCGGCCCGGCGCCATGGCCGGGCCGGACCGCCGGAGCGGCGCCGCATGACCATGAACCGGGAGGATGCGACCATGCAGGAACCGAACGCCGAAACGGCCGCCTTCGCCGCCGGGAAACCACTGGAGGAACGGCTGGAGGAACCGCTGGAGGAACCGCTGGAGGTCCTGGCCGAGCGGTTCCGCACGCTGGCCGGTCTCCACGCCGTCCGCCGCCGCTTCGGCGTGGCGGGCAAGGACGCCGGGGGCGTGGAGCCGGCCGAACTCGCCCGCCTGATCGGCGATGCGCTCGCCCCCGCCGTGGGCGACCGGCTGGCCGAGGTCGCCGGCGGGCGCCGCGACGCGTCGGGCGTCCGCGACGAGGAGACGCTGCGGCGCGTCGACGCCGCGGTCGACCGGATCGAAGCCCTCCTGGAGCGCGACCGCCAGGCCCGGCAGATCGGCCTGACGGCCCTGGAACACCGGCTCGCCGCGACCCTGGCCGGGCTGCTGAAGGATGCGGCGGCCAGCGACGCGCGCCCCCCGCCGGCGGGGCGCCACGCTCTCGCCCGGATCGCCGCCTGGATCGCCGCCTGGACGGCCGGCGCCGTGGCGGCGTTCGTGGCCGGGCTGGCGCTGGCGCCGCAGTTGCGCGACCCGCTGATGGTGCTGTTGGCGCAAGCGGCGGGCTGAGCCAGTAAAGGAAGTACGCCGATGCGGGCAAGGCCGTTCACTCACCGTATTAGTTCGTCAAATCCTCTGGTGGGCGGTGATGATCACGGCGAGAATACCATGCATCCATTACCCGCCGCCGGGTAAATCCGAAGAAATCCTGATTCTTCGGTGTCGAATGACTTCGACCGCTCCGGCGTGGCGGATCCACCGGCAATCGGGGAGGCGACGTGTTGCGCACAATCGCTGAGGCGGCATTCAGACCCCGCACCATCGTGTCGATCGCCGCGGCTCTCCTCGTCGCAGCGTGCTCGTCGGCGTCGCTGCCGCCGGCGCCGTCGAAGGTCAGCGCCGCCCCCGGCATGGAGACGCCGGAATACCGCGTCGGACCGCTGGACAAGCTGCGCGTCTTCGTCTGGCAGGCGCCGGAGTTCACGACCGACGTGCCGGTCCGCCCGGACGGCCGCATCTCGACCCCGCTGATCGACGACCTGACGGCGGCCGGCAAGACCACCGCGGAGCTGGCGCACGACATCCAGAAGCAACTGCGCCAGTACGTGCAGGATCCGCTGGTGACCGTCATCGTCACCGAATTCGCGGGCGCGCTGGACCAGAAGATCCGTGTGGTGGGCGAGGCGTCGCAGCCGCGCTCCATTCCCTTCCGCGCCAACATGACCGTGCTCGACGTGATGATCGAGGCCGGCGGCCTGACCGAGTACGCGGCGGGCAACCGCGCCGTGCTGGCCCGCAAGCAGGGCACGGAACAGGGCGTGTACAGCATCCGTCTGGCCGACCTGCTGAAGGACGGCGACATCTCCGCCGACGTGCCGGTCATGCCCGGCGACGTGGTGATCATCCCGCAGAGCTGGTTCTGAGCGCGAGCAGGGGGAGAGCCCGCCGATGCGGCTGACGGATATGCCGGTGCAAACCCTCGTCCGCGTCGCCGCTGCCGAGGTGTGGCGCCGCCGCCGCGTGGCGCTGGGCATCGCCTGGGCGGTCAGCGTCCTGGGCTGGGTTGCCGTGGCGCTGCTTCCCAACACCTACACCAGCCAGGCCCGCGTCTACGCCGACACGCAAAGCGTGATGGGGCCGCTGATGAAGGGGCTGGCGGTGCAGCCCAACATGGACCAGCAGCTCGACGTCATGCGGCGCACCATGCTGTCGCGCCCGAACGTCGAGCAGCTTCTGCGCATGACCGACCTCGACCTGCTGGCGCACGACGACAACGAACGCGACAGGCTGATCCAGGGGCTGCAGCGCGCCATCAACGTCCGGATGGAGGGCAAGCAGCTCTTCACCATCTCCTACACCAGCCGCGATCCGGTGCGGGCGCAGCGCACCGTGCAGTCGCTGCTGGAAATCTTCGTGGAGCAGAACGTCGGCATCAACCGCCGCGACATCGAGAACACGCGCCGCTTCATCGACGGCCAGGTCGCCGAGTACGAACAGCGCCTGCGTGAGACCGAAGGGAAAGTCGCCGAGTTCCGGCGCGTCAACGCCATCGATCTGGACAACCGCAACAGCCTCGTCAATCGCATCCAGCGGGCCGAGGCCGAGCTGCAGCAGCTTCAGACCACGCTGCAATCGACGACCTGGCGGCGCGACCAGCTCCGCATCGAGCTGAGCCGCACCCCCGCCTTCCTGAACGTGGAGCAGGCCGCGCGCGGCACCGGCGGCGGGGCGCTGGCGGACGCGCGGGCACGGCTCCGGTCGCTGCTGGCCCGAACCACCGAACAGCACCCGGACGTCGTCGCGCTGCGCCGGCAGATCCAGGCGATGGAATCGGGCGGGGCCGGCGGCGCCGGCCGGTCCACCTCCAGCCGCGTGCCCAACCCCGCCCACGAGCAGATCGCGGCCGACGAGCGGGCGCTGGACCTGGAGATCGACTCCCTGCGGTACCGCATCGCGCAGGCGGAAACGACCGTCGCGGAGGGGCGCCGGCTTCTGGAGATCGTGCCGGAGGTCGAGCTGAAGCTGGCGCAGATGAACCGGGACTACGACATTCTCAAGCGGAACTACGACGCGCTGATCACCCGCAGGGAATCGGCGCTGATCGCGCAGCGGGTCGAGGACGACACGCCCAACATCGACTTCCGCGTCGTCGAGCCGCCGGTGGTCCCGCTGACGCCCAGCGGTCCGCCGCGCCTGATCCTCATCCCGGCGGTGCTGGCGCTGGGGGTGGCGGCCGGGCTGGGCTTCGTGCTGCTGCGCATGATCCTGCGCCAGAGCTTCGAAAGCACGAAGGCCCTGCGCGAGGCGTTCGACCTGCCGGTGCTGGGGCGCGTCTCCGACACGGGGGTCGTCAACCGCGCCCATCAGGCCGCGGCCATCGCCATGGCGGCGGCGGCCTCCGGCGCGCTGCTGCTGTGCTTCGCCGGCCTCATCTACCTCCAGCTCATCGCTCCGGCATCGCTCGAACTGGCCGGGTGGCTGCGTCGGGCCCTCGACTCGCTTCCCTTCCTGGCGACCTGAGCAACAACGACCGGTGACGGCATGACGGACAACCACTCCCTGATCGAGCGCGCCGCGCGCCGTCTGGCCGGACGGGGTGGCGTCACCCCCTTGCCGCCGCCCGGCGCCGATCCGGGTGCGGCGCCCGGTTCGGCGCCCGGATCGGCGCCGGGGCGCCTCGTGTCGGTCGACCCCGAGCGCCTGAAGGCCCTTGGCGTCATCACGGCGGACACGTGCGATTCGCGCCTCGCCGAGGAGATGCGGGTGGTCAAGCGCCGCCTGATGCGGCGGCTGCGCCGCCAGACCGTCGCGCCCGCCAGGGACGGCCATGTGCCCGGCGTCGTCACCGTGAGCAGCGCCCGCCCGCGGGAGGGCAAAAGCACCTTCGCGCTCAATCTCGCCCTCAGCCTCGCCCTCGACGACAAGGTCGACACGCTGCTGGTCGACGCCGACCTGCTGCATCCGCGTCTGTTCGCCATGCTCGCCCTCGACCCGGCCGCGGGCGTGGCCGACGTGTTGCGCGACCCGTCCCTGGACCCCGCCGCGCTGCTCTGCCGCGACGAGCGGCTGGGCCTGTCGCTGCTCGACGCCGGGCGGGACGCGCGCGCGACGGCGGAGCAGTTCGCCGCGGGGAAGATGCGGGCCATGGTCGAACGGCTGGCCCGCCCCTCCCGCGACCGGCTGATCATCGTCGATACGGCGCCGCTGCTGATGCACACGGGCGCCCTCACGCTGGCGCAATGCGCCGAGCAGACCGTGCTGGTGGTCGAAGCGAACCGAACGGAGCAAAGCGAAGTCCAGACGGCGATCGACCTTCTGGACGGCACCGGAAACGTCAGTCTCGTTCTCAACAAGGTTCCGGCGGACAATTCAACGGAAGCGTTGCGGGAGGCGTACTGCTACTATTGACGCGCGACATCGGCTTGTCCGGATCAACCGCCGACAGGGAGGGTGCCTCGACCATGCTCCTGCTACTCCGCGCCGTCATTGCCCTCGCCATCGCCGCCGCACCGGCCATGGCCGCGGCCCAGTCTTCCCTCGCGCCCGCCGACCCGGTGGCCCCGGACAGCGCGACCTCGCCGTCCGCGCCGACCTCGGAAGGGACCGTCATCCCGTCGCCCCAGGACACGGCCGCGCCGCGCGGGGGCGACCAGGTCACGCCGCCAACCCGGCCGGAGTTCACCATCGGCACGGCGCTGGAGGGAACCGACAACGTCGACCTGACGCCCTCCTCGCGCAAGGACAGCGCGCTGATCTGGACGCAGACCGGCCGTCTGCGCTGGGTCCGCCTGGGCACCCGGCTGAGCGGCGCCATCGATGCCGCGCTCGACTACGACACCATCTTCGGCCGCGACGACGGCGGGGTCGACCACGCCCTGCGCGCCACCGGCAACGCGCGCGCCCGCGCGGAGGTGCTGGAGGACCTGTTCTTCGTGGACGTCCAGGGCCTGGCCCGGCGGGCGCTGCTCGCCCCGGACGCGCCGATCTCGGGCCTGCGGGCCGGCGGGCGCGGCACCACCCAGCTCACCTCGCTGTCGGTCAGCCCCTTCCTGGCGCACCGCTTCGGCACCTACGCGGAGGGCGAGCTGCGCTACCGGTTCCGGCAGGTCTTCGTCGGCAACTCGACCATCGGCAACCAGCAGACGCACATCGCCAGCGCACGGCTGAGCACCGGCAGCTTCCTGGCGCGGCAGCGGCACACGCTGTCCGCCGTGGCCGAACGGACCAACGCCGAAGTCGAGACCAACGAGGTCGACCGCACCACCGTCCTGCTGGACAGCGAATTCGCCGTCACCGGCGCCATCGCCGCCCTGACCACGGTGGGGTGGGAGAGCGTGCGCTCCCCGGCGCTGGCGGAGGACCCCAGCGGGCTGGTGGTCATGGCCGGCGTCCGGCTGCGGCCGACGCGGGAGTCCTCGGTGACGGTGCGCGCCGGGCGCCGCTACGAGAAGGGCGTGATCGACGCCGAGGCGTACTACGAAATCACCCCGCGCCTCGCGGTGACCGGCACCTACCGCGAGGGCATCCAGGCGCCGCAGCAGGCGCTGACCGGTGTGGACCTGCGCTACGACCCGCAGCTCGATACCTTCGTCGACGAGGCGACCAAGCTGCCCATCGAACGCGACGACGTCGGCCTGGGGCTGGCGACCAGCGTCTACCGCTACCGCCGGTTCGAGGCGGCCGTCGTCGGCACCTACGAGCGCGACCGCATCCGCGTCGGCGGGTCCTACGGGTGGCGCGACTTCGACACCGGCTCCGACCAGACGCTGTGGAGCGCCACCGCCCAGTGGTCGCACCGGCTGACCCGCCGGCTGGGCGCCTCCGTTTCGGCCACCTACCGCGGCAGCGACAGCGGCGGGACGACCGGCCGTTCGGACACGGTCGTCGTCGGCATCGGGGCCGACTACCAGCTCACGGAAAAGGCCTATCTGCTGGCATCGCTGCGTCGCGCCCAGCGCTGGGCGGATCGCGAGGACGCGGGATACGTGGAAAACGCCATCGTCGTCGGCCTGCAGGTGAAATTCTGATGATCGAAGAGCACTACGGCTTCCGGGGCCCCCCGTTCCGCCTGATGCCGGACCCCCGGTTCTTCTACGCCAGCCGGAGCCACCGGGCGGCGCTGGAGTACCTGCGCTACGGCCTGCACCAGGGGGAGGGGTTCGTCGTCATCACCGGCGACGTCGGCACCGGCAAGACGACGCTTCTCCAGCGGATGCTGGAGGAACTGGACGGCGGCGCCTTCGTGGCGGCGGCGATCGTCACCACCGCCGTCGAGCCGGACGATGCCATCCGCCTGTTCCTCTCGGCCTTCGGCGTCCCCGCCCCGGAGCCCGGCAAGGCCGCGCAGATCGAGGCGCTGCGGCGCTTCCTGCTGGGCCAGCGCGAAGCCGGCCGGCATCTGGTGCTGCTGGTCGACGAAGCGCAGAACCTGCCGCTGCGCACGCTGGAAGAGATGCGCATGCTGTCCAACCTGACGATGGCGGGCGAGCCGCTGGTGCAGATCTTCCTGTTGGGCCAGCCGCAGTTCCGGACCACGCTGACCGACCCGAACCTGGAGCAGTTCCGCCAGCGCGTCACGGCGTCGTACCACCTGCGCTCCCTGTCGGCGGCGGAGACGCGGAAGTACATCGAGCACCGGCTGACGGCCGTCGGCTGGACCGGCACACCGTCGTTCAGCGAGGTCTGCTTCGCGCGCATCCACGAGGAAACCGGCGGCGTGCCGCGGCGGATCAACACGCTGTGCACGCGGCTCCTGCTGTTCGGCTGCCTGGAGGAGATCGCCGCCTTCGACGCCCCGCACGTGGATGCCGTCGTCCGCGACTTCCGCAACGAGGAACTGGGGGGCGTCCCGCCCGCACGGCCCCCAACCGCACGCACCGCAACCGCATGGCCCCCGCCCGGATTGCCCGACATGCCGGAGACGGCCGCGCTGGAGGCGCGGATCGCCGGGCTGGAGGCGCTGGTCCGCCGGCAGGAGGCGCTCCTGCGCGCGGTGCTGGGCACCGCCGTCGGCGTGCTGGCGGCCGAGATGAGGACGAGCCCCGATGACGGAGCAAGCGTTGGCGCGACCGGCGCCCGCGGCTGACCGCGTCGTCAACGCGCTGTCGGTCGACGTCGAGGACTACTATCAGGTTTCAGCCTTCGCCGGCGTGGTCGACCGCGCCAGTTGGGACCGCTGGCCGTCGCGGGTGGTCGACAACACCCTGCGCACACTCGACCTTTTCGCCGAATCCGGCGTGCGGGCCACCTTCTTCACCCTGGGCTGCGTGGCGCAGGCCCACCCGCGGCTGGTGGCCACCATCGCCGCCGCCGGGCACGAGGTGGCCAGCCACGGCTTTTCCCACCGCCGCGTCGGCGAGCAGACGCCGCGCGCGTTCCGCGACGACGTGGTGGCGACCAAGGCGCTGCTGGAAGACCAGTCCGGCGCGCCGGTGCGCGGCTACCGCGCCGCCAGCTTCTCCATCGACCGCGGCACGTGGTGGGCCTTCGACGTGCTGGCGGAGGCCGGCTACGCCTACAGCTCCAGCATCCATCCCATCGCGCACGACCATTACGGGGTGCCGGACGCGCCCCGCCACCCGTTCAGGCCGGCGGCGCCGGACCTCATGGAGATCCCCGTGGCGACGGTGGAACTGCTGGGGCGCCGCTGGTCATGCGGCGGCGGCGGCTTCTTCCGGGTGCTGCCCTACGGCTGGACACGGGGCGCGGTGGCCCGCATCAACGCGCGCGAGGGCCGGCCGGCCACCTTCTACTTCCACCCCTGGGAAATCGACCCGGACCAGCCGCGCGTGTCCGGCGCCCCGATGAAGGCGCGGCTGCGCCACTACAGCGGGCTGAGCGGCATGGCGGACAAGCTGCGGCGCCTGCTGCGCGACTTCGCCTGGGACCGCATCGACGCCGTCCACGCGGGGGCCCTGCGGCGGGGTCCGGGGGATGCGGCGTCCGGGAGCTGATACGGCCGGCGCCCGGCCTACGCCGTCTGCCCGGCCGGACGGTAGGGCGACACGTCCGGAACAGCCAGGCCGCCGGTCAGGGCCAGGCGCGACGGGGCGCCGGACAGCCAGCGCCGGCGCCACTCCTGGAACATCAGCACCGTCCACAGCGCGTACTGCCAGTTGCGCCGGCCGGAGCGGTGTTCGAGCCAGCGGCGGCGGATCGGCGCGGGGCTGAGGAAGCCGCCCTCGGACAGGCTCGCCTCGCTCAGCAGATCCTCGGCCCAGTCGGCCAGCGGGCCGCGCAGCCACTGGGCCAGCGGCACCTCGAAGCCCATCTTCGGGCGCTCGAACAGGGCGGTGGGCACATAGCGCGCCAGCACCCGGCGCAGGATCCACTTCGACGCGCCCGGCCGGCCCTTGTACGAGGGCGGCAGGCGCCACGCGAACTCGACGATGCGGTGGTCGAGCAGCGGCACGCGCGCCTCCAGCGACACCGCCATGCTGGCGCGGTCGACCTTGGCGAGGATGTCGTCGGGCAGGTAGGTGAGCAGGTCGACGAGCTGGCAGCGTTCCCTGACGTCGTCGAAGACGCCGGCGCGCGGGTCGAGCCACACCGGGTCCACCGCGTCGCCGGCGCCGGGGACGACCGGCTCCTCCCACTGGCTGACCATACGGCGGTAGAGCGCCTCCGGCGTCGGCATGGCGAACCAGTCCGCCCCCTTGTGCACGCGGTCGCCGACGCGCTCCGGCCGCAGGGCGGCGGGCAGCGGGGCGGCCAGGGCATCCCACATCCCGGTCGGAACCGCCTGCAGGAGCCGCGCCACGCCGCGCCGGGCGCCGGCCGGCAGCAGGCCGGCGACGCCACGGAAGCGCGCCGCGAAGTCGTAGCGCGGATAACCGCCGAACAGCTCGTCGCCGCCGTCGCCCGACAGCGTGACGGTCACCATCCGCCGGGCCAGCGCCGAGACGAGCAGCGTCGGCATCTGCGAGGCGTCGGCGAACGGCTCGTCGTACCAGTCCGCCAGCCGCGGCACGAGGTCGAGCGCCTCGGACGGCGCCACGTACAGCTCGTGGTGGTCGGTGCCCAGGTGGCGGGCGATGGCGCGGGCGTAGGGCGCCTCGTCGAAGGACTGTTCGGCGAAGCCGATGGAGAAGGTCTTCACCGGCTGCGGGCTCTGCGCCTGCATCGCGGCGGTGACGAGCGAGCTGTCGATGCCCCCGGACAGGAAGGCGCCCAGCGGCACGTCGGCGACCATCCGGCGCGCGACCGCGTCGCGCACCAGCGTGTCCAGCGCGTCGATCGCCTCGGCCTCGCTGCCGGCGAACCGCTCCCGCCGGCCTTGCAGGGCCACGTCGAACCCGCTCCAGAACGTCTCCTCGGCGATGGCGCCGGTTTCGTCCACGGTGACGATGCCGCCCGGCGCCACCTGACGGCAGCCGGCGAAGATGGACCGCCGGCCCGGCATGTAGGCGAAGCGCATGTAGGCGGCCAGCGAGGTCCGGTCGACCTCCGGCCGCCAGTCGGGGTGCGCGTGGAAGCTCTTGAGCTGCGAGCCGAAAAACACCATGCCGCCGCCGGTCGCCAGATACAGCGGCTTGATGCCCACGCGGTCCCGCGCCAGGGTCAGCCGGCGCGCCGCGCGGTCCCACAGGGCGAAGGCGAACATGCCGATGAGGCGGCGCGCCGTGCGGGGCACGCCCCAGGCCTCGCACGCTTCCAGCAGCACCTCGGTGTCGGAGCGGCCGCGCGGGCGCAGGCCGGCGGCCTCCAGTTCCGCGCGCAGCTCGGCGGCGTTGTAGATCTCGCCGTTGAAAACGATGACGCTGCGCCCGGAGGCCGACACCATGGGCTGGTGCCCGGCCGGCGACAGGTCGACGATGGCGAGGCGGCGGAAGCCCAGCGCCACGCCCGCCGCCTCGTCCGCCCAGGCGCCGCCGTCGTCGGGGCCGCGGTGGCGCACGCGGTCGGCCATGGCGGTGGCGACGGCGAGGAGTTCGGCCTGCGGATACCGCTGCCGCGTATCGAGAAAGCCCGCAAAGCCGCACATCCTGTGTCCTCCCCCTTGGGCAAGGCAGCATGACGACCATAGCGGCCGGCGTCGCCGGCACGAACGGAGCAAACAGCCTGTCCCGCCGTGCCGAAGGAGGTTACCAGCCTTAGCTTGGCGGCCCCGCCGAAGAGGCGTTGACCCTCCACCGGCCCGCTCGGGATCATGGGCCACCTTTGGAGCTGCCCCATGGCCTTCGCGCTGGACGAGACGCCCCGGGCCGACGCCCGACCGCCGGCGGCCCCCGGGCCGCAGCGGCCGCTGCGCGTCCTTTCCTTCACCACCGTCTACCCGCAGCCGGGAAATCCGGTGCACGGGCTGTTCGTGCAGGAGCGCCTGCGCCACCTGTCGCGGCGGGCGGACGTCCGCGTGGTGGCCCCCGTGGCCGCGTGGCGCCGCCGCCACGGAATGGAGGAGGCCGCGGCCGAGGCGCTTCCGGTGCTGCGGCCGGCCTTCCACTACGTGCCGGGGGTGCTGAAGGGGCTGGACGGCGCGCTGCTGGCCCTGTCGGCGCTGCCGGCGGTGCGCCGCCTGCGGCGCGGCTTCGACTTCGACGTGATCGACGCCCACTTCACCTATCCCGACGGCTTCGCCGCCGTGCTGCTGGGCGCGTGGTTCGGCCGGCCGGTGACGATCACCGAACGCGGCACGCTGATCCCGCTGTCGGCCGATCCCGTGCGCCGCCGGCTGGCCGATTGGGCGCTGCGCCGCGCCGACCGCACCATCGCCGTCGCCGCCAACCTGGCCGAACGCATCCGCGCCTGCGGCATCCCGGCGGAGCGCTGCACGGTCATCGAGAACGGCGTCGACACCGACCGCTTCCGCCCCCAGGACCGTACCGCCGCGCGCGCCCGCGCCGGCTGCCCGCACGGCGGGCGGCTGCTGGTGTCGGTCGGGCACCTGTCGGCGCGCAAGGGGTTCCACCGGCTGATCACGGTGCTGCCCCGGCTGCTCGACCGCTTCCCGGATCTGGCGCTGGCCGTGGTTGGCGGGCCGGGGGCGGAGGGCGACGTGCGCGCCCGCCTGGAACGCCAGGCGGCGGAGCTGGGCGTCTCCGGCCGCGTGCTGTTCGCCGGTGCGCAGCCGCCGGACGGCGTGGCGGCATGGCTGGCGGCCGGCGACCTGTTCGCGCTGGCCACCGATTACGAGGGCTGCCCCAACGTGGTGTGGGAGGCGATGGCGTGCGCCCGGCCGGTGGTGGTGACGCGCGTCGGCCACGTCGCGCACATGGTGCCGCCCTTCGCCGGCCTGCTGTGCGACCGGCCGGACGACGCGGACGAGTGGACGCGGCGCATCGCCGACGCGCTGGACCGCGACTGGGACCGCGCGCGCATCCGCCGCCACGCCGAGGCCCACACCTGGGACCGCGTCGCCGACCGCGTGCTGCGCGAATGGCGGCTTGCCGTCGCCAACCACCGACAACAACCGGAGCCGAAGCCATGAAGCGGCGTTTGATGGACCTGATCCGGTGCCCGGCGTGCGGCGGCCGGCTCGACCTGCGGGTGCGGCGCGAGGCGGACGAGGCGGTGAGCGTCCCCGTGCCCGCCCCCGCCTGCCGGCACTGGTGCGCCCGCCACGAGCGCAGCCTGGAGAGCCGCCCGGCCGGCTTCGCCCCGGACTGCCGCGCCTGCTACGCCGCCGACGTGCGGGAGGGCACGCTGGGCTGCCGGTCCTGCCACGCGCATTATCCCATCGCGCACGGCGTGCCGCGCCTGTTCCGCAACGCCGCCGATCCGGCCGTGTTCGACCCGCGCAGCAACGAAAGCTTCGGCCTGCAGTGGGAGCGGCACCGGGACGGCGACCGCACCTGGTTCAAGAACGACCTGGACCTGCGCCGGGGCGAGTTCCTGCAAAGCCTGGACCTGCCGGCGGACGCGCTGCGCGGCGCGCTGGTCCTCGACGGCGGCTGCGGCAACGGGCGGCTGACGACGGTGGTGTCCGGCTATGGCGCGGAGGTCGTCGGCATGGACCTCAGCCGCAGCGTCGACGGGGCCGAGCGCCGGCGCGCCGGCATCGCCGGGGAGCGCGCGCCCTTCGTCCACTTCATCCAGGGCAACATCATGCAGCCGCCGCTGGCCCCGGCGGCGTTCGACCACATCCATTCCAGCGGCGTGCTGCACCACACGCCCGACACGCACCGCGCCTTCCGCGCCTTCCGGCGCCTCGTTCGGCCGGGCGGGCGCGTGTACGTCCAGCTCTACCGCCGGCGCGAGGCGTGGGTGGGCATCCCCAACCGGCTGATCCGCGCCGTCACGTCCCGGCTGCCGGTCGGCCTGCTGCACCGCCTGTGCTGGGCCGCCGTGCCGCTGCACACGGCGCTCGTCCGCCTCGTCGCCCGCCTGCGCGGCGAGCGGACCGCCATCCACGAGGCCAGCCGGGGCGAGCGCGCGCTCTCCCTTTTCGACAACTACAGCCCGCGCTACCAGCACCGCTACCACCCCGCCGAGGTGCGCCGCATGTTCGAGGCGGAGGGGCTGGCGGAGGTCAAGGACGTGACGCTGGCGAACGAGGCCCGCCACATGGTGGCCTTCGTCGGCACCCGCCCGCCGGAGGCCGTCGCGCCCCGGCGCCAAGCCTCCTGACGGCCATGCTGACGCGGCGCGGCTTCCTCGCCGGTACGGCGGCCCTGGCGGCGGCGCCGGTCCACGGCGCCGCCGCCGGGCCGGACCCGCGCCCGTTCGTGGCGCTGAGCATCGAAAACCTCGACGACCGGCCGCTGGCGGCGGGGCGCTACGTCAGCTTCGGACACGCGTTCCGCCGTGGCGACGTGGCGGCCGGACGGCACCCGGTCGTCCTCTCCCACGACGGCGCCCCCGTGCCGGTGCAGCAGGTGGACCATGAAGCCACGGGGCACGACGACGGCTCGCTGAGCTTCGCCGCCTTCGCGCTGAAGCTGCCCCGCGCCATCCCGCCGGGCGGCCACGCCGGCTTCGCCATCGCCGCCGTGGCGGGGGCGAAGCCTCGGCAGCCCTCGGCTTTGAGCGCGGCGGCGCTGCGCCCGTTCGGCTACCGCGTGATCCTCGCCGTCGGCGGGGAGGAGTGGGAAGCATCGCTGGCGTCCGCGCTCGACGGGCCGGCGAGCCGGCTCGTGGCGGACGGCCCGGTGTGCCGGGAATGGCGCTGCGTCACCCCCTTCCGGCGCGGCGGCGTGGCGCACCCCGACCTGTGGTGCTGCTTCCACGCGCGGCTGCACGAGGACGGGCGGACGGTGCGGCTGGCCGCCCGCATCGCCAACGGCTGGATGGGCAACGGCGTCAACCACGTCATCGCGCGCGCGGCCCTGGTGAACGCCGCCGGGCCGATCGGCGGCTTCGCCTGGACGGACATCCGCCACACCCACCATTCCGCGTGGTTCGCCTTCGACGCCGACGCCCTGCCCCACTGGACCGGCGGCCGGCCGCACGTCGCGGTGCGCGTGGATGCCCGCCACGCCGCCGACGCGCTGGCCGTCTGGCACTACGACCCGGCGATGGCCGGCCACATCGGCCCGCCGTCCGCCATGGACTACAGCGCCACCAGGCCCGCCGGCTATGTGCCGGACTACGTGCCCGGCGACCGCGCCGGCTATTCCGCCAACACGGCGGCCTACGGCGACAACGCCGACCGCGGCGAGCTGGGGCCGCTGCCGAGCTGGAGCGTCGCCCACCTGCTGACCGGCAGCGGGGACTGGGCGCGCTATGACCGGATCCACGCGCTGGCGCTGGCCACCGCCCCCATCCTCTACACGCGCGAGGGCGGCGAGCCGCCGGTGCTGGTCGAGCGCGCCTACCCCGGCATGCCGAAGCCGGAGCCGGCGACCGGCTGGGGCGCCAACGGCACCATCATCGACCCGCCCGAGGCCAACGGCTGGAAAGGCACCGACCGCAACACCGCCGGCCGGGGACCGCGCATCGATTCCTCGCACTGGCCCAACGGCGCGCTGTCGAGCTGGCTCGTCACCGGCGATCCCTGGTTCCTCGACCTGCTGATCGCCAGCGCGGTGCACGCCGTCGGCGTGGTCGACCCGGACCGCCGCAGGCGGACGGTCGGCCGGCGGACCTTCTCCGGGCTGGTGGCGCCGAACAACGAGGTGCGGGGTGCGGCCTGGGCCATGCGCGACCTGTGCAACGCCGCCTGGCTGTGCCCGGACCGGCACCCGGCCAAGCGCTACCTGGAGGATCTGGTCGCGGAGAACTGGGGGTGGTGGGCGGCGACGCTCGGTCCCGGCGGGGGGGTGGGCGGCGACCAGAAGGCGCTGGGCTGGGTTGTGGGCGGCGGGGCCGAGCAGCCGATGTGGGCGGGCGACGCCCTGGCCGTCACCATGCTGATGTCGTACCGCCGCCGCCGGGCGCACGTGGACGCCCTGGTCGACGCCTTCGTCCGCCGCTGGGTGTTCGGGCGGATGGGCGGCGGCCCCGACCCCGGCTGCATCCGCCGCGCCTTCGCCCACCGGGTGGCGGTGCGCGACGGGCCGGACGGGCGCTGGTACCGCACCTGGGGGGAACTGCGCGTGGGCGCCCGGAACGCCGCGAAGGACGGCGTGCCCTACCTGCCGGACGGCGGCTGCCCGGAAGGCGGGCTGGAGGACGGCGGCCTGGAGGATGGCAACGGGCTGCCGATCCGCTGGCCGGGCTGGTGGCGGTACGAGCGGCCGAACGCCTATCCGGCCATCGGCCACATGGCGGCGGCCTGCGGCGTCATCGCCGGAATCGCCGAGGCGAACGTCCCCTATCGCCTCCTCAACCGCGAGGACCGCCTGCCGATGGGTTCGTGGGCGAAGTGCCCCCGTTACCGGATCCGTGCGCCGGGCCACTGACCGGCGGAGCGGCCTTGCCGAGCACCAGCACCCAGTCCTCCCCGTCCGGCGCGCGCAGGGCCTGCCCGCCGCCCGCCACCGGCGGGGCCGGGTGCCAGCGTCCACGACGCGGGTCGAACCAGACGGCCGGCTGCGGGGTGCCGTCGCCGATGGCGACGCGGACCTGCCCCGGCCCGTAGAGGTACAGCACCGACAGGCCGTTCCCGTCGGTGAGCAGATGCGCCGGGCCGCGCACGCGCTCCGGCGCCGGGGCCAGCCGTTCGAACGGCACGGCGCGCACGAAGGCGGCGAGGTGCTCCAGCCCCGCGCCGCTGCCGATCCCCGCCGCCCCGGACATGAGCGCCGCCCAGGCGTTGCGGCGGTTGCGCCCATCCTCCTCGCCCAGGCCATGCTCCTCCTGCACCACCGGCTTGGCCGGGCCGTTGCGGTGGACGAGGCCGAGGCGATGGACGACCCGGTGCTCGACGTCGTTGCCGGCCTGCAGCGCGACGAAGTCCACCCAGTCCGCGTCCGTGAAGGGGAAGACGCCGGGCACCCCGTGCACGCTGACCAGCCGCTTCCACGGGTTGCGGCTTTGCAGATAGCGGCCGTCGCGCTCGATCGCGGCGCGCGACCAACCCTCCTGCCATTCCAGGGCGAGGACGAACAGCGTGTTGGCAAAACCCGACAGGCGCGCCATGCCGTAGCGGAGCAGCCGCCGCCGATCCTCCTCCGGCAGCCGGCCGAAGCCGGAATCATCGGCGAAGAACCAGAGCTGCGCCGCCATCCCCTGCGCCAGCAGGTGCCGCACCCAGCGCTCGTACAGGTGCCAGCGGGCGAGGTCGAACCGGGTCTTGTCGTTGCGCTGCTTGTCGCCCAGCCAGGGCGTGGTGGCCACGCCGCCATAGTCGCCGCGGTTGGCGAGATAGACGCTGATCCGGTTGTAGCCGGCCCGCCGGTGCCGCTCGACCATGGCGGCGCGCAGCTCCTCCGTCAGCGTGTCGGCGAACAGCGTGTGGGAGAAGCGGAACGGTTCCGGCGCCCGGATGTCCAGGAACTTGCCGATCAGGAACGCCGGCCCGCCGTCGCGATGGGCGAAGAAGCGCGGCGATGCCGGATCGACGACGAGCGGACCGGCGCCGAAGGCCCCCGCCAGCCGCCCCTCCACCCGGAAGCTTCCCCGCCGGCCGTCGAGGTCCGGCCGGTTGCTGACCGAGCGCCACGTCCACGCGCCGGGCTCGTCGGCGTGGACGCGCACCTTGAACACGGACCCGCGCCCACCCCCTTCGCCGTCGCCGTCGAAGAAGCCGTCGACGCGGATGACCCGGCCGCCGGGCGACGTGACCTCCGCCGCCACATCGACCTCGGTGAAGGGGTTCGGCGTGCCGGCCGCGTCGAAGGGAACGGCGCTGCGCAGCACGATGTCGGCCGTGCCGTGCACCGGCGTGGTTTCAGCCCAGGCCGGTGTCGCGGCGAGCAGCAGGACGAGGGCGGCGAGCCACCCCCGGCGGCGGTCAGGCACCGGGCGCCGGGCGCCGGGCGCGGGTGACGCGGTCCATGGCATAGATCCAGACCCCCGGAAGCAGGCTGACGACGATCAGCAGGAAGGCGAGGACGGAGGCGGCCAGCGCCGCCTCGGCCGGCACGCCGACGAGGCCGAACAGCGTGACGAACGACGCTTCGCGCACGCCGACGCCGGCCACCGACAGCGGCAGCAGCGTCAGCAGCGTGATGATCGGCAGCATGACGAGGCAGTGGATGAACGAGACCTCCACCCCCAGCGCCCACAGCGCCGTGACGCCCGGCGCCATGCGCAGCAACTGGTAGACCACGGCCATCGCCAGCGCCCACGCCACCATGCCCGGCCGCCGGCGGTAGGCGTCGAGCCCGGCGTGGACCCCTTCCAGCCGCGCCTGCAGCCGGCCGAGCCCGACCGCGCGCAGCGCCCCGCCGGTCGCCCGCCGCGCCGCCGGCAGCATCAGCGCCGCCGCCAGCGCGCCGAGCACCGCGAACCCCGTCCAGCCGGCCGCCGCCACGCCGTCCGGCATGCCCGGCGGCGACAGCAGCAGCCCGGCCTGCACCAGCGCGAACAGCGTCAGCAGCGCGAACGCCCGCTCCACCAGGATGGAGGTGACGGACAGGGCGACGCTGCCGGTCAGGCGCGACAGGCTGTACAGGCGGATCACCTCCGTCCCCACGCCGCCGGGCAGGAACAGCCCGAAGAAGCCGCTGACGAACTGGATGCGCAGCACCGCGGCGAAGGGCACCGCCGACCCGCCCCGGTCCAGCAGCATGTGCCAGCGGTAGGCCGCCAGAAGGACCTGGAGCAGGCCCAGCAGCACGCC
The DNA here is from genome assembly GCA_035629155.1 of Azospirillum sp. GTDB lineage: Bacteria > Pseudomonadota > Alphaproteobacteria > Azospirillales > Azospirillaceae > Azospirillum. The sequence goes on along the minus strand of DASPIO010000382.1, from coordinate 98,808 downwards.
GGCCACCAGATAGCCCGGCTGCGCCCGCGCCAGCGCCTGCGCCAGGGCGGCCCCGTCGACCCGCGACAGCACCGCCGCCAGCAGGACGGCGCTGACCACCGCGCGGAACCAGCTCGATCCGATCAGCGCGCGCATGGCCGGCCTTCCCTCAGCGGCGGGTGAAAACCGGGCGGGCGGGGTTGCCCTCGCACACCGAACCGGGCGGCAGCCGCCCGGCCACCACCGCGCCCGGCGCCACGATGCAGCCGTCGCCGATGACCGCGCCGTCCCGCACCACGCACCCCGCGCCGATCCACACGTCACGCCCGATCACGATGCCCTTGGAGACGACCTCCTGCGTGCGGATCGGCCGGTCGAGCCGGTCGAAGCGGTAGCTGCTGGCGATGATCGCCACGTTGGGGCTGATCAGTGCATCGTCGCCGATGCTGATGCCGCGCGCGCCGGACAGGATGGAGCATCCCGTGGCCACCGACACGCGCGCGCCGATGACCAGCGGCCCGTCGGCCGTCTTGATCTTGGTGAAGGATCCGATGGCGGTGCCGCGGCCCATGCGCAGGTTGCCGGTGAACTCCACCTCCGCGCGCGGGCTGACGAAGCAGCGGAAGCGCGCGAGGCACAGCAGGCTGACCAGCGGCGGCGGCAGCAGGAAGCGCCGCAGCAGCTTCGCCGGCTTCAGGCCACCGCGGACCGCGCCACCAGCGCCCGCAGCGTGCCCACGCTGCGGATCGACAGGATCTCGTCCATCGAGAAGCGCACGCCGAAGCGCGCCTCCACCGCCGTCACCAGCTTCAGGTTGGTCAATGAGTCCCATAACGGGGCGTCCTCCGGGGTCAGATCGTCGGTGACGGCCTCCACGTTCAGGTCGAGCAGGTCGGCGACGATCTCGTGCAGGGGGTCCGCGTTCATTCCATCTCCTCCACCTCGACGGCGCCGCAGTCCTCGACCGCCGCGCCGGCGGCGGCCAGCCGGTAGGCCTTGCCGCCGTCGGCCGCGGTGTCCGTCACCGTGAAGCCGCGCGCCTCGTAGAAGTCCGCCACCGGCTGGTTGCGCGGGGCCGGACGGTAGTGCGCCGTCAACGCCCGCGTGCCGTCCGCGCCCGGCCAGCGGCGCTTCAGCGCGTTCGCCATGGCGACTTCGACGCGGCGGCCCAGCGCGCGGCAGCTCAGCAGGAACAGGCGGACGTGCGGCCCTTCCGCCCGATGTTCACCCCCCCCGTGTTCGACCAGGGTCACGCCAACGAGGCCAAGGCGGCCGAAGCGGTCTTCCACCTCGGTCACGCGCAGGTCGAAGCGGCCGGTGTCGAGGAACGCCTCCACCGCGCCGGGGGTGACGCGCTCGACCGTCAGGTTGAACTGGTTGGTCTTGTTGATCAACTGGTGGACGCGGGTCAGGTCGGCCGGGGTGGCCGGACGGATCCGCACGCGCGTCTCCAGCCCGGCAAGATAGTCGTCCAGGCTGGAGGCTTCCGCGCGCAGCGCGGCGCGGGCGCGCTCGACGCGGTAGCCGTCGGCGCGCACCGCGTCCTGCCCGGTGGCCGCCAGCGTCTCGAAGGCGTCGAGCCGGCGGATCAGGCCGGCGTATTCCGCCGGGTCGGGGCCGAGCTGGACCACCTGCACCTCGGGCAGGGCGGCGCGCACCTGCGCGCACTCCGCCGGGTTGTCGTCGACGAACACCAGCGCGTCCAGCCCGATGCCCAGCGTCCGGGCGATGCGGCGCAGCCCCTCCGGCTTGGGGTGCCAGCCGACCTCCATGGCGCTGAAATCGGCCGGGCGGAGCGCCATCTCCGGGTGTTCGGCCAGCACGGCGGCGACGTCGGCGGGGTCGTTCTTGCTGCAGACGGCCAGCAGCACGCCGCGCGCGCGCAGCGCCAGCGCGGCGTGCTGGACCGCGAGGAACGCCTCCCCCTCCGCGCTGCCCGGCCCGATGCGCAGGCCCGCCGGCCCGTCCTCGCCCAGCACGCCGCCCCACAGGGTTCCGTCCAGGTCGAGGACCAGGCATTTGCGCGCCCGGCCCAGCGCCGCGCGGGCGTAGCGGCGGATCTCGCCGGCAAGCGCGGCCGCGAAGCCGTCGCGCCATTCGACGCGGGCGAGCCGCGCCAGCCGTTCGTCGAACGCGCCGTCCTTGCCGTACCGCGCCGCCACCCGGTCGAGGTCGAGCAGGCAGGCGCGCGTCTCGCCGCGCAGCCGGTCCAGCAGGTCGAGGTTGAGGCGCTGGACGAACTCCACCTCGCCCAGGGGATCGCGCAGGTCGGCGATGCCGGCGGCCGGATGGCCGGGGACGGGAAAGTTGGCGACCAGCAGGGTCGCCCCGGTCTCCCGCCGCACCGCGCGGACGCAGCCCAGCGCGTGATCGAGGACGCGATCGAACGCCGCCCGCCGCTCCTCCTCCGGCACCGTCGGGTAGGCCTGGACGAGGCGGGGAGCGAGCACCCGCAACGACAGCGTCAGCACCAGCAGGTCCGGCGCGAACCGGCGCAGGGCCGAGTCCGCCGACAGCACCTCCTGCATCTCCTGCCCGTAGGCGCCGACGTGACTGTCCACGGCCATGCCGTCGGCGGCGCAGGCCAGCTCCACGTAATCGGTCAGGACGCCGGGCACGATGTTGCCGATGTAGCCGATGCGCAGATCGGCCGCCCGCCCCGTGGCGCGCAGCCGGCGCGCCAGGGCCGCCGCGCGCGCCGCCGGCAGGCGCAGCACGTCGGACGATTCGCCCGCCGCATCCGGCGGCAGGACGGGATCGGTGCTTGCGCGCGTGTCCAGCGATGCGGTCATGGCGTTGCCCGTCGTTCCCCGTCGTTCCGAAGGACCGGCGCATTGTCACGGCCCTGGACCGGCAGGGACAACGGCGTGTCTGGAGGGATCCCTGCTCATCCGTATTGGCCTGAATGGAAGAGATCACGCCGCCCCTCCCCGAATTTTACGAAATGCCCGCGCCGTTCACCGCAAACCACCGAATTAGCTCATAAGATCGTCCGGCGTATTCAGGTACCGCTTTCCTGGACCAAACCCATGATTTCGGAGCATTCCCCATGAGGCCTGCCAGATTTTGTCTGGCGGCGGGTAAACTCCACGCACAGCCGCGCCGATCCCCGCCTCGGAATCCTTGCGCCCATGGTGGAATTCCTTGCACGTCCGGATGAACGGACCGCCCCGGACGTGGAAACGGCCGGCGACGGCTACGCGCGGCGCTTCGCCGGCCGCGCCGGGTCCTATCTGCTCAAGGCGCAGGAGGACGCGGCGGCCCGTCTGCTGGGCGCCGCCGGCCCCTGCATCAGCGTGCTGGACGTGGGCGGCGGGCACGGGCAACTGACGCCCTTTCTGCTGGCGCGCGCCCACCGCGTCGTCGTCCACGGCAGCGCGCCGGACTGCGCCGGCCGGCTGGCGCCCCTGCTGGCGCGCCACCCCGGCCGCCTGCGGTTCGTCGTGTCGGGCCTGGACCGGCTGCCCTTTCCGAACGACGCCTTCGACCTCGTCGTCGGCATCCGCCTGATGGCGCACGTGGAGCGCTGGCATGCGCTGCTGGACGAGATGGCGCGCGTGTGCCGCGGCCGGCTGCTGATCGATTTCGCGCCGGACAACGGCGCCAATGCGCTCACGCCGCTGCTTTTCCCCCTCAAGCGCTGGGCCGAAGGCAACACGCGGCCCTACCTGCGCCACCGCCCGGACGCGGTGGCGGCGCACCTCGCCGGCCTCGGCTTCGCGCGCTGCACGGTCGAGCGGCAGTTGCTGCTGCCCATGGTCGTGCACCGGCGGATCGCCGCGCCGCGCCCGCTGGACGCCATCGAGACGGCCGCCCGCCGGCTGGGCCTGACGCGGCGCTGGGGCGGCCCGGCGCTGCTGCTCGCGCAGCGGGAGGCGCCGCCATGATCCGCCCGGCCGACAAGGGGCGGCGCGTGCTGCTGGTCGCCCCGCAGTCCTTCTTCGCCGTCGCCGGCACGCCGTTCAACGTCCTGCAGATGTGCCGCAGCCTGACCGAAGCGGGGTACGAGGTGCATCTGGCGACGCTGCCCGGCGGCGAGACGGTGCCGCTGCCGAACCTGACGCACCACCGCGCCCCGGGCCTGCCGGGGATCGCCAGGGTGCCGGTCGGCTTTTCCTGGGCCAAGGCGGTGTACGACGTGCTGCTGTGCCTGCTGGTTCTGCGTCTGCTGATCGGCCGCCGCTTCATCGCCATCCACGCGGTGGAGGAGGCGGCGTTCTTCGCCATCCCGCTGGCGCGGCTGTTCGGAACCGCCGCGGTCATGGATCTCGATTCCGACATCTGCGGCCAGTTGCGGCAGCGCCGGGGGGCCTCCGCGCGGCTGGCGGGGCCGGCCGGCGCGCTGCGCCGCTGGAGCCTGCGGACCGCCACCTGCGCGGTGACGGTGGCGCCGGCGCTCACCCATCTGGTCGCCGAAGTCAGCCCCGGCACGCCGGTGTTCGAGATCGCCGACACCCCGCTGGACGCGGCGCTGCAGGCCCCCTCGCCGGCCGAGGTGGCGCACCTGCGCCGCACGCTGGGCGAGGCGGAGGCGCAGTGGATCGTCTACACCGGCAACCTCGACGCCCGGCAAGGGGTGGAGCGGCTGGTGGAGGCCATGCCGCGCGTGCTCGACCGGCGCCCCGACGCGGCCCTGCTCGTCGTCGGCGGCGAGGCGGAGGAGGTGCGGCGGCTGGAGGCGCTGGCCGCGCGGCTCGGCGTCGGCGCGCGCGTGCGGTGCGTGGGAAAGCACCCGCCGGCCAGCATGCCGGCGTTCATGGCGCTGGCCGCCGCCCTGGTGTCGCCGCGGCTGGAGCCGCTGGTGACGCCGCTGAAGATCTTCAGCTACATGGCGAGCGGACGCCCGATCGTCGCCACCGACCTGCCGACGCACACCGCCGTGCTGGACGACCGCACGGCGATTCTGGTCCCCCCCACGTCCGAGGGCCTCGCCGGCGGCATCCTGGCCGCGCTGGAACAGCCGGAGCGCGCCGCCCGCCTGGGCGAGCAGGCCCGCCGGGCGGCGCTGAGCGAGTACGGCTACGACCGCTTCAAGCGCCAGATGCTCGGCCTCTACGCCTTCGTCGCCCCGCGGGCGGGACGGGCAGCCACGGCGTGACCCGGACGGCGGCCAGAACGCCCGCGCCGGTGCTGACGCCGTTGGCCAGCACGTCGGCGACCGAGGAGTCGCGATGCACGATGACGACCTGCAGCGCCTCCAGCGCCAGCGAAAAGGCGGCACCCGCGGCCAGCACCGCGACCCCCCAGCGCCAGCCGGCAAGGCCCCGCCGCCGCAGCGCCAGCGTCAGCAGGAAGCCGAGTGGCGCGAAGGCGGCGAGATTGCCGGCCAGGTCGATCCAGTCGCGGACCGTCTGGCCGGGCATCAGCACGTTGAACCGGTCGAGCGAGAGAAGCTTCTTCCCCGACCGGACCGGATAGGACGCCGGCGCCGTCAGGCGGACCGCCTCGCCCGGCAGGCGCGTGCGCAGCCCGTCCGTTCCGGCGGCGAAATCGACGGCCAGCAGCGCCCCGTCCACCCCGCCCACCCCGTCGTCGTCGGCGCCGGCGCCCGGCCCGGCATCGAAGCGCGCCTTGACCTCCCGCCCGTCCAGCGCCCGGTCGAACAGCGCCACGGCCCACAGGGCTCCCCGCCAGGGCCGGTTGCCCGACACCTCGTTGCCGAAGGCGAGCCCCTGCCCGGCGTCCCAGGCCGCGAGGCTTCCCCCCGGCCCGTCGGCCTGCGTATGCCGCACCCCGTCCACGTACAGCACGCGCCGCACGCCATCGTAGGTGAAGACGAGGTGGCGCCGCGCGGTGTCGTGGAACACACCGGGCGCGCGGAGTTCGGGGCCGTGGCCGCGGGGATCGGTCGCCGAGGTCCGCAGCCGGACGACCAGCGCGTCCTTGTCCTGTCCGACGACGAGGTTGTGCACGTTCGGCCCGGCCGAATAGGCGAGCAGCCGGGCCGGGCCCCGCTGCCCGCCGTCGGCGCTGGCCGCCCACAGCTCCACCGTCAGGGCCCCGGCCCCGGCGATCCGCCGCGCCAGCCCACCCGGAGCCGGATCGGCGCGGATCAGCCCCGGCGCCGCGAAGACGGCGGCGTCCGCGCCGGGCGGCAGCACCACCCCGTTCGTCCTCGCGGCCGGCAATTCGAGGCGGAACGGGAACGCCAGGATCGCCGCCAGCAGGGCCGCGTAGCCCAGCGCGGCGAGGTCCACCAGCCGCCACACCCTCACCGCCCCGCCCCCAGCCGGCTCACGCCGCCTTCGCCATCAGGCTGGCCACGTCGTCGCACACCGCGTCGACGCTGCGGCCTTCGAGGAACAGGCGATGCCAGATCTCCAGGTTCAGGACGATCCACAGGCGGTAGCTGTGGTCCTGCGCGCCGGACAGGTGTTCGTCCAGCAGGGTGCGCAGGGCGGCGCGTTCGAACAGGCCCAGCTCGACGAAGCGCGACTGGGCGAACGCGCCTTCCAGCAGGCCGCGCAGTTCGCCGCGCATCCAGGCGCCGAGCGGGAAGCCGAAGCCCTGCTTCGGCCGGTTCACCAGCTCCGCCGGCAGGTAGCGCGCCGCCACCTCGCGCAGCGCGTGCTTCAGGCGCAGCCCCCTGAGCTTGAGGTGCGCCGGCAGGCCCGCGGCGTGTTCGACCAGTTCCACGTCGAGGAGCGGCGAGCGGCATTCCAGGGAATGGGCCATGCTCATGCGGTCGACGATCATCAGCAGGTGGTCGGGGATGCGCGTCATCAGGTCGGTGTAGAGCATGCGGTCGACCGGATGCGCGGCGTGCCCGGAATCGAAGTGCACGAGGATGCGGGCCAGCGAGTCCGGGTCGGCGACGGCGCGCTGCGCCTCTGGGGTGAACAGCCGGCGCTGCCGGTCGCGGTCGAAGCGGTGGAAGCTCATGCTCTCCGCGTAGCGCTCGCCCGCCGTGAAGCCGGCCATGCGCTGCAGCCACCGGGCCTTCTGCGCCAGGCTCTTGTAGGCGAAGGTTTCCGGCAGCAGGCCGATGGCCGGCCCCATCACGCCGCCGCGCAGCCAGCCGGGCAGCAGCGCGTACCACCCGGCCAGCCGCTGGCCGGCGAAGCGGTCGTAGCCGGCGAAGTTCTCGTCGCCGCCGTCGCCGCCCAGCACCACCTTGACCCGCCGCGCCGCCTCGCGCGAGGCGAGGTAGACGCCGACGCCGAAGGGGTCCGACGGTTCGTCGAGCGCGTGCACCATCGCCGGCACGAGATGGACGAGGTCGGCGTGCACGCGCCGCTCGTGCGCCTCCAGCCCGCAGGCCTGCGCCGCCATGCGGGCATAGGGCAGCTCGTCGAAGCCCTGCTCCTCGACGCCGATGGAGAAGCTGGGGACCGGCCCGGCGGCGTGCCGCGCCATGATCGCGGCGACGAGGCTGGAATCGATGCCGCCGCTGACGAAGGCGCCGACCGGCACGTCGCTCAGCAGGTGCGCCCTGACGGTTTCCTGCAGCTTGGCGTCCAGCGCGTCGATCGCCTCCCGCTCGCCGCCGCCGCGTTTGCGGGTGAAGTCGAGCTGCCAGTAGCGTTCCGTCTCCATCCGGCCATCGCGCCACGTCAGCCGCGTGGCGGCCGGCAGCTTGCGGATACCGCCGAACAGGGTGTGTTCGTCGGGCAGGAAACGCAGCGAGATGTAGTGCCACAGCCCATCGAGGTCGATGCGCGGCGACGCGGAACGCGCCGCCAGGATGGCCTTCACCTCGGACGCGAACAGCAGCCGGTCGCCGTCGAGGGCGTAGTACAGCGGCTTCTGCCCCAGATGGTCGCGCGCCAGCAGAAGCGTGCCTTGCCGGCTGTCCCACAGGGCGAAGGCGAACATCCCGCGCAGGCGGCGCACGCAGTCGCCGCCCATCTCCTCGTAGAGGTGCAGGATCACCTCCACGTCGGTGCCGGTGCGGAAGCGGTGCCCGCGGGCCAGCAGGTCGCGGCGCAGCTCCGGGCTGTTGTAGATCTCGCCGTTGCAGACGAGCTGGAGCGTGCCGTCCTCGTTGGCGATCGGCTGCCGGCCGTTGGCCGGATCGACGATGGCCAGCCGGCATTGCCCGAGCGCCATCCGCCCGTCCTCGAAGTACCCTTCGCCGTCCGGCCCGCGGTGGCGCAGCGCGCCGATCATCCGCGCCACCAGCGCCCCGCCGCCGTGCCCGGCGGCACCCGCGATTCCGCACATCGACGCCTCCCTCAGTGTCAGATCAGGCCCTGCCGCCGGTACCACTCGCCGGTGCGCCGCAACCCCTCGTCGATGCCGACGCGCGGGCGGTAGCCCAGGTCGCGGCGCGCCTTGTCGATGCGGAAGGCCCGGTTCTGGCTGAACCAGTGGACGCGGCGCGGGAAGATCGGCGGACGCACCTTCAGCGGCCGGCACGCCGCCTCGCACACGTGCGCCGCCACCTCCAGCGGCCACAGCGGCAGGTGGTCGATGCGGATCCGCACGCCCATCGCCTCCGACACCTTGCGCACCAGCGTCTCGATCTCCAGGTACTCGTCGTCGGCGATCAGGTAGGCCTGGCCGGACCCGACCCCCGGCCGGGCGGCCAGCAGGAAGGCGTCGACCATGTTGTCGATGTACAGCGGGTGGTAGTAGGTCCGGCCGCTGCCGAACATCGGGAAGCGCCCCCTGGCGACCCGGCGGAACAGCATGACGAAGCGCTCCGGGTCGCCGGGACCGTAGAGGGCGGCCGGGCGCAGGGTCACCGTGTCCATGCCGCGCCGGGCGAATTCCGCGACGACCTTTTCGCCCTCGTACTTGCTGAGCTGGTAATGGTCGGCCGGCTGGATCGGCGCGTCCTCCCCGGCGGGCGGGTCGGCGACGTCGCCGTGCACGCCGCAGGTGCTGCAGTACACGACCTTGCGCGCGCCCGCCTCCTCGGCCGCCCGCAGGACGTTGCGGGTGCCGCCGACGTTCACGGCGTCGTAGTGCGCGTCCGGCGCGTCGTATTCGCGGAACGCGGCGGCGAGGTGGAAGACCACGTCCGCCCCCTCGGTCGCCCGCCGCACGAGGTCGGCGTCGGTGACGCTGCCGATCAGCAGCCGCGCGCCGGCCCGCGTCAGCTCGTCGTCCTTCAGGCCATGCTTGTTGTCGAGGGCGGCGACGTCCCACCCCTCGGCGAGCAGACGCCTGACCAGCGCATGCCCCGTGAACCCCGTTCCTCCGGTCACCAGCGCCTTCATGGCCCCATTCCCCTTCTTCTTGGTTCATCCGGTTCGAAAAGCCGGTCCAGCACCTGCTCCGCCACCACGCGCGCGGTGGTCAGCTTGACCCCCGACACGCTGACCAGGCCCCGCGGTCCGCCGCGCCGGCCGTGGTCCAGCAGCACGTCGCGCCCGGCCGGCTCGGCGGAGCCCGGCGCGCGCGCCGGCAGCAGGCCCGCGTGCACGCGCACCACGTCGCGCGCCGTCAGCGCCAGGGCGGGCACCGCCGCGTTCAGCGCGTCGAGCAGCGCCGCGACGGCGGCCTCGCCCGGCCGTGGCGTTTCCGGCCCGCGCTGCCACCGCTCGTAGCGGGTGCCGGCCAGCAGGCGCCCGCCGCAGGCGCGCAGGAACAGCGCCGGCCCCGCGCCGCCCGGCGGGAACAGGGCGAGCGCCGTCGAGGCCGGAGGCTCCCGGTCCAGCAGCAGGTTGAAGGCGAGCACGGGATGGAACAGGCCCGCGTGGTCACGGTCGAAGGCGGCGGCGACGGCGCGGCACCACGGCCCGGCGGCGTTGACCACCGCCGGGGCGGACAGCGTCCGCTCCGCCCCGCCGTCGCGGTCCAGCACCCGCACGCCGCGCACCGCGCCGCCGCCGGTCAGCAGGCCCCGCGCCTCCACCCCCTCCAGGCACACCGCGCCGGCGGCGCGCGCGCGGCGCACCACGTCCGGCACCAGCGCGGCGGGATCGTCGAAGGCCCCGTCGAACCACAGCGCGCCGCCGCGCAGGCCCGTCCGCCGCACGGCGGGAAAGCGGTCGATGACGGATGCCCGGTCGAGCACCCGGCCGGCCGGCAGCCGCGAGCGCGGACGCAACGCATCGTGCAGGCCCAGCGCCAGCCGGAACACGGCGGTCCGGCGCAGGCCGTCGCCGTACAGCGGCATCAGGCAGGCCAGCGGCTCCACAAGGCCGGGAAGGGCCGACAGCATCCAGGCGCAGGCGCGCGCCGAGCGCCGGTGGCGCCGCAGGTCCAGCGTCTGCAGGTGGCGCAGGCCGCCGTGCACGATGCCCAGGCTGTTGCCGCTGGTCGCCGCGCCGAAACGGTCGCGCTCCAGCAGCAGCGGGCGCAGGCCGCGCTCGGCGGCGGCCAGCGCGATCATCGCGCCGTGGATGCCGCCGCCGACCACGATCAGCCCGGCGTCGCCGGTGGTGGCCGCGCTCATGGCGCCGTCTCCCCGGCGCCGACGGGCAGCCGGGCGGGGGCGTTGCGGCGCAGGCCGATCTGGTCGCGCACGAAGGCGAGCGGGCCGATCCGGCGGCCGAAGACGCGCGGCTGGCCCGTCAGCCCGGTGAGCAGCCGGCACACGGCCGCGGCCGGGCGCTCCGCATCCCACACCCCGGGCAGAACGAAGCCGTATTGCCCGGCGCGGGTTCCGTGGCGGGCCAGCGGCAGCGGGTCGCTGCCCGGCAGCACCGGCACGCCGCACCGCACCGCCCAGCGGAACGGTGCCGGTGTCGGGAATCCGATGGGCCGCCCCCCGTTGTCGCCCAGGAAGATCCGCTGCGGCGACGCCGCCTCGACCAGCCGCCGCATTACCGGCATCGGCAGGGCGCGCCATTTGCCGAACGCCCAGGGCAGGACCGCCACGGCGCCGCCGTCGAGCACGCGCGCCACCGTCGCCGCCAGCGGCTCGCCGTCGGGATGCGGCCGGTCGACGCCGAGCGCCAGCACCTCCACCCGCTCCGCCGTGGCGATCTGCCGGCCGCCGACGAGGACCAGCACGCCCCCGCCGGCCCGCCGCGCCAGCCAGGAGCCGCCCTCCGCCGTCGTCTCCATCCGCCAGGGCGAGCCGCCGAGCCGGCGGGCGAAGGCCTCGGGATGCAGGGTGCGCGCGGTGCCGGCCAGCATCAGGCAGCCGGTCGCCCCCGCCGCGCAACCGAGCGCGCCCGCCGCCGCGCGGATGTTGGCGAGCGCGGCGTCCAGGAACGCGGCGGCGTCGAACACGTCGTAGAGATGGACGTGCGCGTCCACCAGCAGCGGTCCGGCCGGCGTCATGCCCGTCGTCATACCGGTCACCGGCCGATGACTTCGGTGACGCGGTAGGGCGAGGTGCGGCGGCCGCGCGTGAAGATGATCACCTCGCCGATCAGGCCGATGGCCACCAGTTGCACGCCCAGCACGATCAGCAGGACCGCCAGCAGCAGCGCCGGCCGTTCCGCCAGCGGCATCTCGAACAGCAGCCTCTGCACGACCAGGACCAGCCCCAGCAGCCCGCCGGCCAGCGCCGAGCCGGTGCCCAGCAGCCCGAAGAAGCGCAACGGCTTCATGGTGAATTTCAGCAGGAACACGATGCTGATGATGTCCAGCAGGCGGCGCATCCAGATGCCGGGGGGAAGGGAAGGCCGGTCGCGGTCGTCCGGGTGCTGGGGAAGGGCGATCTCCTTGACGCGGAAGCCGCGGCTGTGCGCGATCAGCGGCAGGAAGCGGTGCTGGTCGCCGTACAGGTCCAGCTCGCCCGCCACCTCGCGCCGCATGACCCGCACGCCGCAGCCGAGGTCGTGGAACCGCCGGCCCAGCGTGACCCCGACCAGCCCGTTGAAGACCGCGGTCTGTGCCCGGCGGAGCAGGCCGTCGACCCGCGGCGCCCGGCGGGCGACGATCATGTCGGCGGCGTCCAGCGCGGCGATCAGGCGGGGCAGCGCGGCGCCGGGGACCTGGGGGTAGGAGGGCAGCGTCAGGATCACCTCGCCCCGTGCGTGCACCGCGCCGACGCCCAGGCAGGCGGCCTCGCCGAAGGGCCGGGCGAGCGAGACGATGGTGACGTCGCAACCCTCGCGCGTCACGCGGTTCAGCGCGGCCAGCGCCTCGGGATACTCGCCGTCGAGGACGCAGACGATCTCGTAGGGGCGCCCGATGGCGTCAAGGCCGCGCCGGTACTCGCGGATCAACGCCTCGATCGCCTGTGCCCGTTCCGTGACGAGGACCAGGGCCGTCAGCCAGACGGCCGAGGAGGGTTCGCTGTTCATGGTCGACGGTCCTTTCCGTCTCGCTCAGGAACTCACCGATGCGGAAGTCGCCGGACGCCTGGACGAGCTGCGTCAGCACCCCCAGCGTCGCAAGGAAGGCCGCCGTGGCGGCGGCCAGCAGTCCGGAGGCCAGCAGCATGAACGCGGGCTCCGCATCGCCGTCGAAGAACCCGGCGGTCAGCAGCAGGCCAGAGAGGATCCCCGCCGCCAGCGCCGGCGCGTGGAACAGCGCCGATGATCCGCGCCCGGTCAGCAGGATCGCCTTCAGCGCCAGCATGTCGGCGGCAACCTTGAAGGTGCGCGACAGCCCGTACTTCGACTGGCCGAAGCGCCGCGCACGGTGATTGACCGCCACCTGCGCGATCCGCGCCCCGGTGACGGACACCAGCGCCGGCAGGAAGCGGTGCATGTCGGAATACAGCGGCAGGCCGCGGATCACCCCGGCGCGGTACGCCTTGAGGCCGCACCCGGTGTCGCGGATCCACACGCCGGTCACCCACGCGAGCAGGCGGTTGGCGACGCGCGAGGGCACCTTGCGCGACCACAGGTGATCCTGCCGGTTGCGCCGCCAGCCGGTGACCACGTCGTAGCCTTCCCCGATCAGGCGCATCAGCGTGGGGATGTCGGCGGGGTCGTTCTGAAGGTCGCCGTCCATGGTGACCAGCACCGCGCCCCGCGCGTGGTGGAAACCCGCCGCCGTCGCCGCCGTCTGCCCGAAGTTGCGGCTGAGCCGGACGACCCGCACCCGCCCGTCGCGGGCGACGATGGCGCGCAGCCGGTCGACGGTGGCGTCGGTGCTGCCGTCATCGACGAACAGCAGCTCGAAAGACCAGGGCGTGCCCTGCAGCGCGTCGGCCACCGCCTGATAAAGAGGTTCCACGTTGTCCTCTTCGTTGAGGACCGGCACGACGACCGAAAGATCGATCCGCCCGTCCATCAACACCCCCTGTGTTTTTCTTGCGTTGCGGCGACACGTCTTAAAATATCACCGAATACTGTAGATGCCGGTCCACCATTGGGCGTTAATTCGATCGTGCAGACCGCAGGAGCGGCACGATCCAGGCGACGGCAAGCAGACCGAGGCCGAGATAGCTGGGGATGTCGCGCAGGGCGGGTTCGTGCACGTGAAGGGCTTCGACGGCAAAGCGCCCGGGCCCGGTGAAGCGACCGCGCACCGACACGGTTTCCGCGCGGTCCGGGCAGTCGCCATCGACCGCCACCGCCTCGCCCGCGTAGGCTCGCAGGCGGCAGCCGCCCCGATCCGGCGTCAGTTGCGCCCGGTCGAACTCGGCGGCGCGGCCGGGGCGCAACTCGGCGTGGCGCAACGTCTGCACGAAGTGCGCGTCCGCCGCCTCGGCCGCCGGCAGCAGCGGCAGCGGCGCCAGCAGATACGCCGCGAACAGCGCCGCCGCCGCGACGGCCCGCCGTGGCGCCGGCACGGCGAGGGGGACGGCGGCGCCAGGCCTTGCCAGCATCCACACGGCCAACAGGGCGCCCACGGCGCTCAGGGCGACGATCGCCGGCTCCTCCGGCCAGACGATCCCGACGTTGAACCCCGCCCACGACCACGGCGCCAGCAGCAGCGAGCCGTTTCCCCATTTCGCTTCGACGCCGTCGAGCAGAAGGTGGAGAAGCCCGTTGCCGGCCAGAATGGCGAACACCATGCGCGGCCGGCGCGAGACCAGGGCCAGCGCCCCGCTCAACAGCACGACGAAGGCGAGGCTGGACTGCACGGATGCGTAGAGGCGCAGGTCGAACGGGTCGACGCCGGTCGCCAGCGCCCGCACCCCGCGCTGGACGATCCACGGCAGGTCCGGGATCACGGCGCTCAGCAGGATCCATTTGGCGTCGGCCGTCGGAGCGACGGCCCGCGTGACGGCTCCCTGTACGGCGAAATGCACCAGCGCGTTCGGCATGCCACACCCGCTGCCCGGTCCAGTCAGGATCGCCGCAGGATGGTGACGGCACGGCGCCGGGCGCTCAATGCCGCGCAAGCCTTATCCCGGAAGGATCCAAGGACCGGCCACCACCCCCTTCGCCCGAGTAAGGAATGGCCACGCCGCCGCAAACGTAGATGCGCGTCTGCCACGTTCTCATCACACCGGTAACGTTCCATCCCCCCTGATGGAGATCCCGGTTTTACCCACACGCCACTCTAATATAACAATGGATGATGTGCATTGGTGCCCGTAAAGTTGTTCACTTGAACGATATTTATTTTTGTGTGCATTCCGCGTCGGGCAATCTCAAGCCCTCGTTTTGGAGGGACCAGCGCCAACTCTCCGTCAGTTTCGACCGGCCCTCACGTCGCGGGAGGTGGACCATGTTGCGTGTGTTCAACATCTTCATGCCGCTGACGCTGTTCGCGCTGCTGGCACTGGACGCGCTCGTCCTCGGGGCGTCGTTGCTGGTCGGCGTGACGGCCTGCGGCGAGGACTGCCGGATCGTCTCGCGCGACCGCGATCCCTTCGCCGCCGCCACCCTCTACATCCTCTTCTTCATGGCGGCGCTCTTCGCCATGGGGCTCTACCAGCAGCGGTTCCTGCGCGAGATGTGGGAAACGAACGGACGGCTGGTCATCAGCCTGCTGCTGGCGACCGGCGCGCAGATCGCGGCGTGCGCGCTGCTGGGCATCGCCTGCATCAGCGACGGCGTGCTGGCGCCGTCGGCCGGCGCCGCCTTCGTCGGCCTCGCCCTGGTGCGCAGCGCGCTGTGGCTGCGCCGCTCCCACCATCCGACGCGCAACCGCGTCCTGGTGCTGGGAACCGGGCACCGCGCGCGCGCCATCGAGCACGCCGAGGACACCATCCGCCCCGCCCGCTTCCGGTGCGCCGGCTTCGTGCCGCTGGAGGACGGCGTCGTCGAGCTGCCGCCGCACCGTCTGGTGCGCTGCGACGACCTGCTGGCCGTCTGCCGGTCGCAGGAGGTGAGCGAGGTCGTCGTCGCCTTCGACCGGCGGCAGACGCGGGTGCCGCGGTCGCTGCTGCTGGACTTCCGCCTGCGCGGCATCCGGGTCGTCGAAGCCTCGGTCTTCATCGAACGCGAACTGAAGCAGGTGGAGATCGACGCCTTCTACCCGGAGTGGGTCATCTATTCGAACGGCAGCACGCTGGAACCGCTGTCGATGGCGGTCAAGCGCGCGTTCGACGTCGGCATCAGCCTGGTCATGCTGCTGGCGACGCTGCCGATCATGGCGCTGACGGCGCTGGCGATCTGGCTGGAGGACGGACGGCCGGTCTTCTACGTGCAGGAGCGCGTCGGCCAGCACGGGCGCGTGTTCCGTCTGCTCAAGTTCCGCAGCATGCGCGCGGATGCGGAGAAGGACGGCGTGGCCCGCTGGGCGGCGCGGGGGGATTCGCGCATCACGCGGGTCGGCCGCTTCATCCGCACGACGCGCATCGACGAACTGCCGCAGATCATCAACGTGCTGCGCGGCGAGATGAGCTTCGTCGGCCCCCGCCCGGAGCGGCCGGCGCTGGTCGGGCAGCTTGAGAAGGAAATCCCTTCCTACCACATCCGGCATCTGGTGAAGCCGGGGATCACCGGCTGGGCGCAGGTCTCCTACACCTACGGCGCCTCCATCGAGGACGCGCGCGAGAAGCAGAAGTTCGACCTGTACTACATCAAGAACTATTCGCCGCTGTTCGACTTGGCGATCCTGCTGCAGACGGTGCGCGTCGTGCTCTGGCCGCAGGGCGTGCGGTAGGGGCGCGTCCCATAGCCGTCCGGGTGGCGGCTGCGCCACGCCCAGGCGGTGGCGATGATGGCGTCCAGGTCGGGAAGGCGCGGTTCCCATCCCAGCTCGCGGCGGATCCGGTCGGACGATGCGACGAGCACCGCCGGATCGCCGGGGCGGCGCGCGCCGATGCGCACGGGGACGCGGCGGCCGGTCACGCGTTCGGCGCACGCGACGACCTCGCGCACGCTGTGGCCCCGGCCGTTGCCCAGGTTGTAGCGGACGCTGCGTTCCTCCAGCACGTCGAGCACGCGCAGATGCGCGGCGGCGAGGTCGCAGACGTGCACGTAGTCGCGCACGCAGGTGCCGTCCGGCGTGTCGTAGTCGTCGCCGAAGATCTCGATGTGGGGCCGGCGGCCGGCGGCCGCGTCCAGCACCAGCGGGATCAGGTGCGTCTCGGGGTCATGGTCCTCGCCCAGGTGCCCGTCGGGGTGCGCGCCGGCCGCGTTGAAATAGCGCAGGCAGGCCGAACGCAGGCCATGGCAACGGTCCGCCCAGTGCAGGCAGCGCTCCACAAGGAACTTGGACTCGCCGTACGGGCTGCCGGGGTCGACGGCCGTCTCCTCGTCGATCGGCATGCGTCCGGGCACGCCGAACAGGTTGGCGGTGGAGGAGAACACCAGCTTGCGCACGCCGCCCCCGATCGCCGCGCGGATCAGGTTCAGCGAGGTGACGAGATTGCCGTGCAGGTAGGCGTGCGGGTCGCGCATGGACTCGCCCACCAGCGCCAGCGCCGCCAGATGCAGCACCGCGTCGAAGCGCCAGGCCGCGAAGACGCGCGCCAGCGCGCCGGCGTCGGCGAGGTCGGCTTCGACGAACACGGCCTCGGGCGGCACCGCGGCGCGGTGCCCCTGGCTGAGGTTGTCGAGGACGACGACGCCATAGCCGGACCCGAGCAGTTCCGCCACGCAGTGGCTGCCGACGTAACCGGCACCGCCGGTGACCAGGACGGTCTTCGATGGCGACATGGGCGGCGATATGGGCAGCGACATGGGCGGCGGCGCTCCTTGCGCATGGGGTCGCCTTACGGCGCGGCGGCGGCTTGGGCGGTGTGGCGCCGGTAGACGTCGCGCAGATGCTGGGTGTCGAGCTTGATGTTGTGGTGGCGGAACGCCTCGACGCGGATGATCGCGGCCACCTCCGGCCGGACGGAGAACACGGCGTCCGCGCGATCGAGGAAGCTCGCCCGGTCGATCGTCGGCTCGAACATCCGGTCTCTGGAGGTGTAGAAGACCACGATATCGCCGTCGATCAGCAATGTGTGGCTTTCGTGGATCAGGTCGGCGTGGGTCTGCTTGAACAGCGCGTTGAGGTCGCCGAGTGTCAGGCCGCGCGCCTCGTCGATGATGTCGCTGATGCGCCCGCGCCAGTAGACGTCGCGCCCGTGGATCACGAGGCAGTCCTGCACGCGGTACCAGCCGCCGTCGAACGCGGACGCGACGTCGTCCGTCACCGCGCACAGGTTCGGGCCGCGGAACAGGTGGTCGCCGGTGGCCGGGCAACGCCGCATCTCGACGTAGTCGGCCAGCGTGCCGATGGGATGCGCCCCGTCGCGGGGCCGGTGCGGCGGGTCCCCGGCGGCCTGTTCGAGAACGGCGGCCGGTGGCAGGAGCTCGGTGCTGCCGTAGACGACGCACACCTTCCCGGCGCCGGCCTCCAGCATCTCGTCGACCATGGTCTGGTCGATCAGGCTGCCGCCGGTCAGCACCACCCGGACCGTCTTCAGCAGCCCCGGCCCGTGCGCGCCGGACTTCAGGATGCGCCAGTTCCAGGGAAACAGGCAGACATGGGTGATGCCCTTCGTCTCAAGCGCGTCGACGATCAGCTCGTGGTCGTACTTGATCAGGTGCAGGTCGCCGCCCGCCAGCAGCGCCGGAACGTAGGTCAGCGACAGGAAGCCGACGTGGTTGAAGTTGTAGTACAGCAGCGTGGCGGAGGCGGCGTCGTAGAAGCGCCCGGCGGCGTGGAGCGACGGCGCCAGCAGGCTGGCGTGGGTGTGGCAGACCTTCTTCGGTTTGCCCGTCGTGCCGGAGGTGTAGGTGAACAGGCAGACGTCGTCCGGCGCCGCGGCAAAGGCCCGGACCGGCGGCGCGGCGGAGACGTCGATGGCGCCGGCCTCCGGAATGCCGATCAGCGGCAGCCCCGCGTCGGCGGCGAGCCGGCGCTCCTCCTCCAGCAGCGTGTAGCCCGCGTTGTGGAAAACGACGCGGACCTCCCGCGTTTCGGCGGCGCGGCGAATGATCTGGTCGGGGTGGCCCGACAGGGAGAACACGATGCCCCGCTCGCCGCACGCCAGGATCAGCGCCAGCGACGCGATGCTGTTGCTGCACAGCAGGCCGACGGCGTCGCCCTTTTCCAGCCCCAGGCGCGACAGCTCCTGGTGGAAATGGTCGATGTAGCGGCAGAACCCCTGCCGGCTGAGGCCACCCATCGAGACGTCGTGCAGCACCGTTCCCTCGGCAAGGCACGCCCGGCTGAGTATCGCCGGGTCCGGAGCCGTCCTGGCCATCGCATCCCCTCCTCGTTGCCGTCTGCGAGATCCTTCAGAACCGGGCGTTCTCACCGGCCGCCGGTTCGGCGGCGTGGTCGCGCGCCGGCCCGCGCCCTTCATGGGCCATGGCGTCCCCCGGCGGCTGCGAACAGCTGACACCCGGCGTCGGCGGCCGTCCACGGAGCAAAGGCCGTGGCGCGCGTTCGGAAAGCGCACCCGCGTTCGCGCCATCCGCCCGCAACCGAGGATACCCATGCGAGAGGCGCACGCCCGCCCGAAGGGACATGGACAGCCCGGCCCGACGGCCTTGCGGTCGTTCCCCGGACGGGAGGGAACAGGATCATGGCGCCTCCGGCGAGGGGCCGCACAGCAGGCGCCACGCGGCGCGGGCCAGCGGGCGGGGCAGGCGGGCGATCAGCAGCTTGACCGCCAGCCTGCGGCCGCCCGTGGACGCCGGCAGGCGCGCGGCCACGCCGGCGAGGGCGTCGAGGCGGCCGGCGGCGAAGCACGCGTGCACCGCCTGCACGCGCCGCCGCAGCAGTTCGGTGCGCAGCGCGGCCGCACACCGGCGGGCGGCGTCGTGGTGGGTGAGCGCGTGCTCCAGGATGGCGATCTCGCCGATCAGGCAGTCCGACTGGCGGGCGGAGAGATTGCCCGCGTGCCGCCGGATGCCGACCAGCGCGGGCGTGACGGCGGCGACCGGCCCCTGCTGCGTGGCCCGCAGCATGAACTCGAAATCCTCCGACACGGTGGCGTTGAAGCGCTCGTCGAAGCCGCCCAGCCGCCACAGGACGTCGCGCCGGACCACCAGGGCCGAGGGAAAGATCGGCTGGAACGCCAGCAGGCGCTCGTACAGCGCGCCGTCGAAACGCAGGGTGCCGTCCACGGGCCCGGCGCGCCAGCCGTCCCAGAAGGTGTCCGGCGCCTGGGCGAACTTGTCGGCCGCCCCCTCCCCTTCGCCAAGGCGCCGGTGGTTTCCGAACGACAGAGGGATGTCGGGGGCCGCCGTGTGCAGGCGGTGGTGGTGGCGCAGATGGTCCGGCGCCCACACGTCGTCGCTGTCGCAGAAGGCGACGTGGGTGCCCGTCGCCAGCGCCGCGCCCACGTTCCGCGCCGTGCAGACGCCGGACGGCGGGATGCGCGCGCAGCGCACCCACGGGCGGTAGCCTTCCAGCATCTCCGCCGTGCCATCGTCGGAACCGTCGTCCACCACGATGACGTCGCGCGGGGGAAGCGACTGGCCCAGCACGGCGTCGAGCGTCTCGCCGATCAGGTGGGCGCGGTCGCGGGTCGGGATGACCACGCTGAACGCCGGGGGCGTGGCTGTCGCGCGCATGGCTCAGGCGCTCCGCAGGATCTCCGCCTCGCCCTGGCCGTCCCTGACGGTGCCGAACGGCTGCCGCTCGCGGCGGCGGTTCCAGCGCAGCACGTCGTCCAGTGGACCGTGGGCGAGGACGCGCCCCTGCTCCAGCACCACGGCTTCGCTGCAGTACTCGCGCATCACCGCCTCGGAATGGGAGGCCAGCACCAGGATGTGGGCCTGCTCGGCCTGCTGGCGCAGGCGGCGGGTGGCCTTGGTCATGAACTCCGTGTCGCCGACGCCGACCAGCTCGTCCAGCAGCAGGATCTCCGGCCGCAGGCTGGTGACGGCGGCGAAGGCCAGCCGCAGGCGCATGCCGCTGGAATAGGTGCGCACGGGCATCGAGAGGAAGTCGCCGAGTTCGGTAAAGTCGGCGATCTCCGGGCTGCGCGCGCGCATCTCGGCGTGGTCCAGGCCGAACAGCAGGCAAAGGTTTTCGATGTTGCGGTAGCCGGACAGGTCCTCGTTGATGCCGAACTCCAGGTTCAGCAGGGCCTGGGTGTGGCCTTCCATCGCGGCCACGCCGGCCGTCGGCTCGATGATGCCGGCAAGCACGCGCAGCAGCGTCGTCTTGCCCGATCCGTTGTGGCCGACGAGGCCGACGCGCGCGCCCGCCTCCAGCGTCAGCGAGACGCCGGTCAGCGCCTCCACCATCATCACCCGGCGGGACCGGCGGAACAGCCGCCCGCCCGTCGCGGCGCTCATGATGTGCGTGCGGATGGAGACCTGCTCCGCATCGTAAACGGGAATATGCACGCTGACGTTGTCAAGCAGAATGCGCGCCATCGCCTGGATCTCCAGCAAGCCGCGGTCGGGGGGGAGGAAGGGGGCGCCGTCAGCACCAGTACAGGATGCGCGCCCGGTAGCGGTCGAACAGCAGCGTCGTCGCCACGCCGCCGGTCACGGTCACCGCCGCGACGACCAGCCAGTTTTCCAGGCTGGCGCCGCCGCCCAGGAGCGGGGCGCGGACGATCTCGACGAAGTGGGTGAAGGGGTTGGCCGTCATCAGCACATCGACGAAGGCGTTGTCCGGCAGGCGCACCGGCTTCCAGACGATCGGCGTCAGGAAGAACAGGATCTGCAGCATGATGTTGATCACCTCCGGAAAGTCCCGGAAGCGCGCGCAGGTCATGCCGAGCAGCAGCCCCACCCACAGGGCGTTGACCGTGATGACGGCAAGGCCAGCCAACGCCATCAGCGCCTGAAGGGGCGACGGGCCGGAGCCGTAGACGGCGGCCACCACCACGAACACCACCATGTTGTGCGCGAACACGATCAGGTGCGTGGCGACCATCGCCAGAACGTAGAAGGAATAGGGAAGCCGCGACCCCTGGATGAACGGGCGCCACCCGAGGAAGAGCCGCGTGGACTCCGTCAGCACGCCCGAAAGCAGCAGCCACACCGTGTAGCCGGCCGTCAGATAGGGCAGGAACGCGGCGAGGTCCATCCCCAGGATCGCCCCGAACAGGATGCCGATGGCCAGGCAGAAGGCAGCCATGCTCAGCGTCATCCAGAACGGACCCAGCAGCGAACGCGCGTAGCGCAGGCGGATCTGCTGCCAGGCCATGCGGCCGATCAGGCGCCAGTGCCGCAGCCCGCGGCCGAAATCGTCCAAAGCCTTACTCCGGACGGAGGGGGGTGAGGAGACGGTCGCTACCACGTACGCACCTCTCTCAGATTGAATTAAGTTGAATATATCCTGGACGCCGGCCGCCCGTGACGACGCAGGCGGCTTACTTCTGCAGCAGGCAGGTTCCGGCCATGACGCTTGGCGGCGATGCGCGTACCGCGTGGGCTTTGCTCGGCCATTACATCACTTTGATTTGCCTGCGGATTCATTCGGCCGTGTCACGATTCCGGCACGGCAGCGGCGGAGCGCGGATACTGGCGACGGCGTGCTGGCACTTCCCGATCTATTCGCAGACCTTCGTCTATCAGGAGCTGCTGGCGCTGATGCGGCGCGGGCACCGGGTCCGCATGGTCTACTGCGAGGCGCGGCCGGAAAGCGAGTTGGGCGCCGATTTCCGCCCGCTCTGGCGCGCGCGCTGCCGCATGCGCGCCGAACACGCCATCCGCCGCCGCGATTTCGACCATTTCGCGCGCACCGTGCCCAACCGCGTCGCCGCCGTCCTGGTCGAGCTGGCGCGGCAGACGGGGCGCCCGGCGGAGGACCTGCGCGACGATCCGCAGGTGCTGCAGGCCTTCAGCTTCGCCCGCATCGCCCAGGCGTACGGAGCCGACTACATCCACTCCTATTTCTTCTACGAAGGCACCCTGTTCGCGTTCGTGGCGGCCCGGTTGCTGGACGTGCCGCGCGGGGTGAGCTGCTACGCCGACCACATGCTTCAGGACCATCCGCTGAAGCTGGTGCCCTTCCACGTGCGCGACGCCGACATCGTCATCGCCACCTCGCGCCGCATCCGCGACGAGCTGGTGGATCTCGCCGGCACGGATCCCGGCACGATCCTGGTGAAGCCCAACGCGGTGGACCTGGCGACGCTGCGCCGCACCGCCGCGCCCGCCGCGCCGGACGGCACCGGCGGCGGCCTGCGCGTCGTCGCCATCAGCCGGATCGATCCCAAGAAGGGGCTGGAATACCTTGTCGAAGCGGCGCGGCTTCTGCTCGACGCCGGGGTTCCCGTCAGCGTCGAGGTGCTGGGCGGCGCCGATGCGCACAGCGAGGCGTCGAAGGCCTGCGCCGACCGCCTGCGGCAACGGATCGCCGACCTGCGCCTGGAGGGCGCCGTGCACCTGCGCGGCGTCTGCACGCGGACGGAGGTGCGCGCGGCGCTCGCCCGCGCCGACGTCTTCGCCCTGCCGGCGGTGGAACTGGGCAACAACGACAAGGACGGAATCCCGACCGCCCTGCTGGAAGCGATGGCGATGGGGCTCGCCGTTGTCGCCACCGGGGCGGGATCGATCACCGAAGTCATCGAGCACGAGGCCAACGGGCTGCTGGTGCCGCAGCGCGACCCGGCGGCGCTCGCCGACGCGCTGGCACGGCTGGCGGCGGACGCGGGCGCGCGCCGGACCCTGGGCGCCGCCGCCGAGCGCACGATCGCCGCGCGCTACGACGTCGCCGTCTGCGAGCCCGCCTTCCACGACCGGGTGGCGCGGGTGCTGCGCCCCCGCCCGGCCGTGCCCGGTCTCCGGGCGCTCGCGACGGCCCTGGCGCGCACCGCCCGCACGCCGGACTGGTTCGCCTACAAGATCCCGCCGCTGCTGGCGGTCGCCTACGCCGGGCTGCTGGTGTTCGGCGCAGCCCCGCCGGACGGGCTCTCCGCCGTCGCCCCGCTGCTGTGGGGAATCCTGCTGGCCGGCGCCTACGGACACGCCGTCAACGACCTGACGGACATGGAGGAGGACCGGCGGGCCGGCAAACGGAACACCATGCGGGCGTTGCCCGCCCGGCTGCGCGTGCCCGCCGTCGCCCTGCTGGCGGCCCTGGGCCTGGGACCGCTGGCCCTGTTCGCCGAAGGGGCGGCGCCGGCCGCCCTGGTGGCGGGCATATACGCGCTCAGCACCCTCTATTCCATGCCGCCGGTGCGGCTGAAATGCCGCGGCGCGCTGGGCGTCCTGGCCGACGCGTCGGCGGCGCACCTTCTGCCAAGCCTCGCCATCGCCCTCACGACCGCCGGCGTGGCGGGCGCGTCCGGTCCGGCCGCCACCGCCTTCGTCGTGTCGGCCGCCGTCTGGAGCCTTGCCGCCGGCCTGCGCGGCATCGTCGTCCACCAGATCATCGACCGCGCCGCCGACCGCCGCGGCCGGGTCGCGACCTTCGCCGGCCGCCTGCGGAACAAGCGGCTGCGGGCGCTGGTGCTGCTGTTCATCTTCCCGCTGGAGGTGATCGGGCTGGCGGTCTTCGTCGGCCTCGGGCTGTGGGCCGAGCCGTGGCTGGGGCTGCCGGTCGCGGGGTGGCTGACGCTGGAAGGGGCGAAGATCCGGCGCGGCTGGCGCCTGCCGATCTTCTATCCGGGCCGCCGGGTCGAGCGGTACCTGCCGCTGCTCAACAACGAGTTCCACGAAGTCTACCTGCCGTGCCTGCTGCTCGCCGGGCTGTGCCTTCAGGACGCGTGGTACCTGCCGTTGTTCGCGCTTCACCTCGTGGTTTTCAGCGGCAACATCGCGGCGCGCCTCGTCGTCGCCCGGAGGGTTCTTGCCGATGCGCGGTGACGGGACGCCGGATGCCGGAATCGACCTGCCGCGGGTCGTGCTGGGCACGCCCTGCTGGTCGCTGAACGGGGTGAACATCTTCTCCGCCAACCTCGCGCGCGGCCTCCGGCGGATGGGCGGCGACGCGCGGATCCTGACGACCGAGCACGACACCATGCTGGCCGCGCCGCACGACGCGCCGATGGACCGGCCGCCCGATCTGCCGTTCGACGAGCTGCCGGTGCGCCGGCACGAAAGCTGGGGCGCGCATTGGGGCGCCATGCTCCGCTACCTGGAAGGCCAGGGGCCGTGCGTCTACCTGCCGAACTCCGACTGGCGGCATTCCTGCGTGTGCCCGCTGCTGTCGGATCGGGTGGCCGTGTGCGGCATCGTGCACAGCGACGACCCGCTCCATTACGACCACGTGGCG
The DNA here is from genome assembly GCA_035629155.1 of Azospirillum sp. Classification (GTDB taxonomy): domain Bacteria; phylum Pseudomonadota; class Alphaproteobacteria; order Azospirillales; family Azospirillaceae; genus Azospirillum. The sequence goes on along the minus strand of DASPIO010000382.1, from coordinate 74,511 downwards.
CGCCTGGGCCGATACTGGAACGCGGTGGTGGCCGTCAGTGACCGGGTCGCCGCGGAAACGCTGCGCCGCCGCCCCGACCTGGAGCCACGGCTGAGCGTCATCCCCATCGGCGTCGCGGTTCCGGCGCGCCCCCTGCCGCGGCGCCCCGCCGCGGGGCGGCCGCTGCGCGCCCTCTACCACGGCACGCTGAAGCAGCATCAGAAGCGCGTGCTGGACCTGCCGCGGATCGTCGCGGCGGCGGCGGCGCGCGGCGTGCCCGTGCACCTGACCATCGCCGGCGGCGGCCCGGACGAGGCGGCGCTGGCGGCGGCGGCGGCGCCGCTGATCGAGCGGGGGCTGATCCGCCTTGCCGGCGTGGTGCCGCACGACACCATCGTGGCCCTGCTGGAGGAGGCCGACGTCTACCTGCTGGCGTCGGAGTTCGAGGGCATGCCCAACGCCCTGCTGGAGGCCATGGCGCACGGCTGCGTGCCCGTGGCGACGCGCACCGGCAGCGGTATTCCGCAGATCGTGCGGGACGGCGTCAACGGCTGGCTGGTGCCGATCGGCGACATCGGCGCCTTCGCCGACCGCCTCGCCGCGCTGCACGCGGCCCCGGAGCGCCGCGCCGCCATGGCCGAGGCCGCGCACGGCGCGGTGGCCGACGGCCCGTACAGCATGGCCCGGATGGTGGCGGCGTACGCCCGGCTGTTCACCGACGTGCGCGGGCGGCCCTTCGAGCGGCCACGCGGCCCGTCCTCGCTGCCGCCGGCGGACATCGGCGGGGTGGGCATCTTCCCCGTCGAGCTGCGGCACGAGGAGCCGGGCATCGGCCGCTTCCCGGCGCGCTGCCCCGACCTGTTCGACTTCCGCCGTCACGCCGGCTGGCCGATGCCGCCGTGCCCGGTGCGGCGGATCGTCTTCAGCCTGCCGCGCTGGACGTGGCTGCCCATCAACCGCAGCGTCGGCGCCCTGGCGCGCGCCCTGGGGCGGCAGGGGCTGGACGTGGAAATCCTGCTGACGGAGGAGGACACCGTCCTCGTCCGCGGCGGCGAACCCGCCATGGCGCTGCCGGGCGACCTGACGGTCAGGCGCCTGCCGGTCGGCCCCGACGAGAGCTGGGGCGCGCACTGGGGCGCCATGCTCCGCTTCCTGCGGGAGCGGGCGCCGTGCGTCTACGTTCCGGTGCACGACTGGCGCCACTCCTGCGTCGTGCCGCTGCTGCCGCCCGACGTCCTGGTGTTCGCGCTGGTGCCGGGCGACGACGGCTTCCACCGTGACCACGTGCGGCGGCTCGGCCCCTACCTGAACGGCGTGATCGGCTTCGACGCGGCGGTGGCGGGCGCGGTGGCGGGGGCGGCGCCGGGCCTGACGGCGCCGGTCTCGGTCCTGCCCGTCGGCGCCGATATCCCCAACACGGCGCCGCCCCCGCGCACCGGCGGGCCGCCGCGCATCGGCCTCGTCACCCCGGCGCCGGACGAGGCCGCCTTGCAGGCCGCCCTCGGCGCGGCCGGGCTGGTGGTGCCGCTCCATGTCGGCGGACCGGGGAGCGGACCGGGAGCCGGGCCGGGGCTGCCCGAGGATCTGTGGCTCGACACGCTGGCGCACCTGGACGCCGTCGTCTTCGCCGGTGGGAGCGAGCCCGTCCGGTCGCTGATCCTCGAAGCCATGGGGCGCGGCTGCGTCGTCGCCGTCCTCGGCGCCGGGATCGACGACCACCCCGTGCGGGACGGCGAGACCGGGCTGGTGCAGTCGGACGGCGATGCCGACGCCCTGGCCGCGCGGCTGGCGGCGGTGGCGGCCGACGGGGCGGCGCGACGGCGGCTGTCGCTGGCGGCGGCGGACCACGCCGGTACCCGGACGCCGCGGATGGACGCCGTTGCCGAGACCTTCATGGAGGTGGTCGGCCGCGCGCACGACGCCATGCGCGCGGGGCGCTTCACCCGCCCGCCCGGTCCGCTCAGCCGGTTGCCGGCGGCCATCGACGGCGTCGGCGTCTTCCCGGTCGCGCCGACGCACGAGGAACCCGGCGTCGGCGCCTTCATCGCCGCGGAGCCCGACGCCGCCGACTTCCGCCGCCACCTTGGGCCGGAGGCGCCATGAGGCACCTTCTGGTCAGCGCCGAATTCCCGCCCGGCCCGCACGGCGGGATCGGCACCTACGCCGGACGGATGGCGCGGCTGCTGGCCGGGCGCGGCGAGACGGTGCACGTGCTGACCCGGCGCCGGCACGGCGACGAGCCGCGGTGCGGTTCCTCGGCCGACGGCCGGCTGATCATTCATCGCCTGGGGCCGGAGGACGAGGTGGCCGGCGGCTGGCCGGCCGCCGGGATCGCGGCCTCCCTCGACCGCCGCTACGCGCCGATGCGCTTCGCGCTGGCCGTCGCCCATGTGGGCGAACGGCTGATCCGGGAGGAGGGCATCGACGTGGTCGAGGGGCCCGAGTTCGAGGCGCCGCTCTACGTTCTCCAGCTCCGGCGCAGCGTCGGGCTGGGGCCTGAACGGAAGCCGCCCATCGTCGTGCACCTGCACGGGGCGAGCGACTTCGTCTTCCGCCAGGACCTCCACGACTACGGCGACCCCTACAACATCGACGCCAGGCGCCTGGAGGAGTTCAGCATCGGCGCCGCCGACGCGGTGCTGTGCCCCAGCCGTTTCTACGCCGCCCAGGCGGCCATCCACTACGGGCTGGAGGACGGGCGGATCGTCACCCTGCCCTACCCGCTGGACCCCGCCGGGGCGCCCGCGCGCGACGCGCGGGTCTGGTCCTGCGGCGACATCCTGTTCGTCGGGCGGCTGGAGCGCCGCAAGGGCCTGCTGGAATGGCTTCAGGCCGCCGCCCGCGTGGCGCGGGACCATCCCCGGCTGCGTTTCGCCTTCGTCGGTCAGGATGGGGTGGGCCGCGACGCCATCGACGCGCACCTCCCCCCAGAGGTAAGGACCCGCTTCCGCTTCGCCGGCGCCTGCCGCCACGCGGAGGTGTCCGGCCATCTGGCGCGGGCCCGCATCATCGCCGTGCCGTCGCGCTGGGACAACCTGCCCTACGCCTGCCTTGAGGGGATGATGGCCGGCCTGCCGGTGCTGACGACGCGGCAGGGCGGCATGCCCGAACTGGTCGGCGACGACACGGAAGGCTGGCTGGCCGAAACCGCCACGCCGGACGCGCTGGAGACGGCGTTGCGCCGCGCCGCGGCCACCACGCCCGAGCGTCTGGCGGCCATGGGCGCGGCGGCGCACGCCGCGGTGCGCCGGCACTGCGACCCGGCGGCGGTGCTCGGCGCCCACCTCGCCCTCCGGCGCCGGCTGGTCGCGGATGGCGCCCGGCGGTCGTGCGCGCTGCCGGACTGCCTGCCCTTCGCCGGCGGCCTTTCCGGCCCCCCCGTGCGGGCGCCCCGGCCGGCCGGCGCCACGGACACGGCCGGGGTGCTGCTGGCGGCGCCGGGCACCGTGGTGAATCCGGAGCTGCTGGAGCAGGCGGAAGCCGTCCTGCGCACCCGGCCGCGCGTGGGGATCGTCACCGCGTGGACCGAGCGCGCCGACGGCACGGTCTCGGCGCCCCCCTGCCCCGCTTTCCCCTACCAGCTCCTGCGGGACGAGACGGGCGGCACCGCCTATGTCCGTGCCGCGGCGTTGCGGGCGGCCGGGGACCCGGACGCCCCGCCGTGGATCCTCATCAACCGCATCCTGGCCGCCGGCTGGGTGGCGGTGACCCTGCCGGGCGTCGGCGCCCGGGCGTCGGCCCCGCCGCCGCGGGCGGGCTATCTGGAGACGCTGGGCGCGCGGGCGCAGGCGCAGGCGCGCCATCCCGACCTGTGCGCCCTCTACGCCCGCGAACTGATCCTGCAGGCCGGATCGGCGCTGCAGGCGCTGCCGGACGAGGTCACCCCCACTCCGCGCGTCTGGCGGCACATGGCGTCCGGCGCCCTGCGGCACGCGCGCGAGCCGGTGGCGCGGGCGACGCGGGACGCGGTGGCCCGCTTCACCCGGTCCGTGCGCGCGGCGGCCGTCCGGCTGCGCCCCCGCGCGAAGGAGACGCCATGACCGAACCGGACGTCAGCGTCGTCATCTGCACCTTCCAGCGGGCGGCCAGCCTGTCCGTCACCCTGGAATCGCTGGTGGCCGCGCCCGGCCTCGCCGACGCCGTGCGGGAGATCGTGGTCGTCGACAACGGCTCCCAGGACGCCACGGCCGACGTCGTCGCGCGCTGGGCGGCGCGGGCGCCGGTGCCCATCCGGCGGGTGTGGGAACCGGCGGTCGGCCTGTCGCGGGCGCGCAACGCCGGTGTCGCGGCGGCGCGCGGCGGCATCATCGCCTTCACCGACGACGACGTCGCCGTCGACCCCGCATGGCCGGCGGCCGTCGCGGCGGCGTTCCGCCGGTATCCCGAGGCGGTCGCCATCGGCGGGCGGATCGTCCCGGCGTGGGAGGGGCCGGTGCCGGCGTGGCTGGGCCGTGACCTGCACCGCCACCTCGCCCTGCTCGACCTCGGCGACGAGCCGCGGCGGCTGACGCACGCCGACGTGTGGGGCGCCAACCTCGCGCTGCGCGCCGGCCTGTTCGCCGCCGGGGCCGCCTTCGACCCCCGCCGCGGGCGACGCGGCGGCAAGCTCTACGACGGGGAGGAGTCGCGCCTGCTCCAGGACCTGATCGACGGCGGCGCCGTGGTCCTCTACTGCCCGGAACTGGTGGTGCGCCACCGCATCGGGCCGGAGCGTCTGCGCAAAGGCTATTTCCGCCGCCACCAGTTCGACCGTGGCGAGAACGAGGGGCGGCTGGACGCCGCGCGGCCCTTCCGCAGGATTCTCGGCATGCCCTGGTGGGCGCTCAACCTCGCCGGACAGGCGATGGGGCGGGCCGCCCTGGCGCTGGCGCGGCGCTCCGACCGAAGGCTCGACGCGGAGCTGGAGGCGGCGTTCCGCCTCGGCTACCTGCGGGGCAGCCTGACGGGATGGCGGGCGCGGCGGCGGCCTGCCGGGGACAACATCGACGGCGGCATCGGCGGCGCGGGAGGCCGGGCATGAGGATCGCGCTTCTGTCCTACGAATACCCCCCGGAAACGGGGTTCGGCGGGATCGGCACCTACACCTACCATCATGCCCGCGCGCTGGCGGAGCTGGGCCACACCGTGCACGTCTTCGCCGGTGCGAACGCCCCGGCGGAGCTGCACAGCCGCATGGACGGCGACGTCACGGTCTGGCGCGGCGGCGACGGCCGGCCGCCGGAGCGGGTGACCCGCGTCCTGGACCGGCTGCGCCTGCATTGGACCCGCAACCGGCTGGAGACCGCCTGCGCGATGGCGTCGGCCTTCCGGTCGGTGGCGCGCCGCCAGCCCTTCGACATCGTCGAGATGCCGGAATGCGGGGCGGAGGGCATGCTGCTGAACCATCTGGTCCGCACGCCGACGGTGGTCCGCTTCCATTCGCCGTCGCGGCTGATCATGCGCTACTACGACACCCCGCGGCTGGACCGCTGGCTCTGCCCGATGCTGGAGGGCATCGGCATCGCGGGCGCCACCACGTTCACCTCCTGCTCCCGCTTCCTGGCGGACGAGGTGCGGCGGACGCTGACCCGCCGGGCGGTAGAGACCATCCCCAACGGCATCGACCTCACCCTGTTCGACCGCGAGCGGGCCGCCGACGCGCGCGGCCGCCTGGGCCTGCCCGCCGGGCGCCCGGTGATCCTGTTCTCCGGCCGCATGGAGCGGCGCAAGGGCATCCACCTGTGCCCGCGCGTCATCGGCACCATCCTGGAGCGCCACGCCGTGACGGTGCTGTTCAGCGGCCGGGACCTCTTCAACACCGTCCGCGACGAGCTGGAGCCGAGCCTGCGGCGGCGGACGCTGAAGGGCGACTTCCGCTATCTCGGCGCGCTCGGCCAGGCGGAACTGCGGGCCTGCCTGTTCGCCGCCGACATCCTGTTCATGCCCAGCCAGTGGGAGGCCTGCCCCTACGCGGCGCTGGAGGCCATGGCCGCCGGCCTGCCGATCGTCGGGGCCGACGCCGGCGGTCTGCCGGATCTGGTCATCCACGGGGAAACCGGCCTGCTCTGCGGCCCCGAGGACGCGGACGGCTACCTGCGCCACCTGGAGCGGTTGATTGGGGATCCGGCGCTGCGCGAACGGCTCGGCGCGGCGGCGCGGCGGCGGGTGGAGACCGGGTTTCGCCACACGGACGTGGCGCGGCGGTCGGTGGCGTTCTACGGCGACGTGATACGCGCCGCCGCCTGACGGCGGCGAACAGGGAGGGAGGGTCCGATGGCAGGACTGGTGCGGCGGGACCGCGTCGTGCGGCTCGACCCCGACGGCGAGCACCCGGTGGGCGTGGTGCCGAAGATGGCGGCGCATCGCCGCGGGCTGCTGCACGCGGCGGTGTCCGTTCTCGTCGTCAATCGCGGCGGCCGCATGCTGCTCCAGCGGCGCGCCGCCGAAAAGTACCATTCCGCCGGGCAATGGTCGAACGCCTGCTGCACCCACCCCATGCCGGGCGAGGAGCCCCTGCGCGCGGCCCGCCGCCGCCTCGCCGAGGAGATGGGCATCCGGCCCCGCCTCGTCCCGCTCGGCACCATCCGCTACGCGGCCCCGGTCGGCCGCGGCCTGCGCGAGCACGAGCACGTGCACCTGTTCGGCGGGATCCACGGCGGCGCCGTCCGGCCCGATCCGGCGGAATGCTCCGCCTTCGCCTGGGTGGCGGAGGACACCCTGAGACGGGCGTGCCGGACGCGCGCGGACGCGTTCACGCCCTGGTTCCGGCTCTACCTCGACGCCCTGGGCGACGGCATCGCGCACCGCATCATCGGCCAGGCCGCCGGCGGTGCCCCATGCGTCTGACCCTGTTCCGGATGGATGTCCCGCGCGGGGCCATGACGGTGCTGCACGTCTACGCCTACTTCCGGCCCGACTACACGGGCGACGGCATCTATTTCGAGCGGCTGATCCACCACCTGTGGAACGGCGCCATGGGGCACGAGGTGCTCGCCACGCGGACGCGGCGGGACGGCGGATCGGCCGGCGAGGCGAGCGTTCCCGTGACCCTCGCCGACCTGCCCGTTCACTACCTCGGCGGCACGCCGGGCCGGACCGGGCTGTTCGGCCTGCTATGGTGGCTGCTGCGGCACGGGCGCCGCTACCGCGTCGTGCACCTGCACGCCCACGTGGACCGCACCTTCCTCAGCTACCTGCTGATGCGGCTGCTGGGCTGCCGGATCGTGCTGTCCAGCACGCTGGACGACGGGCCGGTCGACATCGTCGCCTCCTACCGGCGGCACAAGCGCCCGCTGGTCCGCGGGCTGCTGCACCTCATCGACGCCTTCGTGGCCATCAGCCCCAAGCTCCACCACGAGAACCGGCCGGTGGTGCCGGGCGCCCGGCTGCGGCTGATCCCGCAGGGGGTCGAGCCGCACCACCCGCGCCTCGACCGCGGCGCGGTCCGCCGCCTGATGGGCATCGACGACGGCGCGTTCGTGCTGCTGGCACTGACGTCCTTCATCCCGCGCAAGGACCCCCTGTTCCTCGTCGAATGCATGCCGCGCCTGATCGCCGCCGTTCCCGGATGCATGCTGGTGCTGGTGGGGCCGATCCTGGCGCCCGACTATGCCGAGGCGGTCCGGGCCCGCGTCCGGCTGCTGGGGCTGGAGCGGCACGTGCTGCTGCGCGGCTTCGACCCGGAACCCGACCTGCTGTACGAGATGAGCGACGTCTTCGTCAGCGCCTCGCGCGACGAGGGGTTCGGCAACACCCTCCTGGAAGCCATGGCGGCCGGGCGGCCGGTGGTGGCGCGCCACCTGCCCGGCGTGAACGACTACTTCATCGAGCACGCCGCCAGCGGGTTCCTGATCCATGATGCCGACGCGTACGTGGAGACGGTGGTCCGGCTGGCCCGCGATCCGGAGCTGCGCCGGCGCGTCGGCCAGACGGCGCGCGCCCGCGCCGACGAACGCTTCGCCATGGCGCGGATCGCCGCGCGCTATCGTGAGCTGTATGAGCGTGTCGGCCTGCCGGCGGCATCGGCCGGCGCCCTGCGGCCAGCCAATCCGGACTCCGCCGACGGACCGTCCGGGTTATCCGGTCTTCCCGGAAACCTTCCGTCCGCATCGTTGCCGGGCCGGAACGCCGGTCCGTAGAATGCCACATCCAGGGCATCCGGGGGCGTGGGTTCCCCTGCACTACTGCAACGACCTGGACGGCGTGTTCGTCGACGGTGGCGCCGGGCTGACGGCGGCCTTCTATCTCGACGCGTTCGACCGCTACCGCTCCCGGCTGGCCCGCGCGCGCTGATGGGCGCGAGCCATGTCGGCGGCGTGTCCGGCCTCCCCCGCCTCGGCGTAGGCGGTCGCCGCCTCGCGCAGCAGGTCCGGCTCGTCCAGGGCCAGGAGACGCAGCGTCCCGGCGGCCTCGGCCAGATCGGCGCGGCGTCCCAGCGCGCGGTACAGGGCGATCCGCTCCCGCCACAGCGGGATCGAGCGGGGCACAGCCCCCAGGCCGGCGCCGAGCACCGCCAGCGCCTCCTCCGTGCGGCCGTCGCCGGACAGCAGCCGGGACAAGCGGAGCGTCGCCGGCACGCTGGCGGGGACGGCGGCGACGTGCGCGCGCAGGTGGGCGGCGACGGCCCGCGTGTCGCCGCGCCGCCGGTCGATCGCCTCCAGCGCCTCCAGCAGCACGGTGCTGTCCGGCTGGGCGCGGAAGGCGTCCGCGAGCAGGGCGCGGGCGCCGGGCTCGTCCCCCTGCGCCAGCCGCAGCGCGGCATCGGTCCCCACCGCGAGCGGGTGGCCGGGATGGCGGGCCTGCACACGGGCGTACGCCTCGGCCGCCGCGTCCAGCCGCGCGGCGCCGAGCGCCGCGTGGATCCGGGCGATGTCCCACGCCGGCTCCGGCGCGCCGATGGTGTCGAGCACGGCGCGGGTCTCCAGCGCGGCGCCGGCCATCGTATCCGCGGCCTCCACGTCGGCCCAGGTGACGCGGCGGAGCAGCGCCGCGGCCTCGTCGGCGCGGTCCAGGCGCAGCAGCGCCTCGGCCCGCAGCGACGCGGCCAGAAGGCCGCCCGGCTCCTCCCCGCTCAGCGCGCCCAGCGCCTCGCCGGCTTGGCCGAGCCGCAGCCGGAGGGCCGCCAGCAGGAGGCGCCCCAGGCGATGGCCGGGCCGGGCGCGGCCGAACCGGGTCAGCGCGTCCTCGGCCTGGGCGTAGCGGCCGAGCCGCATCTTGATCGCGGCCTTCAGGAGGTGGGCGTCGGCGACGGCGCGGGCGCGGTCCTGAACGCCCAGAAAAACGTCGTCCGCCGCCGCCGCGTCGCCGCGCAGCAGGGCGGCCCAGCAGCGCAGGAGCTTGGCGTCCAGGTGGTCGGGCACCACGGCCAGCACCGCGGTGACGGCGGCGTCCGCCTCCACCGGGCGTCCGGCCTGCACGTGCAGGCGGGCCCACTCCAGCAGGACGCGCAGATCGTTGGGGGAGCCCGCCTCGGCCTCCGCCAGATGGGCCGCGGCCGTGTCCAGGCGGGCCTCCCGCCGGGCGATCTCGGCCAGCAGGACCAGGATCTCCGTCACGCGCGCCCCGCGCGCCGGGAGGGCGGCCAGCCGGCGCTCCGCCGCGTCCAGCCGGCCGAGGTCGGCGTCCAGGCGCGCCGCCCAATAACTGGCCTCGGGATCGCCGGGCGCTTCGGCCAGCACGCTTTCGAAGGCGGCCGACGCCGCGTCCGGCCGTTCGAGCGCCATCTCGGCGCGGCCGTGCAGCACGCGCGCGGCGCGTCCCCCGTCCGGCGTGGCCTGATGCGCGGCGACCACGGCGAACACCTCCCGCGGGCGCCCGAGGTGCAGCAGCACATCGCCCAGCGCCAGCGCGACCGCCGTGTCGCCGGTGGCGGCCAGCACGCGGCGCAGCTCCTTCTCGGCCGATTCATAATAGCCCCGACGGTGCTGCACCTCGCCCAGAAGGCGACGCGCGGCGAGGTTGCCGTGGTCGCGCACCAGCGCCGTCTGAAGCTGCCGGACGGCGCCCTCCAGGTCGCCGGCCTCCAGGCTCTCCCGCGCGGCGGCGGTGAGCTGTTTCGACCTGCCCGCCGGATCGGCCGCCGCCGGCGCCGCCATGGCCAGGAGCAGGACGGCCGCCACCACGGCGCCGCGGCCGACGGGGGCGTTCCGCGTCATCGCGCATCCCCCTGCGGTTCGCCTTGTTCGAGGTCGTAGATCCGCACCACCGGCCCCTTGGTGCGGTCGGTGGCCGGATCGATCTCGAGGATGGGGACCAGCGTGTCGAGCTCGCGGAAGAACCGTTCGAAGGACGGGAACGCCTCGCCGCGCCCGCTCACCAGATAGAGGTCGCGGGCGTGGCCGGTGGTCACGACGTAGCGGAACCCGGCGCGGCGGTAGTCGTCGAGCGGCTGCGCCACGCGGGTGACCAGGGGATTCCCCATCCTGCGGTGCTGCGGCCGGCTGCGCAGCTCGTCGGCGGACACCTCGCGCGGCAGCCACCACTGGTGCCCCAGCACCTCGACGTCGAAGCCGTCGGCCGGCGTGAAACGGCTCAGCAGGTCCAGACGCAGGCGCTCGTAGTGCGTGAAGGTGTCGCCCGCGGGCAGCCCCGCCAGCCGCGCCCGCAGCCGGTCGACCGCCGCGCGGTTCGGCTGCAGCACCGGCCCGGTGTCGTCGGCGAGGATGCGGGCGTCGCGCGGCAGGTTGCGCACGATCCAGAGGTAGGCCGCCGTGCGGCTGTCCATGCGGGTGATCCAGAGGTCGCGGGCGATCACGCCGGGCACCTGGACCGCCGCGACCGTCAGCACGACCAGCGCCGCCGCGGCCGTCCGATGGCGGAACGGGACGAACCGGGCGAGCAGCAGCGCCCCCGGCGCCACCAGCACGCACAGCAGCGGGTAGACGCCGTTGAGGTGGCGGTGGGCGGCATGGAACGGCGCGAGCGTCGCGGAGGTGAGCGCGAAGATGGCGACCGGCGCGGCGACGACCGCCGTCGCCACGCGCGTCTCCCGGCCGGCGAGACCGCCAACCGTTCCAAGGAGCGCCAGCAGGGACAGCGGCACGCCCAGCGCGTGCTCCTCGGCCAGCACCAGGAGGAAATGGGCGAGCGCCGTCGGCACCGAGGCGAAGCCGGGCACGTAGTGCAGCCGCCGGTCCGGGTTGTAGGCCAGCTCGCCGGAGCCGCCGGAGAACTGGCCGAGCTTGCCCAGCACCCACTGCGCGAACGTCGGGTCCAGCACGTGGTAGGGAGAGCCGGCGAAGAACGCGGCGAACGCCACCAGCCCGGTCAGACCGACGCGCCGGAGCGCTTCCGGCCGCGCGAACCGCGACCGCCCGGACAGCTCCGCCAGGGCGTAGACCGGCAACAGGACGGCCCCGTAGTACTTCGTCGCCGCCGACAGCCCGGCCAGCGCCGCGGCGGCCAGCAGCGGCCACACCGAACGGCTGTCGCGGCTCTTCAGGTACCAGTACACGGAGGCCGCCAGGAAGAATCCGCACGGCAGGTCCTCCTTGATGATCTGCGCGCCGATCACCGCGGGCATGAGCAGCGCGAAGACCAGGGCGGCGGCCAGACCGGCCAGCGTGCCGTAGACCCGGCGGCCGATCAGGAAGACTACCCAGGCGGTTCCCAGCCCGAAGGCGGCGACCAGCAGGCGGCCGATCAGCAGGAACGGGCCGAGGTCGGACAGGAAGTGCGCGGCGAACGCGTCGACCGAGGGAAAGACGCCCAGCAGCCAGCCGGCCGCGAAGTACAGGCCGTAGCAGACCGTCAGCATGTACATCAGCAGGGCGGGCTTGTTGAACCAGTGCGGGTTCAGGTCCCCGGTCCCCATGGCCATGGCCCGCTTGACGAGGTGCAGCTCGTCCCCGGTGTAGGAGAACGGCAGGTCGTGGAAGACGCCGGGCAGCCGGACCGCCGCCGCGACCAGCAGGATCAGCCAGAGCAGGTGCCGATCGGTGAACCCGGGAACGGATCGTACGACGATGCGTGGGGCGGGCTGGCCGTGGGCGCTGTCGAACATCGCCGCTCCTCCGTCATGTCGCACCCGGCGTGACGCGCCGGATCGCCGCCACGTCGAAATCCGCATCCAGGTTCAGCCGGGGGGCGGAGGCGCCGTCGTTGAGCGAGATCGTCCGCCCGACATAGTCGAGGATCCGCGCGACCGCGTGCGCGACGTCGGTCCGGCCGGTGTCGACGGTCAGCTCCGGCGCGTCGGGCGGTTCGTAGGGGGAGGAGATGCCGGTGAAATCCGGGATCTCCCCGGCCCGCGCCTTCCTGTACAGGCCCTTGGGATCGCGCGCCTCGCAGGTGGCGAGGTCGGCCTTCACCCACACCTCGTGAAAGCGCCGGCCCGCCGCAGCCCGCGCCCGCGCCCGGTCGGCGCGGTAGGGCGAGATGAAGGCGGTGACGACGATGAAGCCGGCGTCGGCGAACAGCGCCGCCGCTTCCCCCACCCGCCGGATGTTCTCCGCCCGCTCCTCCGGCGAGAAGCCGAGGTCGGCGTTCAGGCCGCGCCGCACGTTGTCGCCGTCCAGCACGTAGACCTGATAGCCCCTGTGGAAGAGCTGCCGCTCCACCTCCATGGCCAGCGTCGACTTGCCCGCCCCCGAAAGCCCGGTCAGCCAGATCACCGCGCCCCGGTGGCCGTTGCGCCACGACCGCGCCTCGTGCGTCAGCAGGTGCGGCACGGCGTGCAGGTTGCCGGCGCGCCGGGTGAGCAGCGGACGCTGGTCGGGACAGCCGGCCAGGCTGACCTCGCCGCCGCCCACGACGTCGTAGCCGTCGACGACCACCGCCCGGCCCGTGGCCGGAAAGTCCGCCGGCTCGTCCAGCGCCAGCAGGGCGGTCGAGCGCACCACCACCTCCGCCACCTCGTCGCGCTCCACGCGCTCGCGCGGGCCGGGTTCGAGGGACTGCGTGTCGATCACCCGCTCGATGGACTGGACGGTGACGCGGGCCTCGCGCGTCGCCAGCTTGACGGTGTAGGTCGCCCCCACGGTCAGCGGCCTGCCGGACAGCCAGAACAGGTTCAGCCGGAACACCGGCGTCAGGATCGGCGCCTGCTCGGCGTGGCTGGCGACATCGCCGCGCTCGACGAAGATCGGCTCGTCCAGGGTGAAGGCCGCGGACTGCCCGGCCACCAGCTCCTCCGGGACGCCCGGCGGGCCCCACGCCTCGATGGTGGCGACGCGCGCCATGCGGTTCGACGGCGAGAAGACCAGGGTGTCGCCCACGCGCAGCCGGCCGGTCTCGACCCGGCCGACGATGATGCGGCGGTCGCCGTGCCGGTAGACGTCCTGCACCGGCAGGCGCAACGGCCGATCGACCGGCCGCTGCGGCGGATCGAACCGGTCCAGCAGGTCGAGCAGGCAGGGCCCCTGGTACCAGGGCATCCGCCCGGAGCGGCTGGCGATGGTGTCGCCGTGCCGGGCCGAGACGGGCAGCACCGCCAGCGGCGTCAGGCCGAGTGCGCCCAGGTAGCGCGTCACCTCCTCCGCCACCGCGCGGAAGCGGTGTTCGGAGAAGCCCGCGAGGTCCATCTTGTTGACGGCCACCGCCACCTGCCGCAGGCCCAGCAGGCGCAGCAAATGGGCGTGGCGGCGCGTCTGCTCGCGCACGCCCTCGACGGCGTCCACCACCAGCACGGCGGCGTCCGCCTGTGCCGCGCCGCTGATCATGTTCTTCAGGAACTCGCGGTGGCCGGGCGCGTCGATGATCACGACGTCGCGCGCGCGGGTGCGCAGCCAGATCTGCGTGGTGTCGATGGTCACGGCCTGGTCGCGTTCGCTCTGGAAGGCGTCCAGCGCGAAGGACCATTCCAGCGGCATGCCGCGGCGTTCGCTGACCGCCTGCAGCTCCTCCAGCTTGCCGTCGGGGAGCGAGCCGGTGTCGTGCAGCAGCCGGCCGATCAGGGTCGACTTGCCGTGGTCGACATGGCCGATGATGACAAGGCGCAACTGGCGGTGGGGGGTGTCCATGTTCATGGCCGTGCTCACAGGTAGCCGCTGGAGCGCAGCCGCTCGAAGCTGTCTTCCGCCTCGTGGTCCATGGCGCGGCCGGCGCGCTCGGGCGTGCGCGTGGTCTCCAGCTCGGCGATGATCGCCTCGATGGTCGTGGCGTCGCTCCGGATCGGGGAGGTGATGTTCCTTTCGCCCAGCGAGCGGTAGCGCAGGCCGTCACGGGACAGGTACAGCGGCACAATGGGGATGCCTTCGCGCAGCGTGTAACGCCAGATGTCCAGTTCGGTCCAATGCAGCAGCGGGTGGATGCGCACGTGGGTGCCGTCCGGGAAGCTGGTCTTGTACTGGTCCCAGAATTCCGGCGGCTGGTCCTTGAAGTCCCACGCCCCGTCGTCCGAACGGGGGGAGAAGACGCGTTCCTTGGCGCGGGTCGACTGTTCGTCGCGGCGGATGCCGACGAAGAGGCCGCGGTAGCCCTCGCGCCGGATCAGGGCCTTCAGCCCCTCGGTCTTGCGCGCGGCGGCGCGGGTGGCCGGCGGCAGCGTGGGGTCCATGTCCGCTTCCGGCGGGCACATTTCGGCGCGCAGGTCCAGGTTCCACTCCGCCGCGATGCGGTCGCGGAATTCGTAGACCTCCGGCAGTTCCATGCCGGTGTCCAGCAGCACCATGGGAAAGGGGATGCGGCCAAGGAACGCCTTGCGCGCGATCCAGGCCAGCGCCGTGCTGTCCTTGCCGATGGACCACAGCATGGCGAGCGGTTCGATGCGGCTGTAGCCCTCGCGCAGGATGTGAACACTGCGCGCTTCCAGATCGTCGAGACGGCTGAGCATGCGGCGGCCCCTGTTCGGGAAAACGGCGTCTTGGCCGCCCACAGGGTAACTGCCCGACCCGGATTGGCCATCGGCCCTGACGGCGGTGAGGCCGGAACGAAGGGATTATCCGTCCTGCGGCACGGCCTACACCCGCCCTGCGCCGTCCGGTGACGCATGGCACAAAAAGGTTACAGCCAAACGAAGGGAGGATCCGGCACCGATTCCCGGAAGACTTCGCAAATGTCCGTAAAATGTCTCTTTCATGGGAAAGCGCTTCGGCGAAAGCTCCACCCCGCATCGTGCGACACAAGAAAGAGAGTGACTGCAATGGCCAATGTTCTGTGGGTCGGCGCCAACGAGGCATACAAGACCCTGTCCGCCGCCGTGAAAGCGAGCGCCACCGGAGACACCATCTACGTCCGCGCCGGAGTCTATGTCGACGACTTCTCCCAGGTGAACCACGACCTGAAGATTGTCGGCGTCGACGGCATGGCGCACTTCAAGACCACCATCCACGCCCCGAACGGCAAGGGCGTGATCGTCAACAAGGGCAACCTGACCGTCGAGAACCTCGAATTCTCCGGCGTCAAGAACTACTCCGGCAACGGCGTCGGCATCCGCCACGAGGGCGGCAGCCTGACCGTCAACAACTCCTCGTTCCATGACAGCCAGGGCGGCATCCTGGCCGGCGGCAAGCTGTACGAGTGGCCGGGCACCACGCTGACCGTCACCAACAGCGAGTTCTACAACGTCGGCGCCCCCGGCGCGCACGGCATCTATGCCAACTCCTTCGAGAAGGTGATCGTCAAGAACACCGAGTTCTCGAACATCCACTACCTGAACATGCTGAAGAGCCGCGCCCAGGAGACCACGGTCGAGGGCAGCACCTTCCGCGACGGGCCGACGGGCACCGCCAGCTACATGATCGACGTGCCGGAAGGCGGCGTCACCAAGATCTCCAACAACACCTTCGAAAAGGGCGCCCTGGCCGGCAACCCGGCCATCATCTCCTACGGCGCCGAACAGTCGTACCAGCTTCATGCCGTGAACAGCCTGCTGGTTCAGAACAACCGCTTTTCGACCGACTTCACCAAGACGGCCACGCTGGGAGTGAACAACTTCGTCACCTCGGTGACGGCGCAGTTGGTCAACAACGACTTCGGCGACGTGACGAAGATCGCCAAGGGCTCCTACCAGGTGCTCGACACCGGCAACAGCGCTCCCGACGCGGTCGATGACACGGTGGTGGCCTACGCCGGCAAGACGACCGCCGTCAACGTGCTGGCGAACGACACCGACGCCGACGGCGACGCGCTGAGCGTCGTGGCCTACGGCCAGGCGGCGCACGGCACGGTCGGCACCGCCACCGACGGCAGCCTGCGCTACACCCCCGAGGCCGGCTACACCGGGGCGGACAGCTTCACCTACACGGCCCGCGACACGCACGGCGCCATCGACACCGCCACCGTGTCGATCACCGTGAAGACGGCCGACGGGACCACGCCGACCCCGACGCCGACCCCGACGCCCACCCCGACCCCGACCCCGACCCCAACGAACTACGACGCGGTGCCGACGCTGTCGAACGCCGTGCACAGCAGCACCTCGGCGACGCTGAGCAGCACGCAGAACAACCTCGTGCTCGACGGGACGGCCGGCATCTCCGGCAACGGCAACGGCAACGCCAACATCATGGTCGGCAACAGCGGCAACAACACGCTGGCCGGCCAGTACGGCAACGACACGATGTACGGCGGCGGCGGCAACGACCTGCTGAACGGCGGCCACGGCGACGACGTCCTGTACGGCGGCCTGGGCAGCGATCGCCTCATCGGCGGGCTCGGCAAGGACAAGCTGGCCGGCGGCAGCGGCGCGGACACCTTCGTCATCCAGACGACGGCGCAGAGCACCCCGACCGCGGCCGACGTGATCATGGACTTCGTCCGTGCCCAGGGTGACCGGGTGGAACTGTCCGGCATCGACGCCCAGACGGCGGCCAGCGGCAACCAAGCCTTCGCGTTCCTCGGCACCGCCGCCTTCACCGGCCACGCCGGCGAACTGCGCTACGCCACGACCAGCCAGGGCGTCGTGGTGCAGGGAGACACCAACGGCGACCGCGTCGCCGACCTGCAGTTCGACATGTTGGGCGTGACGTCGCTCCAGATCACGGACTTCGCGCTCTGATGGGGACATGGTCCCGGCCCCCGTCGGGGCCGGGACCATGCCTTCCGGCCCACCCGTTCGCCGACGCGGCGGCGAAAACGGGCTTATTCCCTTACGACGTAGGCGGGCCGCCGCCGCCCATCCTATAACGGCCCCATCGGACGCGAGCGGCGTGGGGGGACCGATGAAGATCCTGTATCATCACCGCACGCAGGCCCGGGACGGCTGCATCGTCCACATCGGCGAGCTGATCGCCGCGCTCCGCGCGCTCGGCCACGAGGTGGTGGTCGTCGCCCCGCCGGGGACCGAAGGCGGGCCGGCCGCCGACACGGGAAGCGGCGGGCCGGTCGACCGCCTGCGCCGGGCGCTTCCCAAGGCGGCGTTCGAGCTGCTGGAATTCCTGTACGCTTTCCACGCCTTCGCACGGCTGTACCGCGCCTTTCGCCGGCACCGCCCGGACGTGCTCTACGAGCGCTACAATCTCTACACGCCCACCGGCGCGTGGCTGAAGCGGCTGACCGGGCTGCCCGTGCTGCTGGAGGTCAACGCGCCCCTGGCGCACGAGCGCGCCGCCCACGGCGGGCTGGCGCTCACCCCGCTGGCCCGCTGGACGGAGCGGCTGGCCTGGCGCTCGGCCGACCGGGTGCTGCCGGTGACGTCCGTGCTGGCGGACCATGTGCGGGCGGCCGGGGTGCCGGACGGCCGAATCGCCGTCATTCCCAACGGCGTCGATCCGCGCCGCTTCGCCGCCGACGCCGCGCACACCGCCGCCGCCAAGGCGCGGCTGGGGCTGGAGGGGCGCCTCGTGCTCGGCTTCACCGGCTTCGTGCGCGAATGGCACCGGCTGGAGCAGGTGGTGGACGTGCTGGCCGAGCCGGGGCCGGGCGCATGTCCGCACCTGCTCCTCGTCGGCGACGGGCCGGCCCGCGCCGGGATCGAGGAGCGTGCCCGCCAGCGGGGCGTCGCCGACCGGGTGACGGTCACCGGCGTGCTGCCGCACGACGCCATCCCCGGCCACGTCGCCGCCTTCGACATCGCGCTCCAGCCGGCGGTGACGGCCTACGCCTCGCCGCTCAAGCTGTTCGAGTACATGCAGGCGGGCCGCGCCATCGTCGCCCCCGACGCCCCCAACATCCGCGAGGTGCTGCGCCACGACGGCAACGCGCTGCTCTTCGATCCGGCGGATCCGGCCGCCTTCGGTCACGCCGTGCGGCGGCTGTGCCGCGACGGCGCGTTGCGCGCCCGCCTCGGCGCGCAAGCGCGGGCGACCATCGCCGAACGGCAGTTGACGTGGGACGGCAACGCGCGCCGCGTCGCGGCGCTGTTCGAGGAACGGCTCGCGGGGACGGTCGCGGATGCGGTCGGAACCGGTTCGCGGCGGGCCCGTCCCGACGGGTGCTGAGCGGGATGCCGCTTTGAAGGGAAAAGCCGGGAAGGGAAAAGCCGGGCGCGCAGGGTAGGCGGTCCGGTCGGGCTGGGGGTGTCGTGAACACCTCAGGCCGGCGCCGACTCGACGGTTCCGGTTGTCTGGTGATGTAAGGAATGGGCAGCGGGGCGGCGGCCATCCTTACCGTTCGGGGGCGCGGGACTCGGTGGGATTCCAGCATCCTTACGCCCTGGGGGAGCGCCGGACCGCCGATCCTTACCGCTTGGGGGCACGTCCGGCCGCATCCTTACCGCTCGGGGGCGTGCCGGCCCTCTCATCCTTACCGGTTGGGGGCGTCAGGCCGAGCCGCCGCCGCCAACCGCGAATCCGGCGACTCCCGTGTCGGCTGAAGGCCGACGATCCTTACCGCTTGGGGGCACCGGCGGAGCGCTGCCGCCCCCAGGACGTAAGGATGGAGGGCCGCGGAGACCGGGCCGGGGCCGTGCGCCCCCAGGACGTAAGGATCAAAGGGCGCCCGATTCGCGGTTTTCGGTCTGGCGGCGCTGTCCCGCCCTCTGGCGGGCACCTCGCGAACCGCGGTCGAACCGCCCTCAAAACCCCCTCGAAAACCGCTTTGAGAGTCTGTTCCGATTCAAAAAAGATTCAGGGGCGCCGAAATCCAGGCAGGTCCACGAGTCGGACGAGATCATCCTTACCGATTGGGGGTGGCTCGCTTACCGGACGGGGGCGCGACGCCCACGCCCCAGGGCGTAAGGGTCGCGCCCCCAGGAGGTAAGGACGAGGATTCGTTGCTGAATAAAACCTTTCCTTACTTGTTTCCGGTGTAAGGATTGGATTAGCTTACCCCGTTCATCGCGACGAAGGTGGGGCATGCCGGCGGCACGGCGCAAGACGAAGAGGGAGGCGGCGGCGACCGGCGGCGAGGTCGTCGTGATGGCGCCGGACGAGCTGGCCGGCGTCACCGTCATCGACGCGGAGCCGGACGGCGTCGTCGGCCCGGCCACCCCTGCCCTGCCCGCCGTCACCGACGAAGGCACGATGGGCCTCACCGCCCGCGTGGCCGGCGCCACGTTCGAGCGCGACGGCTACCGGCACCTGATCAAGGCGGCGGAAGCCGTCTACAGCTACCCCGCCAACGGGGCGCGCCTGTCGCTGCCGGCGCAGAAGATGCTGAACTTCATGATCCACCTGGCCGGCAGCCAGAACTTCGCCAACAAGCTCTACCGGCTGCCCAAACGCGTGGTGCGTGGCAACCACAAGGGCAACGAGCGCATCTTCGACGCGCTGAAGGAGATCTTCGATTCCAGCCTGGTGGTGATCGGCCCGTTCCGCGGCCGCCGGTCGCGCGCCGAATTGCGCATTCTGTCCAGCTACGTCCGCCCGGAGGAGGAGGAGGACAGCGACGCCGCCGACATCCACTTCCAGTTCACCGACGCCTTCCTGGAGATCCAGCGCACCTCGCAGCTCTGGGCCAAGCTGTCCGGCCCGGCAATGGTCAAGGTGACCAGCACCTACGCGCTGAAGCTCTACGAGATCGGCATGCAGCGCTACCAGATGGACTACCCGTCGCTGGAGCTGGACATCGACACGCTGCGCAAGCTCCTGAACGTGCCGGAAGGGGCGTACAAGGACTTCGGCATCCTGCGCACCCGCACCATCGACCGCGCCATCGCCGAGGTCAACCAGCTCGCCCCCTTCCGCGTCTCCATGCCCGAGGAGAAGATGAAGCGCCGCGGCCGCAAGGTGGAGGCCGTGACGCTGGAATTCTCCGCCAAGGACGAGGAGGAGGCGGCCGAAACCTTCCTGGAGCGCGAGCGCCACAGCGCCGGCCGCCGCGCCCGCCGCTCCGGCACGGTGGAGAAGCTGGCGCCGCCGGAGCCGCCCGAGTCGGCCGATCCCGGCCCGTTGCCCGACGCCGACGACGTGAACGCCCTGTGGGCGGCGGCGCTGCACGCGCTGAAGGGCAAGGTGCCGGCCCCGCTCCTGAAGGACCTGGAGCCGTTGCGGGTGGAGGACGCGCCGCAGGGTGTCCGCCGTCTGGTGCTGCAGGCGCGCACCGTGGCGGCGGCCGACATGGCCGGCATGAACCACTGGCCGACCTTCAAGTCGGCGCTGGCGTCGTTGACCAACGGCCTGATCGCCGACGTCGCCTTCGAGAAGCCGGCCCGCGCCCCCAAGAAGTAAGGATGAGGAAAAAGGCCATCATGGCGCCGCCGGCTTGCTGATGCCGGCGCCAAGGACGGCCGTGGTTTGACGCAACACGCTGGGCCCACCCCGCCTACAGGCGCAGCACGCCGTAGCGCGGCTCGCCGATCGGCGCGTTCAGGGAGGCGGCGATGGCGATGCCCAGGGCGTTTCGCGTGTCCACGGGGTCCATGTCGAGGCCTAGCTTGCGCGCCTCGCCCAGCATGGCGGCGCTGCCGGCGATGATGTTGCCGTTGGCCAGCACGTTGGCGGTGCCCGACGTGCCGTTCAGCGCGAAGACCTGATCCACCTCGATCAGCTTCTTGGCCGCCTGGAAGGAGCGCGCGGGGACGTAGCCGTCGTCCTCGGTGAGGATCACGATCTTGCGGCCGTTGATCCCGCCGCGGTCGTTGATCTCCCGCGCCGCGACCTTGGAGCCGACGGACACCGCCTGCCCGATGAAGGAGGCCGGGCCGGTCAGGATGTTGACGTCGCCGATGCGTATCTCGGTGTCGGTGACGCCCGGTTCCGCCCGCGCCGCGCCTCCGGCCAGGAAGACCAGTCCCGCCGCCAGCACAGCCACGGTCCGGGGCACTGTCTTGCTCATGCGATCCTCCCTTTGTTTTGTGTCGTTCAGTAGGCCAGAGGCCAGTTCGTCCAGTACTTCTTCACGTCCCTCCACAGGCCGATCAGGCCGTCGGGCGCCAGCCGCAGCATGACGACGATGACGACGCCGTAGGCGACGCCGCGGATTTCGAACACATACTTGGCGTAGGCGGTGGAAGTCTGGTCGCCGACCAGCGCGAAGACCTCGCGGATCACCTCCGGCAGCAGCACCAGGAAGACGGAGCCGAGGATGGCCCCGGCCACCGACCCCAGGCCGCCCAGGATGATGACCGCCAGCGCCTCGATGCTGAGCAGCAGCGAGAAGACGTCCACGCCGACGAAGCGGATCTGCATCGACAGCAAGGCACCCGCGACGCCGACGTAGAAGGAGCTGACGACGAAGGCCATCAGCTTGTAGCGCACGATGTCGATGCCCATGACGCGGGCGGCGATGTCGTGGTCGCGGATCGCCATCCAGGCGCGCCCGACGCGCGTGCGCAGGATGTTCAGGGCCGCCAGCGTCAGCGCGACCGTCACCGCCAGCACGAACCAGTAGAGCCGCCGGTCGCTGTCCAGCGCCACCCCGAACAGGGAGAGCGTGGGCAGGAAGATGCCGTCGGAGCCGTGCGTCACCGCTTCGGCATACAAGATCACGTGCGTGACGATGAAGGCGAAGGCCAGCGTGGTGATGGCGAGGTAAAGCCCCTTCAGGCGCAGCGACGGCAGCCCCACCAGCAGGCTCGCCAGCGCCGCCGCGACGCCGGAGGCCGGCAGGGCGGCCCACAGCGGCCAGGAATGATCCGCCAGGAGGATGGCGTTGGTGTAGGCGCCGATGGCGAGGAAACCGGACTGGCCCAGCGAGATCTGCCCCGTCGTGCCGGTCAGCAGGTTCAGCCCGATGGCCCCCACCGCCGTCACCAGGACGGTGACCGCCATGGTCAGCAGGTAGGGCCCGGCGAACAGCGGGAAGACGATGGCCGCGGCGACCAGCGCGCCGGTCCAGCTCCACACCGCCGGGCTGTCGGTGAGGGCGACCAGTTGCGGGTAGGTTTCCTTGAAATGGCCGCTGCGCATGTCACACCCGCTCGATGTCGCGTTCGCCGAACAGCCCGTAGGGGCGCACCATCAGCACGATCACGATGATGAGGAAGCCGGCGATCTCCCGCAGGCCCTGGCCCAGGTAGCCCTGCGCCATGTTCTCCACCACGCCGATGACGAGGCCGCCCAGCGCCGCGCCCAGGGGCGAGTCCAGCCCGCCCAGGATCACCGCCGGGAAGGCGCGCATGCCCTGGAACCACAGGTCCGGCCCCAGCGTGAAGATGGCCGAGAACAGCACCCCGGCGACCGCCGCCAGCGCCGCCGACAAGGCCCAGGCGGTGGCATGGATGCGCGGCACGCTGATGCCCATCAGGAGCGCCGCGCGCTCGTCGCTGGCGGCCGCGCGCATGGCGATGCCGATCCGCGTGAAGCGGAAGAAGGCCCAGGTGGCGGCGCTCAGCACCGCCAGCGTGCCCAGCGTCCACAGGTGCGCCTCGTAGAACGGCACGGGGCCGATGTGGATGACGTCGTTGGAGAACCCCGCGCGGAACTGGAAGGGGTTGGGCCCCCAGATCATGATGGTCAGGCCGCGCAGGATGACCGCGAGGCCGATCGTCACCATGACGATGGAGAACACCGGCTCCCCCAGCATCGGGCGGATGAAGACGCGCTCCAGGAACAGCCCCAGCGCCATCGCCAGCGGCACGGTCAGCGCCATCAGCGGCAGGAACGACAGCTCGAACGCGGTGGACAGCGAATAGGCGATGTAGGCGGTCAGCATCACCAGTTCGCCCTGGGCGAAGTTGACGACGCCCGTGGCCTTGTAGATCAGCGCGAACCCCATCGCGATCAGCGCGTAGGCCGCGCCGGACACCAGCCCCGTGACCATGAGGAGGAGGGCGAAGTCGGTCATGCCGCGACACTCCCGTAGATCCGCTCGATCTCCTCGGCGAAGCGCGTCTCGATGACGCGGCGGCGCACCTTCATGGTGGCCGTCAGCTCGCCGTCGTCGTGGTCGAGCTGCTTGGTCAGGACGACGAAGCGGCGGATGTTCTCGACGCGGGCGAAGCGGCCGTTCACCGCCTCCACCTCGGCGTGGATCAGGTCGTGCACCTCCGGCCGCTCGGCGAGGCTGCGGTAGGTGGTGTAGGGAAGCCCGCGCTCCTGCGCCCACTTGCCCACCGTGTCGTAGTCGATCTGGATCAGCGCGGCCAGGAAATGCCGCCCCTCGCCCAGCAGGATCGCCTCGCGGATATACGGGCTGTCGCGCAGCGCGTTCTCGATCAGCGACGGCGTGATGTTCTTCCCGCCCGAGGTGATGATGATCTCCTTCTTGCGGTCGACCACGCGGATCTCGCCGTTCTCCTCGCGCTCGACGATGTCGCCGGTGTGCAGCCAGCCGCCGGCCAGCGCGCGGGCGCTCGCCTCCTCGTCGAAGAGGTACCCTTTGAAGACCGACGGGCCGCGGACCAGCAGCTCGCCGTCCTCGTCCACCATCTCCTCCAGCCCGTCGATGCGCGGGCCGGAGCAGCCCAGGCGCGTGAAGCCGGGGCGCTGCATGTGGGTGACGCCGGCCGCCTCGGTCATGCCGTAGATCTGGTAGACGGGGATGCCGATGACGCGGAAGAAGCGCAGCACCTCCGGCGACACGGTGGCGCCGCCGTAGAACCCGTTGCGCGCCCGGTCGAGACCCAGATGCTTCCGCAGCGCGCGGAAACACGCCAGCCACAGCGCGAAGCGCAGCAGCCGGTCGCGCCACGACCCGCCGCCGTCCGGCGCGCGCTCGGAAAGCGCGCGGCCCAGGCGCAGGCAGGTCTCGAACACCCGGCGCTGCAGGGGGGCGGCGTCCTTCACGCGGATCAGCACGCCCTGCTGGAGCTTCTCCCAGATGCGCGGCACGCCCAGGAAGCCCAGGGGTGCGATCTCCCGCAGGTTCACCGTCACCGTGTCCACCGATTCCGCGAAGTTCACCACCGATCCGCAGACGAGCTGCATGACGGTGGAGAAGCTGCGCTCGGCCACATGGCACAGCGGCAGGTAGCAGACGACGGAGTAGGTCTCGGCCGACAGGCCCAGCGTGTGCACCACCTCGGCCGCGGAGTGCAGCATGTTGCGGTGGGTCAGCATCGCGCCCTTGGGCATGCCCGTGGTGCCGGAGGTGTAGACGACGATCGCCACGTCGTCCGGCCGTCCGGCGTCGATGGCCGTGTCGAGCGCGCGGGCGTCCTGCGCTTCCATCGCTTCGCCCAGTGCCAGCACGTCGGCGAAGCTCATCAGGTCGGCGCGCTCGTAGTGGCGCATGCCCTTCATGTCGATGCAGACGATGGAGCGCAGGTCGGGCAGGCCGCCGTCGCGGGTCGCCGCCTCGATCACCTTGTCGGTCTGCTCCTGGTCGCCGCACACCACCACCGGGGTGCGGGAGTGGCGCAGGATGTATTGCAGCTCCGGCCAGGGGTTGGTGGGATAGACGCCCAGGCACGCCCCGCCCAGCGCCTGCGCGGCCAGATCGGCGTACAGCCATTCCGGCACGTTCTCCGCCGCCACCCCCAGGCGGTCGCCGGGGCGGAAGCCCAGTGCCCGCAGCCCCAGCGCGAAGCGGCGGACGTTGCGGTCATAGTCGGCCCAGGTGACGCGCCGCCACACGCCGCGCACCTTCTCGCGCATCGCCAGCGCGTCGGGATGCTGCCGCGCGCGCTGGCGCAGGATCTGCGGCATGGTGAGGACGGCGGCCTCCTCCCGGCTCAGCGGCGCGATCCTCATGCGGCGGCCTCCAGCTCGTGCCGGCCGAGGTACGCGCCGATCACCGCCGGATCGCGGGAGACCTCGGCCGGCGTGCCCTCGGCGATGCGGGAGCCGTGGTTGATGACGCACACGCGGTCGGACACGTCCATGACGATGCCCATGTCGTGCTCCACCATCAGCACGGTCATGCCCAGCTCGTCCTTGAGGTCGAGGATGAAGCGGGCGATGTCCTCCCGCTCCTCCTGGTTCATGCCGGACACCATCTCGTCCAGCAGCAGAAGCTTCGGCCCGATCGCCAGCGCCCGGCCCAGCTCGACGCGCTTCTGCAGGCCGTAGGGCAGGGCGCCCACCGGCACGTCGCGGATGTCCTCGATCTCCAGGAACTCGATGATCTCCTCGACGCGCTCGCGCGCCCGGATCTCCTCGCGCCGCGCCGGACCCCAGAACAGCGCGGCGGACAGCGGGTTGGCGCGCAGGTGGCCATGCATGCCGACCAGCAGGTTGCGCACCACCGTCTCGTGCTTGAAGACGGCGAGGTTCTGGAAGGTCCGCCCGATGCCCAGCCGCGCCAGCCGGTGCGTCCGCTCGCGCGTCAGGTCGCGCCCCTCCAACAGGATGCCGCCGTCGCTGGGCCGCAGCACGGCGCTGATCAGGTTGAACAGCGTCGTCTTGCCGGCCCCGTTGGGGCCGATCAGGCTGTAGATCGTGCCGCGCTCCACGCTGAAGCTGACGTCGTTCACCGCGCGCAGGCCGCCGAAGCGTTTGCTGACCCCGCGCACCTCCAGGATCGGGCTCATGACAGCCACCTCTTGCGCCGCTTGTAGTGCTTGACGTCGCGCATGCTCTTGCGCGCCCCGCCGGCCGAGTAGCCGAGGTAGAATTCCTGGACGTCGGCGTTGCGCAGCAGGCGCTGCGGCCCGCCGTCCAGCACCACGCGCCCGTTCTCCATGATGTAGCCGTAGGTGGCGACGGACAGGGCGAGCTGGGCGTTCTGCTCCACCAGCAGCACGGTCAGCCCGCGCTCGCGGTTCAGGCGCACGATGGTGGCGAAGATATCGTCCACCACCTACGGCGCCAGCCCCAGCGAGGGTTCGTCCAGCATCAGGAGGCGCGGGCGCGCCATCAGCGCGCGGCCCACCGCCACCATCTGCTGCTCGCCCCCCGACAGAAAACCCGCCGTCTGCCGGCGCCGCTCCGCCACGCGCGGGAACAGGGCGTAGACGGCGGCCAGCCCCTCCGCGCATTCGCGCGCGCTGCGGGTGTAGCCGCCCATCAGCAGGTTCTCCTCCACCGTCAACCGGGGGAAGAGGGCGCGCCCCTCGGGCACCTGCACGACGCCCTGGCGGACCACCGCGTCCGGGGCGAGGCGGGCCACGTCCCGCCCTTCGAAGGCGATGGAGCCGCCCACCACCTCCCCGTCCTCGCGCGCCAGGATGCCGGAGATGGCCTTCAGCACCGTCGACTTGCCGGCCCCGTTGGAGCCCAGCAGCGCCACGATGGCGCCCTGCGGCACCTCCAGCGACACGTCGCGCACCGCCAGGATGGAGCGGTCGTAGAGGATCTGCACGTTGGCGAGGGACAGTTGGCTCACGGGTCGCCTCCCTCGGGTGGTGTGACGCGCTCCAGCCGGCGCACCAGCGCGTCCAGCTTCTCGACCAGCGGGTCGGCGGCGTCGCGGCGCAGCGGGGCGGGCATGGGCGGGGCGGGCATGGCGATGCCGGCCAGCACCATGTCGGTCAGCCGGTCGGCCAGATCGTTGGCGTCGATCCGGCCGCGCCCGCACACGTAGTTCCAGGTGTGGTGCTCGACCCCGCCGAAGATCATGTCGCGCACCAGCGCCACCGGGGTGTCCGGCCGCAGCTCGCCGTTCGCCATCCCCTCGCGCAGGATCCGCACGACGAAGTGCGTGTAGCGCCGGTTGTGCTCGTGAAAGACGGACGCGTCGTAGTCCGCCCCGGTGCGGATCTCGCGGAAGAAGACGCGGCAGAGCGCCGGGTTGTCCTCGATCGAGCGGACGTGCCGCCAGATGACGAAGCGCAGCCGGTTGCGCGTGCCCTGGATGCCGGAGAGCTGGTCGGCGTAGTCGGCGACCATTCCCTCGTACCAGCGCGCCATCACCTGGAACATCAGGTCGCGCTTGCTCTCGAAGTACTTGTAGATGGTGCCTTCCACGACCCCGGCGCGTTCGGCGATGTCCGACATGGCGGCGGCCTCGTAGCCGCGCTCGGTGAAGACGGCGTGCGCCACCTCCAGGATGTCGTTGACCCGCCGCTCGCGCGGCAGCCGGACCACGATGCGTTTGGTTGCCGGCGCGCTCATGCCGTCGTCCCCGTCTGTTCGTCTTCCCACGCCGCCAGCGGACCGCCGGGGGCGAGCCAGGAGGCCGGAACCGGCATGGGCATGTCCATCAGCATCTGCGCCAGCGCCTTGCCCTGCGGGTCGTGGCGCAGCGACGCCGTGCCGCCGCCGTCCAGCGCGTCGTGCAACAGAAAGTTGAAGCCGCCGGGGCCGGGCCACTCGAAGCGCTCCACCGGCCCCGCCACGAGGTGGCCGAGGTAGGCCTTCACCGCATCCGCCGTCAGCGCCCGGCGCAGCACCGGCAGGAACTCCGCCCGGCGGGCCAGCACGCCGATGTTGGCGGCGTTCCCCTTGTCGCCGCTGCGCCCGTAGGCCAGCGCGATCAGCGGCACGTCCACCGCCGGTCCCGGCGGCGGGGCCGGGTCGTTCGGCACGGCCGACGGTGCCGCGGACGGCGCCGCGGGTTCCCCGGCCGCAACCGCCACGGCGAACTCCTCGCCGCCCAGCGCCACCCGCACCGGCACCATGCCCTTGTCGACCAGACACGAGAACAGCCGCACCAGCGGTGTTACCTTGGGCCGGCCGGCGGCGAAGCCGGTGATGCCCTGCGCCATGGACGTGGCGGAGGGGAGGAACTCGCGGGAGAAGACCTCCGCCCCCTCGCGGACGTCGTGGTGCACGGCGACCTTCAGCACCACCTCGCGCACGTCGCGGACGGCGGCGTGCGGGCCGTAGGTGCTCTCCGCCCCCAGCACCTCGACGTGCGTGCGGCGGAAGGGCGGCAGGCCGGCGGACGCCAGCAGGCGGGCGCTGCGCGCCAGCACGGCATCGGCGGTGCGGCGCGCCTTGGCCGCCGCCTCGCGCCCGCCGATCATCATGGTGCCGGAGGCGCGGAAACCGTCGGCGTGGGTGACCGACACCTTGTACTGGCTGGCCGGCGCCCGCCCGCGCGCGCCATGGACGAACACGCGGTCCGGCCCGGCCGCCTCCAGCCGCACGCCGCTCCAGTCGCAGGTCACGTCGGGCAGCCGGTACGCGCCGGGGTCGCCGACCTCGTAGACAAGCTGTTCGGCCACCGTTTCCGGCGTCACCAGCCCGCCGGTGCCCGACGGCTTCGTCAGCACGAAGGTGCCGTCGGCCCTCACCTCGGCGATGGGGAAGCCCATGGACTCCCAGCCCGGCACGCGGCGCCAGTCGGTGACGATGCCGCCGGTCACCTGCGTGCCGCATTCGATCAGGTGCCCGGCGAGGCTGCCGGCGGAGAGCCGGTCGTGGTCGTCGTCGCGCCAGCCGAAGGCGTGCAGCAGCGGCCCCAGCGCCAGCGCGCTGTCGACGCACCGCCCGGTGATCACCACGTCCGCCCCGGCGTCCAGCGCCGCCGCGATCGGCCGCGCGCCCAGATACGCGTTGGCGCTCCACGGCTTTGCCGGGAAGGGGCGGCCGTCGAACATCTCCACCGTGCCGCGATCGCGCAGCGCGTCCGCCATCGGCATCAGGTCGTCGCCCAGCACGGCGGCGACCGTCAGGCGCACGCCGCGCTCGGCCAGCGCGCGTTCCAGCGCGTCGCGGCAGGCCAGCGGGTTGACGCCGCCGGCGTTGGCGACCACGCGGATGCCGCGTCCGGCAATCTCGCCCGCCAGCGGCGCCATCACCCGCGTCACGAAGTCCCCCGCATAGCCGGCCGCCGGGTCCTTGGCGCGGGCGCGGGAGAGCAGCGACATGGTGATCTCGGCCAGATAGTCGAGCACCAGCACGTCGATCCCGCCGGAGCGGACGAGCTGCGCCGGCCCCTCCTCGCTGTCGCCCCAGAAGCCGGCGCCGCAGCCGATGCGCAGAACCTCGCGCGCCATCGCCCCGCCTCCCCTATCGGCCGGTCCAGGTGGGCGGGCGGCGCTCGTTGAAGGCGCGGAAGCCTTCCCGCGCGTCCTCCGTCCGCGCCATGCCGGGCAGCATGATCTGCGCGTATTCCAGGGCCTGCAGGATGTTCATGTCCTGCACGGCGTGGAACGCCTGCTTGCCCAGGCGCACGGCGGTCGGCGACTTGTCCACGATGCGGCCGAGCAGCCAGTCGAGCTTGGCGTCCAGCTCCGCCGCCGGGGCCACGTAGTTGACCAGCCCCATCTCCAGCGCCTCGGCGGCCGAGAAGCTCTCGCCGGTGATGCACAGCTCCATCAGGCGGCGGCGCGGCAGCACGCGCTGCATGTAGGGCAGGATCGATCATCATGGGGAAGAGGCCGATCTTGCTTTCCGGCGTGCCGAACTGCGCCTCCTCCGCCGCCACGGCGAGGTCGCAGGCGCACATCAGCCCCAGCCCGCCGGCCAGCGCGTGCCCGTTGACCCGCGCCACGATGGGCAGCGTGCAGGCCTCCATCGTCCGGAACAGCTCGGCGATGAAGTGGCGGGGCTCGGCCGGGTCGGTGCGGAAGGGCGTGCCGTCGGCCGTGGGGTTGAGGTCGCCGCCGGCGCAGAAGGCGCGGTCGCCCGCCCCGGTCAGCACCACGGCGCGCACCTCCCCATCCGCCATGGCGGCGCGCAGGGCGCCGGCGATGCCGGTCGTCACCGCCTCGTTGATGGCGTTGCGCCGTTCCGGCCGGTTGATGGTGATCCACTGCACGGATCCCCGCCGCTCACACAGCACCACGTCCGTCATCTCTCCTCCAGGCACGCTTCGGCCGCGTTGGTGAGCGCTGCTCACCAACCAACACGCGATCCGCCGGGACGTCGAAGGGCGCGCTCACGCGCGGCTCGGCGCAGCGGGACTCGCACGAAAGTCGTACTCATGAGCGGATTGTCTCCGCGTTTCCTCCCTCGTGGGGCGCTTTGGCCCCGTCCCTTCATCCCCCGCGCTTCTCGATTGACAACGGGGCGCGGTGGGATGAAAGTGAGTGGAACTCATTAGCGGGCGAACGAGTTCCGCTGTCAACAAAAAATGTGCGTCCCGCCAACCATCGACGCATCCGGGAGGAAACCGCGATGAACCCGCCTCATGGACATGCCGGGGACGGCAGCAACGCCAGCCCGCCGCCGGCCTTCGCCCTGACCGCCGACCAGCAGGCCCTGCTCGACCAAGCCGACCGCTTCGCCCGCGACCGGCTCTACCCGCTGGCCGAACGCATGGACCGCGACGAATGGTGGCCGGAAGACGCGATGCGCGAGTTCGGCCGCATGGGCTTCCTCGGCGTCACCGTGCCGGAGACCTACGGCGGGGCCGGCATGGACCTGTTCACCAGCGGCATCCTGCTGCAGGCCTTCTCGCGCTGGAACCACGCGCTGGCCTTGAGCTGGGTGGCGCACGAGAACCTGTGCCTGAACAACCTCCACCGCAACGGCGACGAGGAGCAGCGCCGCCGCTACCTGCCCGGCCTGTGCAGCGGCGAGAAGGTGGGCGCGCTGGGCCTGACCGAGCCGGGGGCGGGGTCGGACGCGCTGGGCTCCATGCGCACCACGGCGCGGCGCGACGGCGACCACTATGTGCTGAACGGCACGAAACTCTACATCACCAACGGGCCGGTGGCCGACGTGCTGCTGGTCTACGCCAAGACGGACCGGGAGCGCTGGGCCAAGGGCATCTCCGCCTTCATCGTCGAGAAGGGGATGCCGGGTTTCCAGGTGGCGCAGAAGCTGACCAAGATGGGCTTCCGCGGCAGCACGACCGGCGAGCTGGTGTTCGACGACTGCCGCGTTCCCGCCGAAAACCGCGTGGGCGAAGAGAACGAGGGCGTGTCCGTCGTCATGAGCGGCCTCGACCTGGAGCGTGCGATGATCGCGCCGATCTGCCTGGGCGTGGCCGAGCGCGCGCTCGACCTCGCGCTCGACTACGCGCGCACCCGCCAGCAGTTCGGCCGCCCCATCGGGCAGTTCCAGATGGTGCAGGCGAAGCTGGCCGAGATGTACGTGCGGGTGGAGACCATGCGCACCTTCACGTACCGCGTGCTGGCCGAGGCCAACGACCTGGAGGTCGGCGGCGGCGGGCGCGGCACCATCCACGCGCTGACCGCCGCGTCGGTGATGTACGCGGCCGAATCCATGCACGCCGTGCTGGACGACGCGGTGCAGATCCACGGCGGTGCGGGCTACATCTGGGAGTCGGAAATCAACCGCCTGTACCGCGCCAACAAGCTGCTGGAGATCGGCGCCGGCACCACGGAGGTGCGCAAGCTGATCATCGCCGGCGAACTGCTGCGGGAGTAGGCGGGCATGACCGACCCCTCATCCTACGCCACACGCCCGACCGCCTGTCGGGACGGTCTGTTCGCCGGGCGCACGGTGCTGGTGTCCGGCGGCGGCAGCGGCCTGGGCAAGGCGGCGGCCTTCCTGTTCGGCCGCCTGGGTGCGCGCGTCGTCATCGCCGGCCGCAAGCCGGAGAAGCTGGACGCCGCGGCCGCGGAGATGCGCGCCGCCGGATTGAGCGTCGACGCCCTGCCCTGCAACATCCGCGATCCGGAACAGGTGGACGCGCTGATGAGCGCGGTGTGGGAACGCTGCGGCGGCCTGGACGTGCTGCTGAACAACGCGGGCGGCCAGTTCCCGCAGCCGGCCATCGACTTCTCGGTCAAGGGCTGGCAGGCCGTGATCGACACCAACCTGAACGGCACCTGGTACATGATGCAGGCCGCCGCCCGGCGCTGGCGCGACACGGGCACGGCCGGCGCCGGAGGAGCCATCGTGAACGTGGTGGCGGTGGTGGAGCGCGGCATGCCCGGCGTGGCGCACACATGTGCGGCGCGTGCCGGGGTGATCCATCTGTCGAAGACGGTGGCGGTGGAGTGGGCGCCGCTGCGCATCCGCGTCAACTGCGTCGCCCCCGGCACCATCGAGACGGAGGGGATGGCCGTCTACCCGCCCGAGGCGCGCGCCGCCTTCCCGCGCTCCAACCCCATGCTGCGCATGGGCGACCCGTGGGAGGTGGCGGAGGCCTGCGCCTACCTCTCCGGCCCGGCCGCGGGCTTCATCACCGGCGAGGTGCTGACCGTGGACGGCGGCGGCCGGCTGTGGGGGGAACTCTGGACCGCCGGCAAGCCGCCCTATTTCCAGGGCCCCTGATCGGATGATCTGCCTCCGGTGTGGTCGACGCCTCTCCTGATTTGCCGGAATAATTCGTCTACCAAGAGTTGGTTTCACACGCTCAAAACCAAACACGTCCACGATCGCTGCTATCAGACCCGGCAGAAGGCCATGCCCGCCGTCTTCGAATGCGGCGAGGCAGTCTACAACCGCCAGCGCCGCCATTCGTCATTTGGCGACATGACCCCCGCTCAATTTGCGGCCGTCAATCAGGCGGCATGAGCTGTCTCGGACGTCCACCAATCCTGGGTCCGATTACTGTCCACTGTCACAAAATGTGACACAAATTTGGTGGACGAGGGGGGCGCCGATCTGGCAACCGATGCGGGCATCGTACGATACGCCGCCGGCCCTCGGAAAGGTCGGCGCGTGGACGTTCGCGGACTCGCACCCGGATCGGACAATTGGCTCCGTTGCTTGGATATTGGGGGAAATGATGGCTACTGTTACGGGCGCTTCAGGCAACGACACTTTGTCCGGCGGCAACGAAAACGACGTTCTGTATGGTTTCGCCGGGAATGACGTTCTCGACGGATACACCGGCAACGACGTTCTTTACGGCGACGATGGCGACGACACCCTGGGTGGCAGCCTCGGCGACGACGTCCTCGACGGTGGCGACGGCAACGATGTCTTGTCCGGCGCTGGCGGCAACGACACCCTGTCCGGCGGTCTGGGCAACGACACGCTGTACGGCGACGCCGAGGCGGACCTTCTGTCCGGCCAAGCCGGCAATGACCTGTTGTACGGCGGTGCGGACAACGACACGCTCGTCGGCGGCAGCGGGAACGATACGCTGTTTGGTGGCGACGGCGTTGATACCGCCGATTACAGCGCGTCGAGCGAGGGCGTGACGATCAGCCTCGCCGGGGGCGCGGGCACGGGCGGCGACGCCCAGGGCGACACGCTCTCCGAAATCGAAAACCTCATCGGTTCGGCGCAGGCGGACTCCCTGACGGGCAACGCCTCCGCCAACGTGCTGTCCGGTGCGGCCGGCAATGACACGCTGTCCGGCGGCGACGGCAACGACACGCTCGTGGGCGGCGCCGGCGACGACTTGCTTTTCGGCGATGAAGGCGCCGACACGCTCGACGGCGGCGACGGCGACGACACGTTGTACGGTGGTGCGGGCAACGACACCTTGTACGGCGGCGCCGGCACCGACGTGTTGTACGGCGGCGACGGGATCGACACGGCCGACTACAGCGGCACCAGCACCGGCCTGACGGTGAATCTGCACGAAGCCGCCAGCATCGGCAGCGCCTTCCATGAGATCGAGAACGTCATCGGCAGCACCGGCGCCGACACGCTCGTCGGCGGCAACGCCGACAACCTGCTGTCCGGCAACGGCGGCAACGATATCGTCAGCGGCGGCCAGGGCAACGACACGCTCGACGGCGGCAGCGGCGAAGACACGCTGTTGGGCGGCATCGGCAACGACCTCCTGAGCGGCGGCGACGGCAACGACACCCTGTACGCGAACGACGACGCCGACACCCTGTATGGCGGCCAGGGCAACGACCTCCTGTACGGCGGCTACGGTGTTGATCTGATTTACGGCGGGCAGGGCAACGACTTGCTGTTCGGCGACGGCGGCGACGACGTCCTGTCCGGCGAGGACGGCAACGACGTCCTTCGCGGCGGCGCCGGCAACGACACCCTGTCCGGCGGTCTGGGCAACGACGCGGCCGACTACACCGGGTCGAGCGAGGCCGTCCATGTGGTTCTGGGGACATCGGCCCAGGGCGGCGATGCCCAGGGCGACACCTTCAACAGCATCGAGAACCTCATCGGTTCGTCCAACGACGACACCCTGGTCGGCGACGCGAACGCCAACGCGCTGACGGGCGGCGACGGCAATGACATTCTGAGCGGCGCGGCGGGCAACGACACGCTGTCCGGCGGCAACGGCAACGACACGTTGCTGGGCGACGCGGGCGCCGACGCGCTGAGGGGCGACAGCGGCGTCGACGTGGTCGACTACAGCGGCTCCGCGGCGGTCAACGTCAACCTGGGCGGGACCAGCGCGTCGGGCAACGCGGAGGGCGACACGTACCAGTCGATCGAAGTCGTCATCGGCAGCTCGAACAACGACACGATGACCGGCAGCTCGGGCAACGACGTGCTGTCCGGCGCCGCCGGCAGCGACGCGCTGTCCGGCGGCGCGGGCGACGACACGCTGGTCGGCGGCGCGGGCAACGACACCCTTGTCGGCGGCACGGGCATCGACACGGCCGACTACAGCGCCTCGTCGTCGGCCGTGACGATCGTCCTCGGCACGTCGAGTTCGGGCGGCGACGCTCAGGGCGACACGCTCACCGAGATCGAGAACGTCACCGGTTCCGCCTACAGGGATGCCCTGACGGGCGATGCCAACGCGAACGTGCTGGCCGGCGGCGCCGGCAACGACACGCTGAGCGGCGGCGCCGGCAACGACTCTCTGGACGGCGGTTCGGGCAACGACCTCTTCGTCGGCGGCGGCGGCAACGACACCCTGTACGGCGGCGAGGGCACCGACACCGCCGACTACAGCGCCGTCAACAGCGCCTTGACGATCACCGTCTCCAGCGGCTCGGTCACGGTCAATCTGGGTACCGGCGACGTCGACGTCCTGGTCGGCATCGAGAACATCATCGGCGGCTCGGGCAACGACAGCCTGACCGGCGACGCCAGCAACAACGTCCTCGCGGGCGGCGCCGGCGCCGACACCCTGAACGGCGGCAGCGGCACCGACACGGTCGACTACAGCACCTCGACCGGCGCGGTGAACGTTGTGTTGGTATCGTCGGGCACGTCCACGGTCTCGGGCGGCGACGCCGAAGGCGACTCGGTCGTCAATTTCGAGAACGTCTTCGGCGGCTCCGGCAACGACAGCCTGACCGGCGACGCCAGCAACAACGTCATCGCGGGCGGCGGCGGTGCCGACACGCTCTATGGCGGCGCCGGCACCGACACGCTGGACTACAGCACCTCGACTGCGGGCGTGACGGTCGCCCTGTCCTCTTCGGTTGCCGCCACCGCTTCGGGCGGCCACGCCGCGGGCGACGTCGCGACGGGCTTCGAATACGTCGTCGGTTCGCAGCACGGGGATAGGCTGACCGGCGACGAGACCGCCAACCGGCTGTGGGGCAACGAAGGCAACGACACGCTTCTCGGCGGCCTGGGCGCCGACACGCTGTACGGCGATGACGGCAACGACACCCTGGATGGCGGCGACGGCAACGACTCGCTGTACGGCGGCGACGGCAACGACTCGCTCACCGGCGGGAACAACGACGACCGTCTCGTCGGCGGCGCCGGCGCCGACAACATGACCGGCGGTTCCGGCAACGACACGGCCGACTACAGCGCCTCGTCGGCGGCGGTCACGGTCAATCTGGCCACGACCTCGGGGTCGGGCGGCGATGCGGCCGGCGACACGCTGAGCGGCATCGAGAACGTCGTCGGCTCCGACTATGCGGACGCACTGACCGGCGACACCGGCGCCAACCTGCTGTCCGGCGGCGACGGCAACGACACGCTGGTCGGCGGCGCCGGCGCCGACACGCTTTCCGGCGGCGGCGGGACCGATCTGGTCGATTACAGCGCGTCCGGCTCCGGCGTGACCATCTATCTGAGCGGGAGCGCGGGCACCAGCGGCGACGCCGCGGGCGACGTGCTCTCCGAGATCGAGAACGCCATCGGCACGTCCCAGAACGACTCGATGGTGGGCAGCGGCGAGGCCAACGTCCTTTCGGGCGCGGCCGGCAACGACACGTTGAGCGGTGGCTCCGGCAACGACACGCTCTATGGTGGGTCGGGCGCCGACAGCATCATCGGCGACGCCGACGCCGACATCATGTACGGCGAGGACGGCAACGACACGCTGAACGGCGGCAGCGGCAACGACACGCTCTACGGCGGTGCGGGCGCCGACGTCATCTACGGCGGCGCCGACACCGACATCGTCTACTTCACCGGATCGACCGCCGTGTCGGTCACGCTTTCGGGCAACGACACGATCGCCGCCACCGTTTCGGGCGGCGACGCGGCCGGCGACGCCATCTTCGCCGTCGAGAACCTTGGCGGCGGCAGCGGCAACGACACGCTGACGGGCAACGACAACGCCAACCTGCTGTCCGGCGCCGCGGGCAACGACGTCCTTTCCGGCGGTCTCGGCAGCGACACGCTGGCCGGCGGTCTCGGCAGCGACACCCTGGACGGCGGTGACGGCAGCGACACCGCCGACTACAGCAACGCGGCGGCCGGCGTCACGGCGAGCCTGGCCACCGGAACGGGCACCCGCAACGAGGCCGAAGGCGACGTCTTCGTCAGCATCGAGAACATCAACGGTTCGGCCTACATCGACGCCCTGTGGGGTGACGACAACGCCAACGTGCTGTACGGCAACGCCGGCGACGACTCGCTGACCGGCGGCGGCGGCGACGACACGCTCTATGGCGGCCAGGACAGCGACAGCCTCGTGGGCGAGGCGGGGGCCGACGTCCTGTTCGGCGGCGCGGGCGGCGATACGCTGTCCGGCGGCGTGGGCGACGACCGCCTGCACGGCGGCGGCGGCGGCGACCGTCTGGTGGGCGGCACCGGCGTCGACACCGCCGACTACACGGGTTCCGGCTCGGGCGTGACGGTCGGCCTCGCCACCGGCGCGTCGATCTCGGGCGGCGACGCCGCGGGCGACACGCTCGTCGGCATCGAGAACCTCTGGGGCTCGTCGTATGCCGACAGCCTGTCGGGCGACGACGGCGCCAACATCCTGTCCGGCGCCGACGGCAACGACACGCTGTACGGCGGTCAGGGCGCCGACACGCTGTACGGCGGCCAGGGCACCGACTGGGGCATCTTCGCCGGATCCAGCGCCGCCGTTTCGGTCAATCTGACCGACGGCACGGGCACGGGCGGCGACGCTCAAGGAGACCGCTTCGACAGCGTCGAAAACCTGGTCGGTTCGTCCCACAACGACACGCTGCTCGGCAGCGACGTCGCCAACCTGCTGTCCGGCGGCGACGGCGCCGATATCCTCAGCGGTGCCGCCGGAAACGACACGCTGGTCGGCAACGCCGGTGCCGACACGCTGGTCGGCGGCGACGGCACCGACACGGCCGACTACACCGCCTCGACGGCGGGGGTCACGGTCAACCTCGCCACGGGAACGGGGACCGGCGGCGACGCCGAGGGCGACAGGCTCACGACGGTCGAGAACCTCATCGGTTCGGCGCAGGCGGACAGCCTGACGGGCGACGCCAACGCCAACGTGCTGTCCGGCGCGGCGGGCAACGACACGCTGCTGGGCGGTGCCGGCAACGACACGCTGTACGGCGGCAACGACACCGACACGGCGGACTACACGGGCTCCAGCGCCGCGGTCTCGGTCAACCTGACGAGCGGAACGCACACCGGCGGCGACGCCGAGGGCGACACCCTCAACAGCATCGAGAACCTGACGGGCTCCTCCCACAACGACACGCTGACGGGCGACGGCAACGCCAACGTGCTGTCCGGCGCGGACGGTTCCGACATCCTCAGCGGCGCCGGTGGCAACGACACGCTGTTCGGCGGTAACGGCGACGACACGCTGGTCGGCGGGTCGGGGTCCGACAGCCTCGTCGGCGGCGGCGGCTCCGACACGGCCGACTACAGCGCGTCGAGCGCCGCGGTGACGATCAACCTCGCCACGCCGTCGGCTTCGGGCGGCGACGCCGCGGGCGATACGTTCGACAGCATCGAAAACCTCGTCGGCTCCGGCCTCGCGGACAGCCTGACCGGCGACGGCAGCGTCAACGTGCTGTACGGCGGCGCGGGCAACGACACGCTGGTCGGCGGTGCCGGCGCCGACACGCTGATTGGCGGCGACGGCATCGACACGGCCGACTTCAGCGCCGTGAGCGAGGGGATCTCGGCCAACCTGGCCACCGGCGGCAGCGGCGGCGACGCGCAAGGCGACGTATACGCCTATGTCGAGAACCTGATCGGCTCCGCCCACAACGACACGCTGACCGGCGACGCGGAAGCCAACCTGCTCTCCGGCGGCGACGGCAACGACGTCCTGTCCGGCGGCGTGGGCAACGACACCCTCGTCGGCGGCAACGGGAACGACACGCTCGCCGGCGGCGCGAACGCCGACCTGCTGTCCGGCGGCAGCGGCACCGACATGGTCGACTACAGCGCGTCGAGCGCCGCAGTGACGGTCAGCCTCCTCGCGGGCACGGGCACGGGCGGCGACGCCCAGGGCGACTCCCTCGACAGCATTGAAGACCTCCTCGGCTCGTCGCATGCCGACGTGCTGACCGGCGACGCCGCCGCCAACCGCCTCTTCGGCGCGGGGGGAGCGGACACGCTGTCCGGCGGCGACGGCAACGACACCCTGTCCGGCGGCGTCGGCGGCGACGTTTTCTCCTACGCCCCCAACGATACCAGCGTCGACACCATCATCGATTTCGGAACGGGCGACGGCATCCGCGTCGCCGGCGCCTCGTTCACCGGAAACGTGACGGTGGGCAACGGGTCGTCCGTGGCCGCACATTCCATCCAGATCGCCCAGAACGGAGGCACGACCCGGCTTTACATCGACACCGACGGCATGGCGGACGCGGCCGAACTCACGATTGATCTGGAAGGCCGCTACACGACCGAGAACTTCGCGCTCAGCGGCACCGACATCCTGTACACGACCCCCCCGCAGCCTCCGAGCACCGACAGCGGGACCACCACGATGTCGACCCCGGTGTTGGGAACGGTCATCGAAGTGGTCGGGACCACGAACACGACGAACACCATCGACGGCGTCGTCGTGCAGCAGCAGAGGCTGGTCACCAGCACCGGCGCCGTGGTGGAGATCGTCGATATTCCGGTGGTGACCGACACCCGCGTCGAGGGAGACGGCCAGACCGCCGGGGCCGACATTCCGCTGGCGCGGAACGCGACGACCGGCCTGCCGGTGATCCAGGCGAGCGTGCCGACCGGCGTCGGCCTGCGCGTCGAAGGGCAGACGGTCGCCCAGACCCCCGCGAACGCCGTGAACGGGCTGGTCGCGGCGATCCAGTCCCGCACCAGCGGCGCCAATCAGGCGTCGGACCAGACGGCGCTGGTCACCACGGCCCAGACCTTCCTGAACGGATTGCCGACGGACACGCAAGTCACGGTGCGAACGATCGTGCCGACGGTTGCGGCGGGGACGACGGCGGTCAACCAGCCTCTGACGATCACCGGCAACACGCCCGCCGGCGGCGTGCCGGGCGAGGCGTTGGTGATCGACGTCACCTCCCTGCCGTCCGGCACGGTGCTCCAGTTGCAGAACGTCTCGTTCGCCGTGGTCGTGGGCGCCGTGCGGGTGGGCGGAGGCTCGGGCTCGCAGAACGTGGCGGGCGACGGAAGCGCGCAGTACATCGTGCTGGGTGCGGACGACGACACGCTGCGCGGCGGCGGCGGCAACGACTTCATCGGCTCCGAAGGCGGCGACGACCTGCTCTTCGGTGACGACGGCGTCGACACGGTGACCGGCGGCACCGGCAACGACGTGCTGTACGGCAACCGGCAGGACGACCTGCTGTACGGCAACCAGGGGCTGGACACGCTGTTCGGCGGCCAGGACGGCGACACGCTGTTCGGCGGTCAGGACGGCGATGCGCTGTACGGCAACCTGGGCACCGACAACCTCTACGGCAACCTGGGCGACGACAGCCTGTTCGGTGGCCAAGGCGGCGACAGTCTGTTCGGCGGCCAGGGCAACGATGTGCTGCACGGCAACCTCGGCGACGATGCCCTGTACGGCAACCTGGGTGCCGACACGCTGGTCGGCGGGGTTGGGGCCGACACGCTGACCGGCGGCGACGGGGCGGACCAGTTCCGCATCGCCGCACCGGCGGAGGGTGGCGACACCATCACCGACTTCCAGTCGGGGGTGGACACGATCGCGGTGGTCAGCCCGAACTTCGGCAATCTGGCGGTGGGCACGCTGTCGACGGCCAACTTCGCGCTGGATAACCCGACGGACGCCAACGACCTGTTCGTCTTCAACACGACCACCGGCACGCTGTTCTACGACGCCGACGGGTCGGGCGCCGGGGCGGCGGTCACCATCGCCACGCTGAACGTCCGCACGCTCAGCGCCAGCGACATCCTCGTGCTGCCCAGCGGGTCGTAACATCGGGGAAAGGGACGGCTCTTCGGGGTGACGACACGGAACGGGCGGGTCATGCGGACAAAGCGTTCAGAGCTTGTTCGCAACGAACCCGCCCTGACCGGTGCCGGGCCGGAGGCAGAAAGTGAGCACCGTCGTGATGAACGGCACACTCGTCTCCTCCGGTCACGCCGCCGGGCCATAGGTCCGCCGACCGTTCCACCTGTGGCATGGCCCCCCGGGTTTGCGACGGTCTCCAGCTCGATCCCGTCCAGGCCGGGCACGGCCACGTCGAAGATGCGGAAGTGCCCGTGCCGACCACCTTCAGCCCGGTCTCGATGGCAATGCCCGAGCCGCGGTGAGGCCTTTTTGCGCGAACATCCTTGTGCCTTTGACGACCCGTCGCCTCACAGCGGCAACGGGCTGTCGTTCTTGACCTCTTCCATCACTGCGTAGGTGCGGGTTTCTCGCACGCCCGGCAGGGAGAGCAGGATCTCGCCCAGGAAATGCCGATAGGAGGCCATGTCGGCAACACGGGTCTTGACCAGATAATCGAATCCGCCGGCAACCATGTGGCACTCCAGAACCTCGGGCAT
Source organism: Azospirillum sp. (assembly GCA_035629155.1). Lineage (GTDB taxonomy): Bacteria > Pseudomonadota > Alphaproteobacteria > Azospirillales > Azospirillaceae > Azospirillum. Next base: position 33,607 of record DASPIO010000382.1, on the reverse strand, counting down.
GGTGCGCACGGCCTGGGCGAATTTGTCGAAGATATCGGGCGTGGTCTTGTCGAGCAGCACCTCGACGAAGACGAGGAGCCCGAAGCCGAGGCGATGCGGATCCAGCCGCGCCCCGAACCCGGTGATATAGCCGTCCTTCTGCAACCGCCGCAGGCGCTCCCCCGTCGTCGTCGGCGACAGGCCGACGCGCTCGGCGAGATCAACCGTCGATATGCGGCCATCCTGCTGAAGAATGGAGAGGATCCGGCGGTCCAGCTTGTCTATGTCCGTCATTTTCACGTCGTTCATGCTGTTTCACCGCGCATAACACGGTGAATTCGAAAAAACAACGGTGGAGCCACGGGCCGTTTGCGACTAGCCTTGTGTTTGCCACGCACAGAGAAGTCGCCGCGCTCGCCGGGCTGCCCTACGGCGGCGCCAAGGGTGGTGTGACGGTCGATCCGACGCCGCCATGGCCATCGGCGTGGCCAAGGTGCGCGACGCCAAACGAACGCGCGGTCTCTTCCCGTAACGGCATGCCGGGTCTTCGAAGCACTCCCTGACTGCTCCGGGCCGGTCGAACAGAGCAACGACACCGATGACGATCATGATGACCCCGAACGACATGCAGGCTTGTGCCGGTGCTTCGAAGGCCGATCCGCAGCCCTTCGCGGCGTTCGCCCCGCCCATCCGCCCCGCCGGCGCGCTGCGCGCCGCCATCACCGCCGCCTACCGGCGTCCGGAGAGCGAGTGCCTGCCGTTCCTGCTGGAGCGGGCGACGCTGCCCCCCATGATCGCCGCCGCCGCCAGGACGACCGCGCGCACGCTCATCTCCGCGCTTCGCGCCAAGCCGCCCGGCCGCGGCGTCGAGGGGCTGATCCAGGAATACAGCCTGTCCAGCCAGGAAGGGCTGGCGCTGATGTGCCTGGCGGAAGCGCTGCTGCGCATTCCCGACGCCGCCACCCGCGACGCGCTGATCCGCGACAAGCTGGCCGGCGGCGACTGGCAGGCGCACCTTGGCAACAGCCCGTCGCTGTTCGTCAACGCCGCCACCTGGGGCCTGCTGATCACCGGCAAGCTGACCGCCTCGGTCAGCGAGCAGGCGCTGTCCTCCGCGCTGACCCGGCTGCTCGCCCGCGGCGGCGAGCCGCTGATCCGCCGCGGCGTCGATTTCGCCATGCGGATGATGGGCGAGCAGTTCGTCACCGGCCAGACCATCGGCGAAGCGCTGGCCAACAGCCGAACGATGGAGGCGGAGGGTTTCCGCTACTCCTACGACATGCTGGGCGAGGCCGCATTGACGGCCGGGGACGCGGCCCGCTACCACACCGATTACGAGCAGGCGATCCACGCCATCGGCGCCGCCTCCGCCGGGCGCGGCATCTACGAGGGGCCGGGCATCTCCATCAAGCTGTCCGCCCTCCACCCGCGCTATTCCCGCGCCCAGGCCGACCGCGTCATGGCGGAACTGCTGCCGCGCGTGAAGGAGCTGGCCCTGCTGGCCAGGCGCTACGACATCGGCCTGAACATCGACGCGGAGGAGGCCGACCGCCTCGAACTCTCGCTCGACCTCCTGGAATCGCTCTGCTTCGATGCGGATCTGGCGGGGTGGAACGGGCTCGGCTTCGTCGTGCAGGCGTACGGCAAGCGCTGCCCCGCCGTCATCGACGTCCTGATCGACCTCGCGCGGCGCAGCGGCCGCCGCCTGATGGTGCGGCTGGTGAAGGGCGCCTATTGGGACGCGGAGATCAAGCGCGCCCAGGTGGACGGGCTGGAGGGCTTCCCGGTCTACACCCGCAAGGTCTACACCGACGTGTCCTACGTCGCCTGCGCGCGCAGTCTGCTCAGCGCGCCCGAAGCGGTGTTCCCGCAGTTCGCCACCCACAACGCGCAGACGCTGGCCACGATCTACGAGATGGCCGGCAGTGACTTCCACGTCGGCCAGTACGAGTTCCAGTGCCTGCACGGGATGGGGGAGCCGCTGTACAAGGAGGTGGTCGGCCCGCTGAAGCGCCCCTGCCGCATCTACGCGCCGGTCGGCACGCACGAGACGCTGCTGGCCTATCTGGTCCGCCGCCTGCTGGAGAACGGCGCCAACAGCTCCTTCGTCAACCGCATCGCCGACAAGGCGGTGCCCATCGACGACCTCGTCGCCGACCCGGTCACGGTCGCGCGCGCCATCACCCCCGTCGGGGCACCGCACGCGATGATCGCGCTGCCGCGCGACCTCTACGCGCCGGAGCGGGACAACTCCGCCGGCATCGACCTGTCGAACGAACAGGAACTCGCCACGCTGTCCGCCGCCCTGTCGGCGAGCGCGCGGATCGCATGGACGGCGGCGCCCGTGCTGGCGGATGGTGAACGCGCCGGCGAGTCCCGCCCGGTGCTGAACCCGGCCGACCGCCGCGACGTGGTCGGCCATGTGATCGAGGCGACCCCGGACGTGGTCGCGGCGGCCTTCCGGCATGCCGTCGCGGCGGCACCGGCCTGGGCCGCGACGTCTCCGGCGGAGCGGGCCGCCGGCCTGTTCCGCGCGGCGGACACCATGCAGGCGCGGATGCCGACGCTGCTCGGCCTGATCGTGCGGGAGGCCGGCAAGTCGCTGCCGAACGCCATCGCCGAGGTGCGCGAAGCCATCGACTTCCTGCGCTATTACGGTGCCCAGGCACGCGACCGGTTCGACAACGCCACCCACGTTCCCGTCGGGCCGGTGGTGTGCATCAGCCCGTGGAACTTCCCGCTGGCGATCTTCACCGGGCAGATCGCGGCGGCACTGGCCGCCGGCAATGTGGCGCTCGCCAAGCCCGCCGAGGAGACGCCGCTGATCGCCGCGGAGGCGGTGCGCATCCTGCACGCGGCCGGCATCCCGGCCCCGGCCCTCCAGCTTCTTCCCGGGGCGGGCGATGTCGGGGCCGCGCTGGTGGGAAACACGGCCACGCGGGCGGTGATGTTCACCGGCTCCACCGACGTGGCGCGGCTGATCCAGAAGCAGCTTGCCGGGCGCCTGTCGCCGGACGGCGCGCCGATCCCGCTGATCGCCGAGACCGGCGGCCAGAACGCCATGATCGTGGACAGCTCTGCCCTGGCCGAGCAGGTGGTCGGCGACGTGATCGCGTCGGCCTTCGACAGCGCCGGCCAGCGCTGCTCGGCCCTGCGCGTCCTGTGCCTGCAGGAGGACGTGGCCGACCGCGTGCTCGCCATGCTGAAGGGCGCCATGCGCGAGCTGCGCATCGGCAACCCGGACCGCCTTGCGACCGACGTCGGCCCGGTCATCACCGAGGAGGCGCGGGAGACCATCCTCCGCCACGTCGAGGCCATGCGCGCCAGGGGCCGCCGGGTCGAGGCGCTGCCGCTGCCGGGCGAGGCGTCGAACGGCACCTTCGTGGCGCCGACGCTGATCGAGATCGAGAGCATCGCCGAGCTGCGGCGCGAGGTGTTCGGACCGGTGCTGCACGTCGTCCGCTTCCGGCGCGATGATCTGGACCAACTGGTCGATGCCATCAACGCGACGGGCTACGGGCTGACCTTCGGCCTGCACACGCGCATCGACGCGACCATCGAGCGGGTGACGGCGCGCATCCGGGTCGGCAACGTCTACATCAACCGCAACACCATCGGCGCGGTGGTCGGCGTGCAGCCGTTCGGCGGGCATGGCCTGTCGGGCACCGGCCCCAAGGCCGGCGGCCCGCTGTACCTCACGCGACTGCTGAGCCGCCGGCCCAAGGCCGTGCTGGGCCTGCGCGGGAGCGACGCGGAGCAGGCTCCGGCCAAGGCGTACGGCGACTGGTTGCGGAGGAAGGGACGCCCGGCGGAGGCGGCGCGCTGCGCCGACCAGCTCTTCCGCAGCGCGCTCGGCGGCAGCGCCGAGTTGGCCGGGCCGGTCGGCGAGCGGAACGTCTATGCACTGCACCGGCGCGGCCGCATCCTGCTGCTGCCACGGACGGAAACCGGCCTGCTGGTGCAACTGGGCGCGGTGTTCGCCACGGGCAACGACGCCGTGGTCGATGCGCCGGCCGTCCTGGCCGAGACGGTGCGGGGCCTGCCCGCCGAGCTGGCCCGCCGCGTGCGGGTGACCAGCGCGTGGGCGGAGGCGGGGCCGTTTGCCGGGGCCCTGGTCGAAGGCGACGCGGCGCGGCTGCTGGACGTGAACATCCGCATCGCCGGGCTGCCCGGCCCGATCGTGTCCGTTCAGGGCGCGTCCAGCGAGGGGATCGGCAGCGGGCGCGAGGACTACACCCTCGACTGGCTGCTCGACGAATGCTCGCTCAGCGTCAACACGACCGCCGCCGGCGGCAACGCCAGCCTCGTCGCGCTGAGCTGATCCAGGACCATGCCACGCCACCCCTGAATCTTTCGCCTGAGGAGAACGTCGCGATGGGCGCGCCCACCCTTGGCCCTCCTCCGCATCGGTGGACACCTCTGCCAAGCTCCCGCCGGGAGCGGAGAGGCGAACGACGACACGGCGCTTGTTCACGGACGCGTTCAAACCGGAGACGGTGGCGCTGCTGACATGCCGTACGAGGCCAGCCGGGCACACCGTCACAGGATCCCGAGGGCGAGCGACCGCGTTGAGAACTGGTCGGCGCACGACGCGGCGCCGCGCCGGCGTGGCCGGACTCAGCCGACCTTGAACTCCACGGCGTCCTTGTTGCCCTTGTTGTCGCGCCAGGAGATCGTGAGGGACTCGCCGGACGCCGCTCCGGAGAAGGAGAATTCCAGGTAGGGGTTGGCGGAAACCGCCATGCCCCAGTCCGCCGAGAAGACCGTCTCGCCCTTGTGGGTGCAGACCACCTCCTCGATGAAGTGGGCGGCCGTGGTCACCGCGTTCGTCTTCGGGTCGCGCACCTCGACGATCATCGGGTGCGTGATGACCGCGCGTACGTCCGCCGTGCCGTTGGTGCCCACCTTGATGCGGGCCTTGATCGATTCTGCCATGGTCCGTCTCCCCTTGCTCAGCCGCCGCAGCCGCCGATTGTAACCTTCACTTCCCGGCTCGCCTTGAAGAGCTTGCCGTCGGACTTCACCACGGCGGTGACCAACTGCGTCTTCGCCAGTTTGATGCGGGTGGTGACGTCGCCGGTCGAGCGGGCGGAGTAGCGGAAGACGGCGGCCAGCGGACGCGGGTTGCCTTCGGCGATCAGCGTGATGCTCTCGACCTTGGGCAGGCTGGTGCTCACCGTCACCGGGACCACCGTGCCGTTTTCCGCGATCTCGGGAGCGCGCACCTTCACGGCATCGCTGGCCGCGGCGCTCTGCACCTGGAAGAGGGCATCCAGCACCTCCTTGGTGTCCTTTCCGTCGAAGGCGGCCTTCGGCCAGGCGGCGAGCGCGGCGCGCGGCAGCAGACCGAGGAGCGCGGTGCCGGCGCCCAGGCCTCCCAATGCCAGTGCCCCCCGAAGCATGTCTCTGCGGCTTCGCATCTTCATGAACGTCTTCTCCCCTCTTGTCTCCAGCGACCCGCGTGGCGGGGCGGAACCGGTGCGGAGAAAGCATGATGCGTGCCATCTCGGCGGAGGCGCCGGAGCGGCGGGATTCCGCCGCCACCGCCTCGCACCGGCCGGACTCGTTGGGGTGTTTTGCCATAGGGCGCGCATCGCCACGGTGGCGTAATTCCGCATGACGGCGGCCGTCCGGCGCGGCAATCTGGACCTGGGCCAAAACCGCCACCCTGGACGCGCTGGAACGGATGCTGCACTGGAACTCGTTGCTGACCCGCATGATCCTGGGCGTCCTCGGGATCGTCGCGGTCATGTCGGCGCTGCTGTTCCTCGGGATCGACTATCTGGTGTCAACGCAGTTCCAGCGCCTGCACCAGGAGCGTGTCGAACAGTACGCGGCGGAAGTGCGCCGTGTTCTCGACCGCGAGCTGAAGACGCTCAGCACCATGGCCGCGTTCACGGCCCAGGATTCCGGCCTGAACCACGCCACGCAGTACCACCTGTACTTCGGCGGGGAGCGGCGCTCGGTGACGGCGGACGTCGACCGCATCGCGTCGAACTTTCAACTGGAGTCCGTCACGCTCTGGGACGCCGCGGGGTCGCTGGTGGTGCACAGCGGCATCGCCCTGCCCGCCTCCCCGCGTTGGGCCGAAGAGGCGTTCGTCGAAGCGGTGGGCGTCTCCACCGCGCGCGCCGAGATGGTCGGCGACAAGCTGTGGCTGGTGGCCATGGCCACGTTGCGGCACCGCGGCACGGTTCTCGCCCGCATCCAGATCGGACGCCCGATCGACTACGTGCTGCGCAGCCTCGCCCTGTCCGGCGGGCGTGTCGGCCTGGTGATGCAGGCGACGGAACCGGTGCCGGGAACCTTCCGCATTCCCGTGACCAGCGCCGGGCGCGACGACGTCCTCCTCGAAATCTCGGTGCCCGGGCTCGTCGAAAGCGCCCTGACCCAGACCAAGCGCCTCCTGGTGGCCGGGCTGCTCATGACCAGCGCCCTCCTGGTCGCGCTGATCGGCGTCTACCTCCGGCGCCAACTGCGGCCCATCAAGGCGCTGACGCGCGTGGCGCACAGCGCTGCGGCCGCCATCCGCAGCGGCGACGTTCGCCAGGTGCGTGCCGCCGGCACGGGCGAGATCGCCCGGTTGGCGGCGGCGTTCAACGAGATGATGCGCGACCTCGCAAAGTACGCCCGGATCGAGCGCGAGTTGCGTCACAAGGAGCAGCTCACGGCCATCGGCCGGGTCGCCACGCGCGTCGCGCACGACATCAACAATCCCCTCACGGTGATCAAGAACACCGCCATCCTGGCGCTGCGCGACCCGGCCACGCCGGAGGATCTGCGTCCGGAACTGGAGCTTGTGGTCCACCATTGCGAGCGCTGCCACCGGACGGTCGAGAACCTGCTGCGGTTCGGACGTCCGTTGCGCCTCAAGCTGGCCGAACTCGACGTCGGCGACTTCCTCGCCGGCTATCTGGCGCGGCGGCGCCACGACGCCCAGGCTGCGCCCTGCCGCCTGATCGGGCCGCCGATGGCCGTGCGGGCGGAAGCCGATGCCGTCCAACTCGAGCAGCTCCTCGACAACCTGCTCGACAACGCGCAGGAGGCCAGCGGCGGCCGCGAGATCACCGTCGAATACGGGGTCGAACAGGAGGATACGGTGTTCGTTCGCATCGTCGATGGTGGGCCGGGCTTCGCCAGCGACGCCATCGAGCGCGCCTTCGAACTCTACTACACCACAAAGACGAACGGCACCGGGCTGGGACTGCCGAACGCCCTGGCCATCGCCCGTGCGCACGGCGGCGACATCCGCATCACCGGTCCGGAGCGCGGCGAGGTCACGGTCAACCTGCGCATGGTGCCGCGCGCGGCGGAACCGGCTCAGGCGTAGCCGGCCCGCTCGCCGTTCCATGGCAGCAGACGCCGCGCCATCAGGCGTTGCCCGTCGGGACCGAACAGAAAGTCCAGGAAGGGCCGCATCAGGTTCTCCTGCCACGGACCCAACGCCAGCGACAGCGGCCCCCTCAGCGGATAGGCCGGCGACGGTGTGCCGGCCGGGGCCGGGTGCTGCCCGTCGACGGCCAGCACCTTGAGCTTTCCCGCCGCGACGAGCGGCTGCGCCAGGACCCAGCTGTTGACACCCGCAGACCACTCGAAGCGCTGCACGAGATCGAGCAGTTCCTGGTCGGTCTTGGCCGACAACGCCCGCGGCGCGTATCTGGCCCGTCCGTCCATCAGCAGGTTGCGCACCGGCTCCGAGTAGTCGTGGCCGTGATCGTAGGCGACCAGAGCGATGCGCCGCGCCGGTCCTCCAAGATCCTTCCAGTTGTCGATCGCCCCCGTGACCAGGGCTCGCACCTCGGCCCGGCCGAGAGTCTCGACCGGGACGGACGGATGGCACACCACGACCTTCAGGTCATCGGCGATGGTCAGACAGCGCAGCCCGTCCGTCGGCGTGCCGGCATGCGGCTCGCAGCACAGCCCGCCGAGGTGCGCGCGCCCGGTGCGGACGGCGGCGATACCATCGTCGCAGCCGCCGCCGAGCACGAGCATCGGGCGTCCGGTTCGCGCGGTGAACGCCGCCGCCAGCTCCTCCATGCAGCCGTCCTTGAGCAGGCGCGACCCGACGAAGGAGAGCGGCCCCCGCGCCGGTTCGACAACCTCCGCCGTCTGCACGGCGGAAGCCGCGCGGCAGATGCTGCCTTCCAGATCGGGAAAGGTCCGGGCCGCACCCTCGGTCGGCGGCAGCAGGCCGGCGGCCACGGCGGCACCGGCTCCGCCGGCGAGCGTCGACAAAAAGGTGCGCCTGCGCATGGGCCCTCCTCAACCGATCTCGGTCAGTTTGCGAAGCAGAGTCTTGTAATCAATGGCCAGGATCCGCGCGGCCTTCGCCTTGTTGCCCTGTGTCTGCCCAAGCACCTGGGCGATGTAGCGGCGCTCGACATCGGCCAACGTCGGCGGTGTGTCGGCGGCTCCGGGCGCGGCCGCTGCCGCCAGCGGCTGCGGGCCGGCGACCCCCGGCGGCAGCGGGATCTCGGTGGCCCCGTCGGGGCAGAGGATCACCGCTTCCTCGATCAGGTTCTCGAGTTCCCGGATGTTCCCCGGCCATGGCCGCGCCTTGAGCCACTCCATCACGCCGGGCGCCAGCCGGCGCGCGCCGCAGCCATGCGCCTGCGCGTACCGCTGGACGAACTCGGCGACGAGGATGGGGATGTCCGACGCCCGCTCTCGCAAGGGCGGCAAGGTCACGCTGAGCACCTTGAGGCGGTGGAAGAGGTCGCGCCGGAAGGTTCCCTGCCGGACCGCCTCCTCCAGGTCGACGTTGGCGGCGCTGACCAGCCGGAAGTCGACGGCGAGTTCCCGGTTGCTGCCGACCGGCCGCAGGCGCCGTTCCTGGATCACGCGCAGCAGCTTGGCCTGGATCAGCGGCGACATGGCGTTGACCTCGTCGAGGAACAGCGTGCCGCCGTTCGCTTCGAGGAGAAGGCCCTGGCGCTCCTGGGACGCGCCGGTGAAGGCGCCCTGCCGGTGGCCGAACAGCTCGGCCTCGGCCAGATCGTCGGGGATCGCCGCCATGTTGAGGGCGACGAACGGACCTTCGCCGCCGTGGACGGCGCGCGCGACCAGTTCCTTGCCGGTGCCGCTCTCCCCCTGGATGAGGACGTTGGCCTTTGCGGGACGGATCTTGGCGATCCAGTCACGCACCGAGCGAACGGCCGGGGAATCGCCGCGGATCGCGGCAAGGAGGGGATCCGAGAAACGCGCCGCCCGCGTCCGGGCGATGAGCGACAACTCGCGTTCGAGCTTCACCAGGAGGAGTTCGATGACGTCCGGATCGAAGGGCTTCGGCAGGAAATCGAAGGCGCCGAGCCGGATCGCCTCGACGGCGTTTTCGATGCTCGAATGGGCCGTGATGACGATGACCGGGATTTCGCCATCCGCCGCCCGGATTTCCTTCAGAAGGTCGAAGCCGCTGACGTCCGGCATCACGAGGTCGAGGAAGACGACGTCCGGCCGGCGCTCGGCGATCTCCCGCGCCACGTCGAACCTGGCGGTCCGCACGTCCGGTTCATATGGACCGGCGGCGCGCACGATCCGCGTCAGCACGCGACCGATGTCCGGCTCGTCGTCGACGATCAGCACCCGCAGGCGCCTGTGCTCTTCCTGGCCCGCCACCATCCTCCCCAAATCCTTTTTCCTTTTACGGCTACTCCAGGGCGGCTTGCCCGTCAACGGTGACGCCCAAGGCGCATGCGCCTGTGGCGGTTTGCCAGAAGGGTCTGGAGAAACGCCCCTACCCGGATCGGGGTGAGCCGTCCGAAACGCCGCCGAACCGGGCGCCAATGAACGCCGGGGGCCTTGGCACGCACCGTGCAATTCCTCACCCGCTTTGGACATAAGCCCGGCAAGGGCAATTGGGGGAGGAAGTCTCATGAAAGGCCGATTGCTCCTCGGCTGCGGATCGGTGGTCGCCGCTGCCCTCACGGTATTCGGGGTTGCCGCCGTGGCGGCGGACGAGATCAAGCGCGAGTACGTGCCGGGACGCGAGAACGCGATCCCGCACGTTTCCGGTGACCGGAAGTTCTCCGACACTTTCGAGAAGTGGAAGGATCCGGCGGCAATCATGGCCGCCAAGAAGGCGGGCCTGAAGTCGCACGAGATGAACTTCAAGGACTTCCGCTGGATGGAAAAGAGCCTGGACGGCGAGTTCGCCCTGGAGGAAGGGCGCAAGCTGTTCAACGAGTCGAACGACAAGGGGCAGTCGTGCGCGAGCTGCCACGGTCAGGACGGCGAGACGCTGAAGGGCGTGCACGCCACCTCGCCCAAGGTGAACCCGCGCACCGGCAAGGTCACCGTCATCCCGACGCAGATCAGGACGTGCGCCGAAGAACGGCTCGGCCGGACGGATCTCCATGAGGAGACCCGCGGCAACACGATGCTCGCCTACTGGATCGGCTATCTGTCCGACGGGCAGGAAATCAACGTCGACGTCACCACACCGGGTCCGCTCAAGGACTCCTACGAGCGGGGCCGCGACCTGTACTTCCGCCGGGTCGGAAACTTCCACTTCGCCTGCGCGAGCTGCCACACGCCGCCGACGGCCGGCAACTATCTGCGTGGCCAGCGGCCGACGACCTTCTTCGGCGACGCCTCCCAGTATCCGATCTACCACTTCCCCTACCAGCTCGAGGGGCACAACCGAGGCTACGTCTTCACCCTCCAGCACCAGATCAAGTCCTGCCAGATGCTCTCGCGCATGTACCAGGGCAAGGAGGGCAGCCCGAGCATGACCGACATCGAGACGTTCCTGATGGCGTCGTCCAACGGCTACAAGGTCAGCATCCCGACGTCCGAATACAACATGAACACCGATTACCTCGGCCGCGAGTAAAGGGAGAAAGCCATGAAGCCGATGCTCATCCGTATGGCCGTGGCCGGCTCGCTGCTCTTGGCGGCCGGCGCGGCGGGCGCTCAGGAAAAGAAGATCGAGTGGGTGCCCGGCACGACGCCGATGCCCAATGAACTGCTCAAGCAATACCCCTGCCACAGCGTCGAGGAGGCCTGCTACAACATCCCGGCGCCCGACGTGCAGGTCGTGTCGTTCAAGCCGCCGCTGAACGGCGACGCCGAACGCGGCAGCAAGATCGCCAACAACATCCGCTGGGGCAATTGCTTCGCCTGCCATTCGCTGCCGGGCGGGGTGTCCGGCGGCACCGTCGGGCCGGACCTGTCGAAGTACGGCGCGCAGGAGCCGCCGCTCGACTACGTCTACCAGCGCATCTGGGACACCCGCGCCTTCAACCCGGACGCCCACATGCCGATCTACGGCACCAACCGCGTGCTGGCCGACCAGGACATCCGCGATGTCATGGCCTACCTCATGACCGGCAAGTGAGGGCGGAAACGTGCGCGCCGCCGGCTTGATGCTGGCGGCCGGCCTGCTCGGGCTGGCCGCCACGGCGCCCCCGTTGCGGGCCGCGGAGACGGCGCTCGCCGCTCCGTGGCCGAGCTGGGAAGCCCCCCGCCAGATCATCCTGCAACTGACCGACGGGGAACCGCGGACCGCCGGCAACCTGCTGAGCAACGCCGTCAACCTGCAGAAGTTCTACGGCCAGGACCTCGTCAAGGTGGCGATCATCGCGTACGGCGATGGGGTCAAGGCCATGCTGGCGGGAACATCGCCGGTGCAGGACCGCATCGCCAGTCTCCAGCAGTACGACGTCGAGTTCGTGGCCTGCGGCAACACTCTGGCCGCGACCGGCAAGACCGAGGCCGACCTGCTGCCGGGCGTGAAGGTGGTGACGGCGGGAATTGCGGAAATCACGGAACGGCGGCTGAAGGGCTGGATCTACATCGCCCCTTGAGCCGTCGCAGATCGGAGGACGAGGATGCTCAAGCTCCTGCGCCTGGTGGCCTTCGCCGCTCTTCTGGTTTCGGGCGCTGCCGCCCGGGCCGACGAGCCGCGGTACGACCTGGGCGGGCTTCACCACGAGGACTGGTTCCTGATGTCGCTGCTGGTGCTGGGCGAGGACCACGCCGACGCGGCCGCGGCCGGCAAACGCCTGGCCATCGTCTGGGAACAGAAGGGCTGCCCCTACTGCCGGGACATGCACGACAAGCACCTCAAGGACCCGCGCATCGCCGGCTTCGTCCGGCAGCATTTCGCCGTGCTGCAGCTCGATCTGCGCGGCGACCGGATGGTGACCGACTTCGACGGCCAAGTGCTGAGCGAGAAGGAACTGGCCCGCAAGTACCGGGTCAATCTCACGCCGACGATCCAGTTCCTGCCCGATTCCGCCTTCGACCTGAAGGGCAAGCGGGTGGCCGACGTGGAGGTCGCCCGCATGCCCGGATTGCTCAATCCCGAGCATTTCCTGGCCATGTTCGAGTTCGTGCAGGGGCGGCACTACGAAAAGCCGATGGACTTCGACGGCTATCTCGCCACCCGCCCCAAGTGAGGACGGCCCAATGAGCGGACTGGACGTTACCTACGCCGGCGCGGTGGTCGCCGGGATCCTGAGCTTCGCAAGTCCCTGCGTCCTGCCGCTGGTCCCGGCATACCTGTGCTTCCTGGGGGGACGTCCATCGACCGGCTGGCGGACGGCGAGCTGGACGACGGCACGACGCGCCGGGTCTTCGCATCCGCCCTGGCGTTCGTCGCCGGCTTCAGCCTCGTCTTCATCGTCATGGGGGCGGGCGCGTCAGCCCTGAACGGCATCCTGCTCGACAACATGAACTGGCTGTCGCTGGTGGCCGGCGGCGTCATCGTCCTGTTCGGCCTGCACTACGCCGGACTGCTGCGGATCAACGCGCTGTACTACGAACGCCGCGTCCACATCGAGCGGCGGCCGCCCGGCCTCGTCGGCGCCTTCGTCATCGGCCTGGCGTTCGCGTTCGGCTGGACGCCCTGCGTCGGTCCGATTCTGGCGACGATCCTGATGGTGGCCGCCGGCCGGGAAAGCCAGTGGTATGGGATCGGCCTGCTGTCGACCTACGCGCTCGGGCTCGGCCTGCCGTTCCTGCTGGCCGCCTTCGGGGTGAAAGCGTTCATGCGCCTCTTCGCGCGCTTCCGGCGCCATCTTCGGAAGGTGGAGCTGGCGATCGGCGGCATGCTGGTCGTGACCGGGCTGCTGATCCTCAGCGGCAGCATCGCGGACGTCAGCAATTGGATGCTGATGGCGTTCCCCAGCTTCACGCGCATGGGATAGCCGCGCCGCGACCGCGGCGAAGGCCCAAGGCTCGACCGCCGGTCACGCTCATGTGGCGGGAGACGGGGGCCGTCCTGTGGCGGCGGTGGATGCCTCTGGGCCAGAAGCGCCCGCCCCGCCGGCGGTGCGCGCCGCCAAGGACGTATCGCAACCGGGCACATCCGAGCAGGATAAAGCCACGACGGGCGGGCCGGCGCACGTCCCGTGACACCGCCACAGAACCGCCTCGCCGGCCTCAGGACGGGATGACGACTCGCGGCTTGACGTTCGTCCGCCCGTCGATACGCAAGCCCGGGCGCACCAGCCCGACGATTTGGTCGAGGCTCCCGTACTGCGGAGGTCCGTAGCCGCCGATGTCGTGCAGTTCCTTTTCGTAAACGTCGCCGAGGGCGGGAACGAGCAGTTCGGCGTGACCCTGGCTGATCCTGGAGAACCACTCCCCGACGCTGCCGTAGAAGGCGGGGTCGCGGCGTTCGGGAAGATACCGTTCGACGAGCCACCGGAAAATGGCATCGCGTGTCCGCGTCGTTCCAAGCTCCATGGCCAGCAGCGCGCGGTCCAAGGGGATGCCGGTCGTCTGCTCGAGTTCGGTGAGCGCATCCAGCCGTTCGTCCACTGTCCGGGCGGGAACTCCAGCCGTGACGGCTGGCGCAGGCACGGACGGCCCGCCGGCCGGGGATGCCACGGGCTCCGTGGCGACGCCGCGGCGCCGTGTTCCCGCCAGGACAGGCCCGCCTGACAACGCCGGTACCGGTTGGCCGGCCATCTCCGCGTCATTCGATGCCTTCGCCTTGTGGCTGACCGCTTCGTCGAGCTTGCGGACCGCGTTCCCCAGATTCCGGAGGCGCTCGTCGACTTCGTCTCTCCAATCCGACGGATCGTCATCACCGTCCATCGATCGGGCATGGGCCACCCGGCTTTCCAGGTTCTGGATACGCGCGTCGAAGGAATCAAGCCGCTCGTCGGCCTTGATCCATTGTTCCCTGACGCTGTCGAGTTCGTAGGCCTGATGGTCGACCTTCTTCTTGAGCGCGTCGTAATGGCGTGACGCCTCGGCCTGCTCACGCCTCTTCATCTCCTCACGCAGGTCTTGCAACTGCTGTTTTTGGCGCGACAGCTCGCGGCTGAACCACCTGCACACGCCGATGCCGAGGAACGCCATCAGAAGCGCGAAAACAACCTTCGCCATCTGCCCCAACGTCTCCGCCCAGCTTGACTCCGCCGGTCCTCCGGGGGGCGCCGGGGGCGGCGTGGTCGCCCTGGGCAATCCGCCGGCCGCGGTGTTGACCTGTTGGAAGGACCTGGCGGCAAGCTTGAGATCATTCCGGAACGCGGCGTGCAGGTCCCGGTGATACGAGAAGATGGAGGGGCCGACGTATCCGGCCAGGACAAACCCTTCATGGTTGTCTGTCTCGGCGAGAAGAGCTGGCAAGTCCTGCGCACGGGTGTTATCGCCGACGGTCGGGCTATAGAACGCCCACAAGCGCGGGATATCGTCCCTTTCCATGCGGCGGCCATATCTCAGCAGATTGTTGATGCTTGTAAATTTTACCGACTTGTTCGATGAGAGTCGTTCAGGCTTTTCCGATCCGCAAAGCAGCCGCATCAACTTCAATGGATCGCTAACCTTCTCGCTGCTTTCAGCAAGCGTCATCAATGGTGCGAGGATTTCGGCAAAATCCGCCTTGAACACATTGCTGTTTGCGCCGCCAGCCGAAACCGGCGGCAGCGGCTCCTTCGACGCATCGTACTTGGGGTTTTTTTGGACGGCCTCGCGCTGAGACTCATTCGTGATATCGGCGATGCGAAGGAGTTCGCCATTGGCACCGATGTGCAGGCCGAAGCGCAACGCAACGATGTCCTGCGGTCCGTTGCCGCTGCCCGGCGGGGCAAATCGGACGATCTGGGCGCGATAACGGCCCGGCGGAAGGCTGTCGGAGGACGCGTCGGCGCAATCGGCGGCCTCGCCGCCGTCGCTCGGCCACCGCTTCGCATAGGTGAAATAGTAAAAGGTCGGTTCCCCGGCTCCGGTCCCGGATGCCGGCGCCGGCAGTTCCGCCCGAGCGGACACGCCGGCGAGCAGGGCAAAGGCCAACACCGCCGCCGCACTCACGAAAGCCGGAAGGTGCCGGACCAACGCACGCTCGGTCATGGCATCACCGGCTCTACGCCGTCTCCCGCCAACGCCGCCGCCGGAACCGGAGCGGCGCTCTCGGCCACCAGCGCGACGGTGCCCAGTTCGATCGTCCGCCGGCTCTTCCAGTCAACCGGTTCGCCGGGGGGGGCGCTGCCGATGCTGACGGTCAGGCAGTGGGGGCGCCGCGCCTCGACCAGGATGTGCGCCGTGGCCGCCTCCTCGGGCGACAGGTTGACGCGGCCGGATACGGAGAACTCCCGCCGGAAGCGCGATGCGACGACGTCGCCCTCGCACATGGCCACGCCGAACTCGAACCGGCGTGCCAGGTCGCCCGGCGGCAGCGGGCGATGGACCGCCACCACGCCATCGTCCGGCGCGGGATAGCCGGCGCTCAGGCGCAGGAAGCGCTGCCGGCCGGTTCCCGGATCGATGTCGCCGGTGCAGCCGAACAGCGTCGTCACATCGGACCGGAAGACGATACCCGTGGCGCTGCCCGTAAGGTCGGCCAGCAGCACCGACCCGAGGCTGGTGATGTTCTTGAGATAGTCGGCATCGACGCGCCAGACCCTGCCCGACCGCTTGGCCTGCCACTTGTCATGGTGGTCGCGGGTCATCGCGGACACAAGCGGGAACAGACCGCCGCGCCCGGTCGTCACCAGATGCGGCGGTTCCTCGCCGGCCTTGCACGCCGATGCCAGGGCGGAGGCGTGCAGGGCCTTCATCGGCTGTTCCATTTCGCGCACGAACGCGGTCAGGAAGCCCGGCAGGTCAAGCTCGATGCCATCCCGGCCCCACGGCACCTCCAACACCTCGCCGTCGACCGTGGTCAGGCGCAGCGGCGTTCCATCGGGAAGCAGTTCGGGCATCACGTCCCGCTGGTGCGCCCGTGCCCACTCCAGCAACTCGGCGTCGTCGGGGGCGAACAGCGTCTTGCCCGCCCGCTCGTCGATGATGGCCAGGAACGGGCCGCCGTGCCCGTCCTGAAGGGCACGCAGCAGCCGCAACACGGCACGGCCGTTGCCGCCGGCCGCGGCGTCGATTCCGTCCGGCGGCACCTCGTCCCAGGGCAGATGAATGGGGACGGCGTCCGACTGCTGCCCGTGCCGCTCCAGCCAATCCTCCAGGCTGGGGCGGAGATGGCGGAAAAGCAGGGCGCCGATCGCGTTGCCGCACAGCACTTCGGTTCCTTCGGTCGCCACCTCGCAGACCGTGATGTTGGCGCGGTCCTTCACCTCGATCGAGAACAGCGACAGATCGGTGCTGCCGCCGCCGACATCGTAGGTCAGGATGCGATGAACGCCGGTCACCACCGGTCCCAGCATCTCCGACGTCCCGACGGCGGCGTCCTGCATGGGCGCCAGATGCGGCAGCGGCAGGGCGAGCAGCAGGGGAGACCAACTCTCCGAAATCATCGCGTGGCCGCCGTCGCCGGTGCCGATGTCCATCGGCTCCATGCCGGCGCGCCGGAAGGCCAGGCGCAACGCGGCGCAGGCGGCGCTGCCGAAGCGCGCCGGCCGGCTGGGATGGACCTGCCCGACCACGGCCGCGATATCCGGATGCTCCTCGATCCGGGCGCGCAAGGCACGCAGGTAGTCGGCCGCGACCTCGATCCACGTCTTGGCCGACCCGTCGGGCAGGCGCACCGTCTCCGTCGAGGTCAGGCGCCATTTCAGGTTGTCGAAGTACAGAACCAGCCGTCCGTTCGGCGCCTCCGCCCAGCGCCGCGCCTCGTCGCCGATCTGGATGAGGAGGCCGCCGGCCTGCGGATCCAGCACATAGGCGATGGAGGTCGGGATGAACGCATTTCCCTGGGTCAGAGGCACGACGCGCGGGTGTGGGTCGCCGTGCCGGAGGTAGGCGACCGCGCTCGCCGTGGTGCCGAAATCGATGCTGACAATACCGTCGAACGGCCGCGGCTCGACCAGGTCGAGCACGAACGCCCGGCTCCTCGGCGCGGCGGTGCCATCGGCCATGTTCAACGCGATCTCGCAGCGGTGCGTGCCGGCGGCGGGCGCCCCGCCCTCCCCATCCGGTGGGAGCAGCAGTTCCACCGTCCGCGTCTCACCCGCCGCAAGGCGCGCCGCCGCGCCACGAAACGGCTGCGTCAACACCCGAGGGGTCCGGCCCCCGTCGACGATGGTGGCGCGCAATTCCAGGATCGTGCAGTCGCTGCCGCCACGGTTGACGACGGTCACAGGAATGCGCGCCGCCCGGCCCGCGAGGGCGGTGACCTTGGCCGGGACGGCGATCTCGGGACGCGCCGGCGTTTCGACGAACAGGCCGAAGGGCAGCCGCACGGGAAGCCGCGAGCCTTCCAAGGTGACGGTCAGCGTGAAGGGCAAGCCGCCGGGCCGCCGGCGCAGCCCGTTCATGAGTTCGCCATCGAGGTCGAGCGTCAACTCCATCGGCCGGTCGGGCAACACCCGGACACCCCCCGCCGAACCGGCGACGCCCAAAGGGGCGACGCGGGGCGCCGGGCCGTCGCAGGGCTCGATCTCCACGGAAGCGACCGGTGCCGAGACCCCGTCCTTGAGCAGCAGCGTCAGCCGGGCGGTCGCCGGTTGCGCCGCCGAGCCGGCCGGAAGGCCGAGCCGCGCCTCCTGCAGCGCCAGGACCGGCATCGGGATGCCGAATTCGACCGCGTGCAGCACCTGCGCCGATGACGGGCCGGGCAGGAGGTGGACCAGCTCTCCGCGCCATGGCGAGGCGTGGAGGCGCGCGGGGAGGTCGATGGAGTAGGACCAGAGGTCGTGTTCGACAGCAAGCTGACCTTCGGGTATCTGCTGCCGGTGGAGTTCGACGCCCGTTTCGCCGTCGCGCAGCACGACCACTGCGCCGCGCGGATCCACCGCGCCGCGGTTCTCCAGGCGGACCTCCAGCGTCCGGGGCAGCGGGTCGGCGCCGCGATAGGAGCACTGCGGGTCGACCCGGCCGGCCAGGGTGACGAAGCTCTTGCCGCACGCCCCGCAGAACCGGTCGAAGCTGTGCCGGCGCCAGCCCTTGCATGCAGGGCAGACGATCATGGTCACACCAGAACTTTCTGTTCGATGGGCAGGCAGCGGAATCCGGAACCGGGCGGGTTTTCTTCCGACCAATGGGCCAGCGTCTCGCCCGCGCGGGTCGCCAGGGGCACCAGTGTCGGGTTGCGCTCCTGCTCTTCCTTGGCGAGGGCGAGGAGCACGGCCGAGAGGCCGGCATGGCCGACCGGATTGTGCCGCGCCTGGTGGTGCAGCAGGAAGATCCACCGGGCCAGTTGCTCGTCGTCCAGGTCGTTCAGGCGCGCGGCGGTGCGCTGGCGGATGGCGTCGCGCAGCCCGGCGAAGGACTCGCTGCACAGCTTGCGCACCGCCAGGGAGAACACGCCGAGCGGCTGCACGTCCTTGAAGAACCCGGCGCGGTCCTCGAACACGAACTCGACGACACCCTGCCGTCGTCCCGGCACCATACCGATCCGGCCCTGCACCACCCCGGCAAGGATGGCGGTGCCAAGCACCTCCAGCGCCGTCAGATACGCCTCGACCTCCGTGTGCTCCTTCAGCAGCAGGTCCTGGAACTTGTCGAAATGAATGTCCGTGTGGAGCGTCAGGCCTTTCTGGAGGAGCGGGAAATAGCTCTGGTTGCGGTAGCGGTCGAGGTCAGGGATGGCCATGAGCGGCAGGCCCGCCATCTCGCTGCTGACGTAGACGCGGTCGGGCGTGCTTTCGACATAGGACAGGGCTTTGTTCCACTTCCGGTCCAGGGTGCCGCGGAAGTCGGAGTACATGTGGCTGTCCGTCGCCGAGGACAGCGCGACGGTGACCCGGTCCGTGACGTTGCGCATGGAGACGCCGGGGTTGACGAAGTGGGTGGGCAGCGCCAGCCACGGCTGGCCGAAGTCGAGCAGACGCTGCACCGTCGCGGCGTACTGGGTGGAATCCGTTCGTGCCTGCTCGGCCAATCGTTCGACGACGTTGATGGTGCGCCCGTCGAGATGCGCCGTCATGGCGCGGCTGAATTCCAGCAGCCGGCCCATGACGCGCCGGCCGCCCTCGCTGGCCAGGGCCTGGCGCAGATCCCACAGGCTCTGCGGACGGTCGGGGCCCGCGTCCTCGAAGAAGCGCCGGTCGAGATTGGCCAGCACGCTCTCGTCGATGCGCTGGCCGTCACCGTTCACGTAGAAGTCCCGGAAGTCGTGTTCTTCGTAAAGGCTCTGATTGACGGCCGACGGCGGCGCCTGCCGCAGTGCCTCCAGGCGGAGCTGCAGCGCGTCGCGCAGGTCGTGTTCGAGCTGCCGTTGCAGGTCGCCGAGCTGCTTGATGAGCCCGGTCTCGACCACGACCTCCTTCCCCTTGGCGTCGCGGCTCACGGTGCCGCGACCGATGAGGTCGCCAAGGCGTGCGCTGACCTTGGCCGCAGCGTCGAGGATCTGGGCCCGCAGCTTGGCGCGCGCCCATTCCTCGCCAAAGTCGAACGCCACGTCGACGACGACCCGGCGGGTAAACTGGCCGGAACAGGACGAAAGCCAGGCAACCCGTTCCGAAAAGTCGCGCATGGCCGATTCGCCGCGCGTGCGGGCCCGGTCGGCCTGGCTCTCGAAGTCCTGCCGCTGCCGGTCGAGCAGAGCGCAGATGCGCCGCAGCACCTCGCGCGCGTAGTCGATGCGCTGGTTGGGCGAGGCGACCAGTTCGCGGACCACGGCGTCGAGTTCGGCCGAGACCTTCTTGTAGAGGGCCTCGCTGTACTGCTGGTGGATGAGCCGCGACAGCACGCCGTGGCGGTTGGCGTCCGGGACGCTGGTGTCGAGCTGATGCACCGCGATCTCGTCGGTGAGCCAGGTCCGCATGCGTTCGCCCACGTCCGGATGCGACGCCGCCTGGAGGAATCCCGGCCGCTTCGTGGCGAACAGCGTTTCCAGCACGGTGTCGAGCGTCTGTTCCTGGCCGGCGCCGTTGAGATCCCGGTAGAAGCCACCCTTGCGTCCCTGATCGGCCATGCGCAGGCGCGGCAGGAACTGGCGGGCGATCTGGTCGTCGAGGTTGCTGGGGATCTCCGCCGGCCGCAGCCAGAAGGAAACGAGGTCGATGCCGAGCTGGTGCCGCACCAGGGCGGCGACACGCTGCACCGGGATGTGCAGCTTGCTCAGGCCCAGGCTGGCATAGCGGCACGAAAACTCTTCATGGAAGGTCCGGCCACCCTTGCTGCCACTGTATTCGTACCGCACGACGCCCGTGAGGTGGTCGGCGAAATTGGACCGTTTGCTGCCCCAGTCCGTGGCCAGCGCGTCGATGCGGCCGCCGTACTCGATGAACAGGGTTTCGGCCAGCATTTCGCACAGCGTGTTCTTGTCGCGCAACGCCACCGTCCCCCCGCTCCCGCGGGGGCGGTTGCCGATCAGATAGGTGGTGTCGAAGACCGGCCCTTGGGTGTTCTTTCCGGCCTGGTACTGTTCGCGCGTCCAGGCGATGGGAAAGCGGTGGGGATCCGGGCCGCTGCCCGCGTCGGCGGCGCGTTTGGACAGGTTGTAGTGCTCCAGCTCCATCAGCGCCGCATAAGCATTGCCGAAGTAGCGCTCTTCATAGTCGCTGCCGAAGACGCTGGGCAGAAGGATCACGCCGCGCAGATTCACATAGGGTGCGTAATCCTTGAGCGCAAAGGCCATGTCGAGGAACATGCCGCTGCCGGTGCCGCCCGCGACCGAGAAGATGAGCCACGCGTCGACCGTGGTGGCGTCGACGCGCATGCCGTGCTTCGACAGAACCGAACTCTGCCGGGAGGCGTCACGGATATCGGTCAGCTTGTCGCGGACCCGCTCCATGATCTCGCGATAGTAATGGAAGAACGCCAGGCGCCCGAAGCTGCGGATACCACCGGCGCCGCGTTCGATCTTCCCGTGCTTCTCCAGTGAAGGATCAAACCAGGAGAATATGTAGGGATATTCGGATTTGTGATCGTAGTAGTTCTGCAGGTCGGCGGGCCGCAGCTCGGTGTTCACCCGCTCGGTCGCGTCGAAGTCCACTTCCTTCAGCAGGAAGTTGGATTCGATGTCCTGCCCTTCCAGCGTCGCGCTGCTGGCGTCGGTGTCGATCCAGATGTGCCCGATATGGGGAAGAACGGGAACGTTGTAGTGATCGAAGAACATCCGGCGCAAGTTGAGCAGCACCTGCTTGCCGGTGCCTCCCATGCCGATCATCAGGACGGGGCGGTGGGGCCGTAAGGCGGCGGCTTCGGTCATCGTCGAACCTCCCTGCGCTGCGCGCTCAAACAATTTCGAAGGCCAGCATCAAGGCGGCCACCGCCAGCACGGCCAGCAGCGTCAGCCCCCATCGCGCGATCACGAACCGGAACAGGGTGAGCAACAGCGTCGCCAGCACCACCACCGCCCACAAGGCGGTGAAGTACCCGCTGCCGACCGTTCCCGCGGCGAAGGTTGCCACGATGACGTACGTCGCCAGCAGGATCATGCCGGCGGTCCACACCATCACGCTTTTGGCGACGATGCCGGGGTGAACGCCCGCACGGACGTTCTGCTTGAGGGCCAAACGGTAGACGCCGAACTGGGCGACCAGGAGACTGGCCAGCACAACCACGAGGATGGCGCCGAGCACGATGGCAGGTGGCGTATAAAAGGTGAACTCCAGCCAGGGCGACGTCGAACCCGGCGGCGCCACGGACGTTGCGAAAGGGTTTGGCGCGGCGGCCGGACTCCGCACCGGCGGATCGATCCGGAGGGGCGAACTCCGAAATCCAGGCGGAAGATCGGACTGGGCACGTGCCGCGGCCGCGATGCACGCGGTGGCGAGCGCCGCCGGCCCGCCGGCTGTGAACCACCGCCGCAGGGCGGCACCCGTCGGTCGCGACATGTTCCTCTCCTCGCTGCGGCCACCGGGACGCCTGGGCTTTGCGTGCAGGCTAGATGTCATCGCTGTCCCTTTCTTCCCGATGCCGCTCCGCTTCACGGGACGTGATGATGAAACTCCGGGTGGGTTGTTCGTCGTCGGCAACCGCGACCACAACGCGCCCGCCCGTCGCGTCGACGAACGGGCTGGTGCGCAAGCTGCCGCCCTTGGCGGTGACGAAGAGGCCGACGCCGATCCAGCGCAGACCGATCAGGCAGATGCCATCGGCGCTCGCCACCGGGGCCGCGCTGAACAGGCCGGGCGTGACGGGCTGGACCTCGCCCCCCTCATCGCCGGCCACGAGGAGTGGCGGCCGCAGCATATGGCGGAACAGCCACCAGGCCAGCGCGCCGGCGGTCAGCAGGGCGACGCCCGCGATGATCAGCGGCCCGGCCGGAAAGCGCAGCTGCAGCCACACCGGGACACGGACGGCGTCCTGGCTGAGATAGCTGTCCGCAACGAGCCCGACCACCAGAGGCTGCAGAAGATAGAGCCTTTCCTGGACTTCCGGGCGCGACGAGGCAAGGTCCGCCGGCGACCCGTCGAAGTTCCATCGGTTGAGCGTTTCCGGTGCCAGAAACAGGCGCTCGCGTTCCACGGCATAGGTTATGGCGAACTCGCCCTTGACGATGGTGGTGCCCCGCAGGGTCAGTTCCAGCTTCCGCCAGAAATCCGCTCCCTTGATTTGAATCGCACCGATATCGAAGACGACGTCGAACCGTCTCTGCTTTTCCTCCAGCGTCGCGACCCGCGGTGACACGCTGGCCCGCACCAGGCGCTCGCTGGTGATGAAATCCGCGTTCTCCAGCCGGATCGCCGCGTCCATCAGCGCGTTTTCCATCCGGAATCCCGCGCCAGCGCCGATGTCGGCATGGAATGTCAGGGTCAGCGGCGTGTCGAAGGGTGCGTTGCGGATGACGAGACCCCAGTTGGGATCCATGACGGCCTCGACTCCCTTCGTCTCGGCCAGTTGAAGCCCGATATCCGGCAGGACGCCGCCCGCGGTCCCGAACGGCTTGACCTGCAGCCTCTCCACCTCCGCACCGGCATCGCGCAGCAGGCGTGTCACGTGCTGCTCCAGGGCCCGGACGGTCCGCTCGTCCCGGCCGGCATCCCCGCCTCCCCGCACGAACAGATAGACCGCCAGGGCCCGTCCGCCGGAATAGCGACCCGGCGGACGTACGTTGTTCGGATCGTACACCTTGCCGTTGAAGGGCAGGCGCGCCAGCATGAGCGTCGCCCGGCTGACGTTGTCCGGATCGGCGCGGCGAACACGGTCGTAGAAGGTCTCCTGCTCCTTCAGCGAAGCCGAGTTGCGCAGATCCGCCACGTTGTCGGTTACCATCACCGCGGCATCTCCGGGGGCGGAGTGGTCCAGCCAGGCGTCCAGGGCGCCCACCAGCTTGGTCGTGCCCTCGGACAGGCGGAGGCCGCTGAGCCGCCCCGGATGGCGCCATGCCTTCTCGCCGAAAGCCCAAACCGCGTCCTGGTCCGCGCTCGCCTGCAGGCTGTCGAGCAGGCGATCCCAACCTCCCCGGTTGGTGCGGAAGCCGTCCATGGACCCCGAAGCGTCGAGCAGGATCGCGTAAGGGGCGATCTCGGGTCTTGGATCATCGGTGGTTGCGGAAACGACGGGCACCGGTACGAGTAGGACAAGCAACAGAGCGAGGAGGCGGGCAAGACGGGCTTTCACGTCAGGCTCCAGTCCGGCCGGAAACATTCGCGATCGACATCACCAGCAGCCGGAGGTCGCGGTCTCCGGGGACGCGGGTCGCCAGGACGAGCGTGTCGCCGACCAGCAGGGGCGGCAGGCCACGGACCGGTTGCCCGGGAATCTGCGCGCTGACGTGTTGCCGGGGCGCGGTGTCGTCGCTCTCGCTGCGCAGATAGAACACGATCTGCGTGGCCATACCCGACGCATCCGCCGCGGGGCCGTTGCGAACACTGGCCACGCACAGCCAATCCGGCGCCACGACCGGGCGGGCCTGGCTGGCCGATTCGACCTCCAGAGACCACAGCATGCCGGCCTGACCATAGCAGGCGATCGCTCCCTCCTGCCCGACCAGAAGCGAGGCACCGCCCCAGTCGGCAGCGACCCATCCATGAGACGCGAGCCGCGCGATGGGCTTGGCGTTGGTGCTCCCGGCCAGCCGGACAACGACGATCCCCCTGTCTTGCCCCGGCACGGCCACGGCGGCGCTTCCGTCCCGGCGTCCCTCCGCCCGAATGGGCTCAGGCTCGAACAGGTCCTCCGCAAGGCGCCGGTGCCAGAACGCGGGGGTAGGCCGCATGAGTCCCAGCGCGACGGTCTCCGACCTGCCGGTGGACGGATCGATCAACCACCGCGTGCCGCCGGCAACCAGCCAGAGCGAACCATCTTCGAGGGAGCCGAGCCAAACCCCCTGCTCGGCGGCAAGGTCCATGGTTCCGGTCCACAGGCCGGTTCCAGCCCCATCCTGGCCGTTGACGGCGGTCAGGCTCGCCTCTCCGCCCGGCGCGGTCGCCAGGACAAGGACGCCGCCGTCGTGCATCGCGCCGGCCGCGCGGATGGATTGCCCAGCCGGCGGGCACCACACCACGCGTTCGAACGGATGCGGCCCGCCGTGGGCGCGAAGCACGTGCAACGCGTCCGAACCGGCGAGGAACACCCCCCATTCGCTCGTCAGCGGTGGCGAAAGCCAGCGCTGTGCCGGCGGCAGATCCTCGGCGAGCGAGCGCCGCCGCCCGGCATGGAGCGTATAGCCTTCCAACAGGTCGAGCCGCGTCGGGCCGTCGGCGTCCTGGTGGCTGAAAACGAAGACGCCGGCCGGCCCCGCCTGCCAGAAGAACGGCCGCCAGCCGCCCGGCAACTCAAGCACGCGACCCAGCCGCTGGTTGTGGTCCGTGGCCAAGCGAAGCGCTTCCCGCACCTGTCCGGCGGAATGCAAGACCGGCTTTGGCAGCGGTGGCCGCGCGTGCTGTCCGCACTCCACGCAGAAACGGGCGGCCCGGCGGTTGAGCGCCCCGCAGAGGGGACAGACATGCACAGGCCCCTTGCACTCGTCGCAGATGCCGGCGGCACCGCGTGTCGGGCGGTAATCATGGGGGTGCGGCTCGAAAGTGTGAGGACAGGTGCTCATGGCTGCCCGCTTCTCTGCGCGCCACGGCTTTCACGAACCGGCCGAGCGCGCAACGTGCCTGGAGAAAAAGCGGACATGGGGGTGCGCGCTCCATTTTTCCGAAAACTGTTGCGAACATATTTACACCGCGCGAGTATAAGATTGCAATAGCGCGAGATTAGGGGCGAAATTGATGCAATACATACGAACGCATTCATTTCAGCACGTAGAATTTTGCCTCATAATATTGATGATGCGCGCGACAGCTCTGTCGATTTCGTCGGGTGGCGCGCCATGACCGTCCTTCTCCGCTTGCATTCCGCGAAGCTTCTCAGGGCGAGGCTGCACGCCGCGACCCTTCCGGTCGCCGGTCTGCTGATGCTGGTCCTGGCGTATCGGCTGCTCGGCGACCGGATGGCGGAGCTGATCCACCGCAGCCCGGACAACATCTTCCTGGCGGTGACCGCCGCACTTTTCCTGGCGCTGTGGACGCTGACGTTCATCAAAATGCGCCGATGGCGCCTGATCGTTGCCTGCGCGGAAAGGGAGTTGAGCGGCGACGGGCTCCAGAACGCGCTCGCCGGCGCGAAGGACGGGCCGAACATCGACGCGGTCCGTGCGGCGCTGTCCATGATCGCCGCACAAGCCAAGGGTCTGGGCGGGGGGGCCTTCGAACGCCGAATCGCAACGTTGCGGCGGCTCATCGACTTTCACACGTCGACCAACCCCTCCCCGCCGGGATTCGAATTGATCGGCCGGGCGCTCGCCCAGCACGACACCGGCCCGGGAGAGGCGCCGGACCTGAGGGCGCTCGATCACACGCTCGTCGCCGCGCTGCTCTTCATCGGCATCATCGGCACGTTCTTCGGCCTGATCACGTTTCTCGACAGCGAGAACTTCCGGAATTTTGCAAAGCACAGCAGCGGGCCGGATCTCTTCGATCATTTGCCCAACGTCATGCAGGGGCTTGGGACCGCCTTCTGGACGAGCCTGTTCGCCTATGTCTTCTACCTCGTCGGCCGATTCGTCATGGATTTGTGTGACGAGGAGTACGAATTGTCGATGCGGGCGTTCTTGGACGCGGTGCAGGGCGGGTTGGCGTGCCTGTTTCCGACCACCGGGCGTGCGACGGTGGATCTGTCAGCCCAAAGTGTCGAACTTCTGGCCGGCACCGTCCAGGGAATGAAGGAGACCGCAGAGGCCGTCCGCGCCTTCGTGGGCCAATCGAAGGCGGTCGCCGACCGGCTCGCGGTGGCCGCGGCCGCCCTGATGAACGCGGTGAACCAGGCGGCCGAGACCAGTCAGGCCATCTTCGCTTCCATAGCGGCAGGCCAGCAGGACTGGCGCACGGCGGCGGCGGAATGGCGGGCGGCGACCGAGGCGTTCGTGAAGGCCGCGGGCCCGCTCACCGACAGCATCCGTATGCTGCTCACCGAGGTCCACGCCTTTCCCTCGGAACTGGGCAAGCAGGCACAGGCCATGGCCGCCGACCTCGGAGCGGCGGCGAAGCACAACGCCGACAGCCTGTCGGCCCACGCCCAGGCGATGGGTGACCGGCTCGACAGGTCGGCCGCGTGCTTCGCGGATCGCATGGACGCGTTCTCGGACCAGCTTCGCGAACGAATCGGCGCGCACGAGACGATCCTGCAAGCCGTCACCGGCATTCTCGACGAAGTGCACCAGCAACGTCGCGACATGGCGGACAAGCTCGAATGCCTTCACCAGGACAGCCTCGGAATCCGCAACGGCACACTGGACGCGGTGCGTGAGATGGCCGCGAGCGACAGCGCGCGGACGGCAGACCTGCAGAACGCCCTCCACGCCATGACCCACAAGCTCGACGCGCTGCTGGATCGGATGGAACTGTTGCGCCGCCTTCAGTTGGGCGATGGGACGCCGGACGACCTGCTGTCGACGCTTCGGGCGTTGCGCGACGCTTCCGGCGCCCTGTCCGTGCGTTCCGGCCTGCGCGTGGAGGCGTCGTGATGCGTCGCCGCTCCACCGGCCGGGTCGACGAGGTCGCCTTTGCCGACGTGGCCATGGCGATTCTCGGCCCGATCGTGCTGATCATGACGATCTCCCTGATGATCGCGGCCAAGACCTCTGCGCAGTCCGAATGCACGGTGGTTGCGGAACCGCTGTTGGATGAAAAGGCGCAGGCTGCGCGAGAATGGTCGGAGCGCATCCGCGGCGAGATCGAGGAGCGCCGCCACCTGCTGGCCATGCGGTGCGGACGCACGTCCGTCCCTCTCGACAGGACGCCCGGCGACGATGTGGTGCCCCTTCCCCTCGCCGGGCTTTGCCGGCCCAGCCGCGACGCGGTGCTGGCGCGCGCCGGCGTCGACATGGACGGTCTGCGGCGGCTGGCCGCCGACCGCGACCTGGTGAACGCGGAAATGGCCCTGTGCGCCGGCACCGCACCGGAACCGACGTGCCGTACCCTCCGGAGTGCGGACGTCGCGGCCTATGTGGACGAACTCCGGCAGTTCCGCAGCGCCATCGTCCTCGAGGCCAGACAACTGCGAGAGATCGCCTGGACCCGATGCGGGCTGTCCGTTGCGGATAGGGTGGACCCGGCGCCCGTGTTGGTCCTGCCGCAGTCGCTGACCGACGTCTGCCCGGTGGAACTGGGCAAGCTTATGGCGTCGGCCGGGGTTTCGCGCCAGGACCTGCTCCTGCAGGTCGCTTTGCGCGACGCCGCCCTGCGCGGCATGAAGGCCTGCGTCGCCATGCTTCCGCAAGGCCGCTGCGATCCGCTGGCCGACGGCGGGACCGACACGGTGGCGAGAGCGCTGAAGGCGTGGCATGCCGATGCCGAACGGGAGGTCCGGGCCTACGACGCGTGGATCGGCCGCAACTGCCCCCAGCCGATCCCGGAGGTCGACACCGAGCCGTCCTTCCGTCCGGCGCCGCTCGCCGGCCTGTGCCACCCGGATGCGGAGCAGGTAATGGCGAAGACCGGCGTGGGCCTTGCGGCGCTGCTCGCCGTCGAGGGCCGCCGCCGCGCACGCGCCGCGCTGCTTTCGACGTGCGTCGCCCGGCAGCCCGAGACGTTCGGCGACCGCGACAAGCAGTTCGAATTCAAGAAATGCTCGACGATGCCGAAGGTGCCGGACCTCGTTCCCGAACGGGAGATGCCCAAGGCGGATGTCGAGGCGCGTTTCGACGAGTTGGCGCGCGAGACGGCGGACAAACTGGCCAAGCGTTTCTACAACCGCGTCGACATACTCGGGCATACCGACGACGTTGCCGTCGGCGAGAAGGGATGCGCCGAAAACGGCGCCCGCGACAACGTGCAGCTTTCCCTTCTGCGCGCGGACTGGTTCCGCCAGGGGCTGATCGCCGCCTTCAAACGGGCGCCCGAAAAGTACGGGGACATTCTTGCGCGCCAGAATGCCCGAGAGCTGCGCATCTATCCCATCGGCGTCGGTGAGCAGGAACCGCTCAGCCGCGAACCAGGGGAAGATGAGGGCGCCTTTCGGAGGCGGAACCGCCGGATTGAAGTGCGGCTCGTCCACAACGAGCCGCCGGGGGACGGCCGATGAATTCCCTCGCACTGGCACCGGACGCCGGAAGCGCTCACGGATTCCGGCATGCCGACCACCCTGTGCACGGCAAGATCCTCATCGTCGAGCCGCGGGATGGCTGGGTGGAGGTGGGGCACCAGATGGACCCACACCGGCGCCCGCACTGGCGCCGGTGTCCGCCCTTCGCCGTGCCGTGCCGGAAGACGGACGCCGGTGATCTGGTGCCGCTGCCCTATCTGACGGTTGCCCTGCTGCGCGACGTCTGCATCGACGGGCGCTACGACGGCGTGCGGCGCGCCAATCCGGGCACCCCGCTGCGGCGGCCTGAAGACATCCTGGGCCCCGCCTTGCCGGAGGGCGACCATCGGGGCGTAAGCGTTCCCGACCGGCTGGCATGGTGCGAAGCCGATGTCTTCTGCCGTCTGGCCGCAGGGGCCCTGGCCGACGAAACCCAGGCGGAATTGATCTGCTGGCTGTTCGCCAGTGCTCTGAGGCCACAGGGCTCGCCGGTCTGGACCGCCACGCGCTGGTCCGATTGGAGCTATGCCCTGCTGAGCTTCGACCATGATCGGGACCACTGGTTCGCCGCGCCGGACCGGCACCTGCCCGATGCCCACCCACCCCGGGCCGAGCGCGTTCTGATCCATCCCGACCCGGAGTGGATATGCAGACGCGAACGCGGCTGCATGGCCAGCGGACGCGGCGCCGCCTTTCTTGTGCTTCCGTGCGATGACCGCTGACGGAACGGATCGGAAGGCCGGGAGCGGACGGCACGGGAAAGCGGCGTCCGCCGACCCGCTGCGCTGTCCGACCTGCCTGGCGCTGCTGCCGCGCGATGCCCTTGCCGTGCCGTGCCCAGGCGCATGCCGACACGACGCCCGCGGCCCGAAGGCCTTCGGGCGCTCCGGCCTCACCGACGCCGGCTCCCGCCCGCTGCAGCAGGCCTGGCGCTGCCCCAACGCGGATTCCGGCTGCATGGAGGTGCTGACCCAGGTCGAGCCGGCCGGCTGCGGACAGCCGCTGACGCATCCCGTCGGCATGCCGGCCGACCGTTTGCGCCATGAAGTGCTGATCGCGCTCGACCGGCGGCCGACCACGCTGCACGCCGGGCTCGCGGCCCTCGCCTCCGCCGTGTGCCGTCCCGGCGCCCGGCCCCTCCACCCCGCGTTGCGCCCGATGACGCCCGAGACCTGGCGCATTTGGCGGGAGTCGCGCACCGCCCCGGGCGCCCTGCCGTTGCCACCGATGAGGAACGGCGTCCGTCCCCCGCTGGTCTTCGGGCTGCCCGCCAGGGCGGGAGACTGGGGCTGTCGCCTGCACCTTCATGGCTGGACGCTCGACGAGCTGGACCGCAAAGGGATGGCGGACCGGCCCTGCACCGCGCCGGCCGTCGAACGCCTGGCCCGGGCCGATGGCCTGGTGCTGCTGGTCCCTGCCGCGGATGCCCTGGACAGGGAGGCGCGCAAGTCCCTGATCGCGCGCGTTCAGGCGCTTGCGGCGGCCTTGGGGGAATGCGGAGCCGACGGTTCCCTGCGGGTCTGCCTATGCCTGCTCGACCAGGAGGTCTTGTTCCGCCGGCTGGGAAGCGGTGCGGCCCGTCCGCAGGACGTGGCGTATCACGATCCGAGGAAGGCCGCCCAGCTTGTCGCACTCTACGTGGGGCGTTCGGCCCGGCTTGAGGATATGGGCGAGCCGCTGCGTCGTTTCGGGATCGCGCATTCGGTCGTCTTCGCGGCGGTGGGCGCCGACGGGTCCCCCATCGGGCTGGCGTCCTGGTCGGCGGCGATGCGCGCCATCGTGGGGAGTTCGGCATGACGACCGACGCCCCGCCCCCGCATCCCTGGATGAACCGGGACGTCCTGAAACTGCTGGCCCGATGGCTCGGCGAGTCGGCGGACGATGCGCATTTCGCCCAGAGGGTCAAGGTCAACGCGCGTTTTCAACGGAAGTGGTTTCTCTGGCTCGCGACGATGTTCATCAGCACCCTCTCGGTGTCCGCGACGTCCGGGCTGGACGGTTTGCCGATGGTCGGCCTCGTGGCCATGATGGCCATTCTGGCCCATGGCGGACCGCCGGAGCGTAGCGCCAGCTTCTCGTCGGTCTTTGTCGTCGTCCTGGGCACCGCCATCGGGTGGATCGTCAGCAATGGCAGCGATCTGCAATGGCTGCAATACGTGCTGCTGGTGCCTTTCTTCCTTGCGGTACTGGGGGCCCGCCCGCTCGGCCGGCAGCCTGGGGACGGCACAGCTCGACGCGTCCTCTACCGGGTGAGTGTCGCGGTGAACGCGGCCTGGATCTGGATCCAGTTCCTGGAGGCCGTGCTCTGGGCTCGTCTTTCCCGGGTGAGGAACGAATGGGCCGCGTGGGCGAAGGACCGCGGCGTCGGTCCGGGCGACTGGGACGTGGAGTTCGACTGTCCCCATTGCGTCGAGCGGAAGCAGGGGGAGCTTCCCGGCCGCTTGCGGACGTGGCCGACGCTGAAACATCCGCGATGGGTTTTGTGCGACCTGTGCGGCAAGCTGTACCGGACCACCGAACCGGTCTCGCCGGAAGCGGTTCGCACGGGCGTCCGGCGCCGGCTGGCGAAGCGGCGCAGGACCCGGCCGCGGGTGCTGTTCGTGATGCTCGATCCGCGCCGCCGGGGCGAGATCGCACGCGCCTTCCGGATCGAACCGCGGTACGTCCCGGCGGATGGCTCCACGCCGAGGATGGCGGGCGAGTTGCCGGCCCCTGGTGGAGCCGCCGTTCCGGCGATGATGCCGTTCCACGATCCCGGCAAGGGTACCGTCTGGGCCGGGGATTTCGATGCCGTGGTGGCCGTCGTCCCGGCGGCCGCGCCGGCCAACCACGGTGCGGACCGGTGGAACGACGTGGAGGTCGCCCTTTCCTCGGTCGAATGTCCCTTCGACACCATGCCATTGCGTGGCGCGGCGACGCTCACCCGATGGCAATGGCTGGTTCAGGCGCTGCGTCTCGTCTTCACCCCGGCGCGGCGGAGGGCCGCCGACTGGTGGGAGGGCACGCCACCCGTTCTGGCGGTCTGGATGCCGGATGGCAGGATCCTGGGCGGCCCGCCGGAACACCGCGGGCATGCGGTCGTGCGCCTGCACGCGCCGGGCGACCTGTACCGGGCGCTCTCCGAATCCGCCGACGCCCTGCGCGTCGACGATCCCCCACGCACAACCGCGGCGACCGACACATGCCTCACCGCCTGACCCTCCGCTGGCACAACCGGTCCCCCGACGTGGTGTTGCGGCTGATGCTGGAGTCCGTGCCGCCGACGCTGTCCGTCTACGTGCTCGAAGCGATTCCCCGGCCGGCCGTCGAACGGCTGGACGTGCTGGTCGGCAGGCTGATGCGCCTCCACGACGATCCCGGCATGCCGGCAGCCGTGCTACTGCTGGGCAGCCGGTTCGGGGCGGTGTGGACGGCCAGTCTCAACCCCAATCCCGGCAAACCCTGTCCATTGGGCAGCGGGGCGCTGGCGGCGCTGCGCGATCCCCCGGCCACGGGGCCGTGGTGGACACCCACACGCGACGCCGTCGCGGCACTCTGGTCCGATCACCCCGACCACGAGTTGGTCCTTTACCTGCTCCTGGAATCCCTTGCCGACCCGCCTTACGAGTGGTCCGCAGGTCCTCCGGCCCCGCCGCGCCGGCTGGGAAACGGCGGCTCGCCGCCACCATCGCCCGTCGTGGTTCACGTGGAGGCGGGCGGGCGGGCCTTTCCGGCGAAGGACGATTCCATCCTCGCGTGGGACCGTTTCCTGGCGGAACTGGGCGCCCGCCGCCCGCCGCCCGCCGCCGGGCCGGAATTCATCCGTATCTTGTTGCCGCGCGAGACTGGCCGTTCATGCCGCCTTTCCGAGGCGGCCGCGGCCGCGGGATGGAGGTTGATGGCCGGGGATGAAGCCGTTTGGCTCGTCCACCCGGCGTTTCGCTCGTCGGCGGGGACGAGTCAGATGGAACTCTTGATCCTGCCTGAGGCGCAGGACATGGTGCCCGGCCCACAATTGCCCGTGTTCGTCCATGAATAGGGGAATCCTCTTGTCGGGTGACATGAGGAACTGGTCCAACCGCATTCCCGGTGCAGCCGGGGGTGTCGTAGGAGGACAGTGTTCACATGGAGGGAACCGCATCCCTCTCTGCACTCGGGCTCCCTTGTCCAAATCGCTGCTGTCCCTGCTCCCGGCCGACCGTGTCGTCGATCAGGCGGTTGTCGCCAACGATCGCGTTGCCGTGGCCGTCAACAGCGGCGGGCGACGCGAGGTGCTGGGCGTCGGTCCCCGGACGCCATCATCGAGCGTCCGGCGATCCCGGAAAGCCGGCGTGTAGGGGTGGGGGTATGTGGTATCTTGGCTTCTGCTCGTTCATTGTGCTCGAATAAATAACGCTTCTCGTCAGCCGGCCAAAACGTCCGGTTCAGGGCTTTCGTCTGATTTGCCCGACAGCGATAAACGAGTCCCGCGTTGGGTGACACCCGGCACGAGGGTGGAGCGACGGCATGCCCGAGGCGGTTGGGCAGATAGAGAAGCAAACTCCTTAATCAGTATCATCCAGACACAAGAACACCCCTCCGGAAGCCGAGCGTCCGGAGGGGTGCGGTTGGGGTTGGGGGATCAGCGCTGGACGGAGAACAGGCTCTGGCCGGCGAAGTTGCCGATGCCGGCGGCGGTGTTCTGGCCGCTGAGCAGGTTGGAGGCGCCGAAGCCGGCGCCCTGGAAGACCATGCCCTGCTGCACCGCCTTGTTGCCGATGCCGGCCGCCGTGTTGCCGAGCACCGCCGTGTTGGCGCCGCCCGGCAGGCCCAGCAGGCGCCCGCCGCCGGCCCCCTGCACGGTCAT